>QHPY01000161.1 GCA_003219215.1 Verrucomicrobiota bacterium | reverse complement strand
TGTGAGCGAAGCGATCCAATTTTTTGTTCAGATCGGCGAACAAAAGACTCTCTCCAAGCCGCTGGATGTACTCGATGAAGTCGGGCTCGGTTATTTGCGGCTCGGTCAACCGCTGAACACTCTCTCCGGCGGTGAATCGCAGCGTTTGAAACTGATCCGGCATCTCGCCGAAACCGGAAACCGGAGTCCGAGCCGGGCGGGCGGTTCGGAAACCGGAAAGAACGGCGAAGATGACGAGCAGGGTAATCTTTTCATTTTCGACGAACCGACCACTGGACTGCATTTCGATGACGTCGCGGTCCTGTTGCAAGTTTTTCAGCGCCTGGTCGAGCGCGGAAACTCGATCATCGTGATCGAGCACAATCTCGAAGTGATTAAGTCCGCCGATTGGATTGTCGATCTTGGACCCGAAGCAGGTGACGAAGGCGGTGACGTCGTGGGCGTTGGCACGCCCGAACAAATCGCGAAGATCGACCACTCGCACACCGGCCGGTTTCTGCAGAAAATTCTGTCGAGTGCGCGCGCTACGTCGCGTAGTTCGGCAGGGCGACTGACGTATACGAACGTTGATGAGGAAGAATTCGCTCGCGCAGCTGAGACGGCCCCGCGTTTCCACCCTAACGGCAGCAATGGCGCGATCGGTATTCACGGCGCGCGCGAGCACAACCTGAAAAATATCGACGTCGACATTCCGCGCGACCGGATGGTGGTCGTCACGGGTTTGAGTGGCTCCGGTAAATCGACCCTCGCGTTCGATATCTTGTTCGCCGAAGGACAGAGACGATTTCTCGACAGCATGTCGCCTTATGCGCGGCAATTTGTCGAACAACTGGAGAAGCCCGATGTCGATCTTGTCACCGGGCTGCCGCCGAGTGTGGCGATTGAGCAACGCGTCACGCGTGGCGGCGGCAAATCGACCGTCGCGACCGTGACCGAGGTTTATCATTTTCTGCGGCTGCTCTTTGCCAAAACTGGAAGGCAATTTTGCCCGGACTGCGATTTCCCTGTGGAAAAGCAGAGTCTGGCCGCGATCGTGAAACAAATCGAGACGGCGGCGAAAAAAGGCGCACTCAAGGTGCTCGCGCCGGTAGTCAAAGCACGGAAAGGATTTCACACCGACGTCGCGCGCTGGGCGGAGCGGCAAGCCTTTGACACCTTGTATGTCGACGGGGCGCTGATTCCGATTGCACAATTCCGAAGACTCGAGCGTTTCAAAGAACACAGCATCGCGGTTGTCATCGGCGTGATCGATGCCAAACGGATCGCGAAAGCGCGAAACCTTGCTCAACGCGCGCTCGAGATCGGACGCGGCACGGCGCACCTTCTCGATTCGAAAAACCGCCTCATCGTCATGAGCACGGAGATGAGTTGTCCAAATTGCGGCCGCGCATTTGAAGAACTGGATCCGCGATTGTTTTCTTTTAATTCGCCGCATGGCGCTTGCGAAGAATGCGGCGGATTCGGCGAAATCTGGGACCAGGAATTTCAAACCGGTGCGGACGACAACAGCGACTCAGTTTTGGAAAACGAACTGGCGGCCGAGCGCGAATCGGAATGGATTGATGCGACCGAAGCGCACGAATGTCCTAGCTGTCATGGCTCGCGCTTGAACGCGGTCGCGCGACATGTGCGCGTGCAAGGCCAGACGATTGATCAGTTCACGAATCTTTCGGCGAGCCAAGCTGCTCGCAAGATCGACAAACTGAAATTTCATGGGACACAACAAGCCATCACCGCTGATCTCATTCCCGAGATTCGCCAGCGGTTGCGCTTCATGAAAAACGTTGGGCTTGGTTATCTGGCACTTGGGCGTTCCGCCAAAACCTTGAGTGGCGGCGAATCGCAGCGAATCCGGTTGGCGGCGCAGCTCGGCTCGAATTTGCGCGGTGTGCTCTACGTTCTGGACGAACCGACGATCGGTCTCCATCCCCGCGACAATTTGCGATTGCTCGACACGCTTACTGCGCTTCGCGAAAAGGGAAATTCACTCATCATCGTCGAGCACGATGACGAAACGATGCGGCGCGCTGATCACATTATCGATCTTGGCCCGCGCGCGGGAACGCATGGCGGGGAGGTCGTTGCCACTGGAACGTTGCGCGATATCGAACGCTCCAAGCTTTCTGAGACCGGCCGATGTTTGAGAACGCCGCTTTGTCACCCGACCCGAAAATCGCGGCGATCGCTGCGCACGGTCGAGAATTGGATCCAAATCCACGGCGCGCGGGCGAACAATTTGAAAGATGTCAATGTTCGTTTCCCGGTCGGCCGGCTTTCGGTCATCACCGGAATTTCCGGGTCTGGAAAATCGACCTTGCTTCACGACGTGCTGCTTCCAGCGGTGATCGAGCAATTGGAAAATCGCAAACGCAGTGGCAACGGTGATTTGTTCAAGCTTGTCAGCGGCACGGAAGAGATCGAAGCCGTTTACGAAGTTGATCAGTCGCCGATCGGGAAGACGTCGCGCTCGACCCCCGGCACTTACGTCAAAATTTTCGACGAGATCCGGAATCTCTACGCTCAGTTGCCGGTGTCGCGTGTCCGCGGTTATTCGGCGAGCCGGTTTTCATTCAATGCCGAGGGCGGCCGTTGCGAAAGTTGCAAGGGCCAGGGCGTGATCAAACTGGAGATGAATTTCTTGCCGGAGGCGTTGGTGCCGTGCGAGGACTGCGGCGGGCGCCGTTACAACCCGCAAACACTCGAAGTGCTCTACAACGAAAAGTCGATCGGCGACGTGATGGAGATGGCAATCGAGGAAGCCGCTGATTTTTTTGGCGTGCATCCGAAAATCGCTCGACCGCTTTCGTTGCTGGTCGAAACTGGTCTCGGTTATCTGAAACTCGGCCAGCCGAGTCCGACGTTGAGCGGCGGCGAAGCGCAACGCTTGAAACTGGTGACGCAATTGAAACGCGGCGTTGGCCGCGCGGAGAACGAGCGGATTCGAAAAATGCGCAAACCGGGATCGACGTTGTATCTATTAGAAGAGCCAACGATCGGTTTGCACATGGCTGATGTCGATCTTTTGCTCAAGGTGCTGCATCGATTAGTCGATGAAGGGAACACCGTGATTGTTATCGAGCATAACCTGAGCGTGATCGCAGAAGCGGATTACATTATCGATCTTGGTCCGGAAGCGGGCGCGGCTGGAGGCAAAGTCGTGGCCGTTGGAACGCCGGAACAAATCTCGAAAAATCGCACAAGCCGCACCGCGCCATTTTTGCGAAAAACGCTCGCGCACTCAAGCGCAGATCGCCGAAAGTGATCGCGCGCCGCGCTTAACGAATGCTCGCTTATTACGTTCACGATCTTAATCCGCTGATTTTTCGACTGTGGGAGAACGTCGGTCCGCGCTGGTATGGATTGGCTTATGTGCTCGCGTTCATTTGTAGTTACCTGCTGTTTCGTCGTTTGGCGAAGCGCGGCTACGCCGATTTACCGGTGGCGAAAGTGGGCGACTTCGTTACCGGCGCTGCGCTCTTTGGCGTCATCGTCGGTGGCCGGCTCGGCTACGTTTTTTTCTACAAGCCGGAGATGTTGCGCGCGCCGATGTCGATCCTGCGAGTGTGGGAAGGCGGAATGTCGAGTCACGGCGGCATGCTCGGTCTGCTCGCGTTCACATTTTACTATGCATGGCGCCACAAAATTTCGTGGACCAATCTCGGCGACAATCTGGTCGTGACTGCGCCGATTGGCTTATTTTTCGGGCGATGCGCCAACTTTATTAACGGGGAGCTTTACGGCCGCGCGACGAACGTCTCGTGGGCGATGCAGTTTCCGAAAGAACTGACCGAAAACGTTGGCGAGGCCGAACGCGCGATCATTGCATGCAGACAAATCGATCCGACTCTTAGCTCTTCGGAGGCGATCGTCGCCGCGGTGCGTCATGAGCCGCAGGTGAAGGAAGTTCTGCGCGGAATTCTGACGCCGCGACATCCATCCCAGCTTTACGAAGCCTTTTTCGAAGGAATGGTTCTGTTCGGGATCCTCTTGTTCGTGCGGACTCGGACGCGGCAGCCGAACGGTGTTCTGACTGGTCTGTTCTTCATTTGCTATGCGATCTTTCGGATCATCGTTGAAAATTTCCGCGAGCCGGACGCGAGCCTGATTGCCGGTTTTACCCGCGGTCAGTTCTTTTCTTTCTTTCTGATTGCGATTGGCCTCGCCTTCGTGATCGTCGCGAAACTGCGGCCGACGTTTCCGAAAAAGATCGCGGCACGCGACTAACCCTTTCGCTTTGGTCAGAATCCGCTAATAGTTCCGCAGGTGAAGCGGAGATGCTTTCATTGATTGCAGCCGGCGGTTTGCTCTTTGCATTTGAGCACGCCACCATTGCCGGCAAGCTCGTTCTCCTGCTCCTCGCGATCGTTTCGATCTTCAGTTGGTCGGTCATGATCACGAAGCTGCGCGTGATCCAGTTCGCCCGAAAGCAGAACGCGCGTTTCCTCTCCGCGTTCCGGCAAGATCGACAACCACTGCGGTTGTTGGAAAAAAACGCGCGCTTCCCGGGTTCTCCGATTTTCAATGTTTATCGCGCCGGTTGTCAGGAGATGACGTTTCATTTGCTTGGCTCGGCCGAAGTAGACGAAACATTCCGCGCGCGACTTGGGATTGCCGAAAAAATTTCAACGGCGCAAATGGGCGCGGTCACGGCGGCGATGGAACGTGCCGTCGGCGAAACCGCGCTTGAACTCGAGTCGCAAATGATTTTGTTGGCAACGGCGGTGAGCGGTTCGCCTTTTCTCGGATTGCTCGGCACAGTTTGGGGCGTGATGGATGCGTTCACTGGAGTCGCAGAAGCCGGCGCGCCCAATCTCGCTTCAATGGCTCCCGGTGTTTCCGGCGCGCTGATCACAACCGTGACCGCGCTCTGCGTCGCGATTCCGGCGATGTTCGGGTACAATTTTTTGGTCACGCGCATCCGCGGAATGATTGTCGAGATGGACAATTTTGCGGCCGAGCTCGCGTCTGAGTTCGAACACAAATTCGTCGATCATGCCGTGCGCGAGTCCGCATTTCGCAGATGAGGCGTTACTCGCAACGGCAGACCCTCTCGTCGCTCTCCGAGATCAACATCACCCCGCTCCTCGATCTCGCGTTCGTCCTGCTCATCATTTTCATGATCACGACGCCACTGCTCGAGAGTAGCATGAGCCTCATCATTCCGTCGAGTGGCGGAAAGAATCCGCCTGTCACTTCGTCGCAAGTGCAAACGGTTTCGATCGATCGGAACGAAACGATTCGACTGAACAATCGGCTTGTCGATCTTAGCGCTCTGAGTGCGCAATTGGGCGAGATCAAGCGCACCAATCCGGACGTTGCCGTTGTCATTCGGCCGGACCGCGACTTGCCCGTGCAAAAATTGGTCACATTGATGGACGCCTTACAGCGAGCGCAGATCATGAAGGTTGGCATCGCGACGAGAGCTGAGGCGAAATAACGCGATGCCAAAAAACCTGCGCTTCTGGACCAACGTGACCCTCATTGCGCTCGTGCATGTCGTGCTCATTGTTGGGTTAATTCGTTTGAGTCGTGAAAATAAGAGCGCTGGTGCACAAAGCGTTGTTTGGCTGGATGGCGGCGCTGGTGACGGCATGGTCACGCAAAAGAAGAATTTAGCGGCGCCGGTGAAATCACCGTTACCGCGAAAGGAATCGAAAACGGACGAACTGAGGGAACGGGATCCCGATGAAGATCGGCCGTACCTGGCCTCGGCGCCGAGCGACATTCAACTGCCAACGCC
>QHPY01000160.1 GCA_003219215.1 Verrucomicrobiota bacterium | reverse complement strand
GTTGTCGTAGAGCCAGTCCTCCAAATAATGGAGGCGCGAAAGATATTCACCGGTGCACACGCCGCCACGGTAGCGATCGGTTTCGATGTAATGCAAAAAGTTTTCCGGCGTCCAGTTCGTTTCCGGCTCGTTCAGCATTCGCGCAAACGCGAGCGATGTTTCAAAAAACGTCCAGCAGTCGAGCCCGTTGAAATTGACCGACGGCGACTCGATTCGATTGTCGATCTCGAGCGTGTACGATTTGTAACGCGTGCCGGTGAGCGCTTGCCCCACCACGGCTGTCCGCTCCCCGATCGGCAGCGATTTCCAATTGTTGTCTCTGGCCAGCGAAACCAATCGATTGAATTGGTCCTGCCCGTTGAAAACTGTCTTGAACGGCAACCGCGTCTCGACCGCAAACGCCGTCGCGCAAATCAAAACAATGGGAACAATAAACTTCGAAGCCCTCATAGCGGACAGAACTGAAAGCCAAATCGCCGCGCAATCAAGTTGTAGCTCCAGTGTCCCTCAGTGGCAGATGATCCCTCTTCTTCCTCTCCCTCAGGGAGAGGATTGAGGTGGGGGTGGGATGTTTGATTGCTGGCGACGATCTGCGAATCGATCGCGCAGCGAATACGCCCGCGATTTGAAAAATTCTTTTGGCCGCTCACCCCGGATCGGTTTCATGAAATAGCGCAACGACCGGCGATTCAAACGCGGCTCGTAACCAAATTCCGGCATCAAATCCCGACAGTGCCATTCCACCCAGCCAATTTCGTCTTCGTGCAGTTCGTTTTTCCATCGAGTCACCGGCGCGGTGCTGATTTCAGTGAACCGGACGCCGGCCGCGGAATTGCCCATCCATGAGCGACCGACTTTCGTTGGATTCAGAACAATTTCAGGATCGAAATTGATCTCGAGATAATCGCATACTCTTTGCATCAACACCTTGGGATCGAGCGCGAGGTCTTCGTAGCCAACGACCAAACCGGGAAGTTCGCGGTCGCGAATCTTTCTCGCCAGCTTTGCTGCGACCCGCCAATGCGCCACCACGTAGTAAACCGAGAAGCGTCGCGTCTTTCTCGTGCTCTCGAGCGCGATCTGCGCCGCGAGCAGCGCACGCGGATCGCGCATCGTTAGCAACAACTTTGCCTTCGGGAATCGATTAAAAATTGCCGGCACGTAATTGCGATTGGCTGGTGTTTTTTCGACCCAGCGTTTCACCCGACTGAGCGGAACGCCGACGACCTCCGCGTACGATTCCATCATCAGCACCAGCAAATCTCTGTTCGCGTTTGCCGGATCAAACGCCACGCGCTCGAACGTCGCGAGGAACTCTTTTTTTGGAAACTCGGCGTAGTCCTGTCGGCCGCGGATCGCTTGAAATCCGAAAAGCACGTTCGTCCACGATTCCTTGGTCAAGTAATCGAACTGCGCTCGCCGTCCGCGCGCATCGTATTTTGTCAGCACCGTCGGGAAATAGGCCGTGTCCTGCGGCATCACCAGTAGTTCGGGATGACTGTCGAGCAACGAGACCAGCAGCGTCGTCCCTGACTTCGCCGCACCCGCGATGAAACAGGCGCGCGCGTCGAACGGCAAATTTTCCATCGACATCAACCTAAATCTGGTGGCCTAACCACACAAACCGCCGATGATTTACTGTAGCCGCGTACCCTGCTTTCCACTCGTAGTGCCGCGAAGGCGGGTGGGCGACGCAACGCGTCGCAGAGCGGCTAGGCTACAAATATGCCGGAACAAATTTTGCTCACGAAAACCGCCGTTGCCGAACGCGCCGATGCCTTGTTGGCGCAATATCGAGAAATGATAGGAATCTGGGAGAGCGAAATGTTTTTGTTTTACGCGGCGGTAAACCCATTCGCGCCGAAGCAAATTCTCGAATCCGGCCGCGCCCGCGGCAAAAGCACGCTTATCCTTGCACGCTGCTTTCCGGATGCGCGCGTTATCAGCGTCGAATATGAACGACAATCAGAAAACGCCGCCGCTGCGGAAGCGAAACTCAAATCGTGCAAGAATGTCGATCTTCTCTACGGCGATTCGCGCGAAATCTTGCCGCAGGGATTGCGAAATGGCGACGCCGTCTTGATCGACGGTCCAAAAGATTTTCGCGCGCTCAAGCTTGCTATCGATCTCCTGCGTACTGGAAAACCGTGCGCGGTTTTCATTCACGATTTCCCGCCAAACTCGCCACAGCGAAAGTTTGTCGAACGCAACTTTCCCAGTGCATTCTTCGGCGACGATCCGCTCTTCAAGCGCTTTCAAAGCTTGGATAGCGAACGCGATCCCCGCCCAAATCCGCAGCGCCGCTACGGAATTTTCGTGTGTCTGCCGCCACGACTGCCGACGCCGTATTTTCTATTGCGACTCCAATTAATGCTTCGCGGCAATCCATGAATGTTTGATTCAATTCGCGACGCTTATATCGTCTTTCGACTGTGCCGAATCCTTTTTCAAGAAAGCGCAAGATAGTTCGCCAAACTTCTTCGGGTGGCGCGAAAAAATCGACGCGAGTAAAACTCCGCCCTGGCAGTGATTGGACCAAGCGCAATTTCATCACCAGCGTTTGGATCCCAACGCTGTTCACGAAACGTTCCGGCGCGCGCGCGCGTCCGCTGTTTCCGAAAGTGCAGCCGGGTCAGATTGGCATCACCTGGATCGGGCATGCTTCGTTTTTAGTTCAAACGTACGAGGTCAATGTGCTGATCGATCCGATCTGGTCGATGTGGCTCAGCGTTATCAAGCGATTGAAGGAGCCCGGATTTCACATTCATCATCTGCCCTCGATTGATTTCGTGCTCGTGACCCACGCGCACTTCGATCATCTCGATCGCCGGACGTTGCGCAAAGTCGCATCCGATCAGCCAATTGTCGTGCCGGTTGGCGTCGGACGACTGGTTCATCGGCTCGGTTTCAATATCGTGCACGAACTTGGTGAATGGCAGACGATCGAGCTCGGTCCGCTCAGAGTCTCGCTTACGCCCGCGCATCATTGGGGCGCGCGCTTTCTTGCTGATACTCATCGCGGCTTTGGCGGTTTCGTAATCGGCGCGAACGGGCGCTCCGTTTTTCACTGCGGCGACAGCGCTTACTTCGAAGGATTCAAGGAAATCGGCGAACGCCACAACATCGAGATCGCGCTCCTGCCCATTGGCGCTTACGATCCGCCGCTTGCGCGCGAAGTGCACATGAATCCGGAAGAAGCGGTGCGCGCATTCAATGAGCTCAAAGCAAAAACACTCGTACCCATGCATTACGGCAGCTTCCGTTTGGGTTATGAGCCGCTGGAAGAACCGCTCGAGCGTTTGCGTGAGTCAGCGCGCGTTCACGGCATTGAAGACAAGGTTCTCGTCATGACCGAAGGAAAACCGGTTGTGTTGTAAGAAATAATTTTCTCGCCACAGATGGACGCAGATGAAACACAGATTCGCAGAAACGACTCCTCACCCTGACCGCTCCCCTTACCCAAGGGGAGAGGATGAAGGTGAGGGGTTGCGTCCTTTTCTGCGTCTGTGAAAATCCGCGTTAATCGTTGGCCAAATTTTCCCGGCGCAATCATGGCCGGATTAATCGTCGTCGGATTCTGTGTGCTTCTCCTTTGGCACGATCCGCTCGTTTTTTGGAATGACGACTACGAATTGTCGGTCTTGCCCGTGTTCGCGGACATTTCTCGGAGTTGGAGCGAAGGTCATCTGCCGCTGCTTAGTCCGTATTCGTGGGTCTGCAGCAATCTCGCCGGCGAATTTCAGTACGGAACATTTTCAATTTTTGTTAATGCTGCTGTCGTCGGTATTTGGAAATTTCCACTGACCTTTCCACAGCAGGCCGCTGCACTTTCGATTACGCATCTTATCGTTCTCGCTATTGGCGCGTTTCTGCTCGCACGCGATCGAAAACTTTCCGTTCCGTTGTCGATCTTCGTCGCGTTGATCGCCGCCTTGAATGGCTGGATCATCTGCTGGGGCGCAACCGACTGGTTCGGTGCGCTCGGTGCATTCGCCTGGCTGCCATGGGCGTGGTGGAGTTTGGAACGGGCGCTCGATCGACAACGAACTCGCTGGCGATTTCTTTGGCCGGCGCCATTCGTTTACCTAGTCGTCACCGGCGGTTTCCCTTACACCGTGCTCATGCTCGTGCTCTTGATCGCGTGGTTGTCGATCAAGTCTTTAGTCGAAACGAAAACTTGGACGGTCGCCACGGCGAATCCGCCCGGTGGCGGATCGATCTTCCCGATGCTGAGCGGCGCCGCCCTCGGTCTTGGAATGTCCGCGCCCGCCTGGCTGGCGATTTTTGATTACGTCCACGGTTCCGCGCGCGCCTTGTATGAAAGCGCCGCGCATTGGCAATGGATTGTTCCCTGGCGCGCGTTGCCCGGTTTCATTTTGCCATGTTGGACGGTGAACTGGGCCGATTTTTCTACGAATTACCTTCCGCACACCGCGACCGAGCTGGCGTCTGGCTTGGTTGGGCCAGCCGCGCTCGTTGCCGGATTCATCTGGCGACCGCGGCTGCTGATCAGGCGAATGAAATGGGAGCTCGTTTTACTTTTGGTCGTGCTTTTGCTCTCAATGATTCCAACCGTGGGCGTTCTTCGTTGGAGTTTTCGTTGGCTGCCGCTCTTCCATCTCGTTCTCGCACTTTGCGCTGCAGAAGTGCTGCATATCCGGCCACGCTCGCCGACTGGTTCGACCATGGTCCTTTTGTTGATCGTCGTGACGATTCCGATGTCGATCTTCGGCATCGCAGGTAACTACGGACCGTCAGTCACCTGGGGTTACTTTCAAATCGCAGTCATTTGGGCGCTTTGCGAATTGTTTTTACCGCGCATGAGGTTTCGTGATTGGGCACCACCGGCCGTTACGTTTGCGGTCCTGCTCGCGACTTATCTTTGCATTCCACCCAATTGCGGCGTGCCGAAATACAATCTCAGCCAGCAACTGCTCGACCCGGCACCGCTCGATCCACAGCGTTTATATCTGAGTGTTTACCCGCCGGCTGAATCAACTTATCGGATCGAAAAGAAGTCTGCGCCCGTTGGTCAACTCGTTAGGCCAGGCAGCACTTCAATGTGGGCCGGTCTTCGTTTTATTAATGGCTATAGTCCTATTCTTCCAGCCGGCATCGCGCGTGAATTCGATTTCCGCATTCATGGCGAGATCAATCCGCACGAGGCCGAATATCTGGTCTGGGCGCAGTCGAATTCGAATGGGCTGCTGGCGCAACTCGGTGTCGACGGAATCATTGTTGCATGGGACTTAGGCATCGATCCGGCGCTGGGTCCGGATTGGGAGTTCGTTACGTCAACGGAAGAGGGTGCTCTTTATCATCGAATCGGCCCGCCGTTCGCACGCGTTCGCTCAGTCACATCGATCGATTCCAAACCGAACGAGCAATTTGTCGCGGCGACAGTTTCCCAAATCGATGATTCGCGAAATCATGTGGCGGCAGATGTCGATGTTCCAAGTGGGGGCGCCCCCGCACTTCTGACTTTTTCGCGACCTTTCTTTCGTGGTTACGAAGCGCGGCTCGGAAATCAAAAGCTTCAGGTCGATTCTTATCGCAGCTTGTTTCCGATTGTCGAAGTGCCGAGCGGTTTGCACGGAAAGCTCAGTCTCATTTATCGGCCGGCGTGGCTCGTTTTCGGCGGGGGATTGTCGATCTTATCTGCGGCAATTTGGTTGCTCGGATTTCTCGCTGCCGCGCGCGTACGCTTCGCATGAAGCGGTTCCTACCGGAAAAAGCGGCACTCGCACGCTGCGAATTCGCGGCCGCGACGTTGCTCACGCTCTTTCTGATTTTTTTGCATCTCCGATTGTTGATGCACGCCGGACCGTTGTGGCGGGACGAAATTAACAGTCTGCATGTCGCCAACACCCAAACCGTTCACGATTTTGAAACCGCGCTTGTATTCAATCCCTTTCCGGCCCTTTTCGCAGCCGTTCTTCGGATTTGGATCGCTCTTGGTTTCGGCAACAGCGATTTCCATCTGCGCATTCTCGGGTTCATTATCGGCCTATCACTCATCGGCGCGATCTGGTTGAGCTGTCGTTGGATCGACAAACGCTGGTCGGCGCCGCTTTGGCCACTGGCAATGTTCGCGGCCAGAGCCATGACGATTAGCGATGGCGATTCGTTGCGGCCGTACGGCCTCGGCATGATGTGTGTCGTCCTCGTCTTCGCCTTGATTTGGAAGCTGACGTTTGAGACGAGCCGGATCGGAACGGTGGTCCTGGCGGCGATTGTAGCGCTGCTCTCGGTTCAATCGCTTTACCTCAACGGCTTCGTCGCCTTCGGAATTTGTCTCGCTGGGATTGTGGTTGCGGTAAAAAGACGCGAATTCCAAAGCGCAGCGGTGATTTTTTCCATCGGCATTGTCGCTGCAATATCTTTGCTTCCGTACGCTGGAATCATAAATAGCGCTCGCGAGCTCTGGCCTTTGCAACGCGAAGAGCGCGGCATTTTGGACGCGTCGCATTCCTATCTGTGGCTCATTTTTGCCGCCTGCGCTTTTGCGCTCATCGTAGTGCCCTGGGCGACGCACCGTCTCGGTCACTCGTTAGGCCTGTCGGCTGACGGAATTCTTTTTGCTTTTTTAGCGGTCGCGGTAGCTGCGATTGCGACTTTCGCATTCCTGTGGACTTCGGGCGTGCCCGGCTCACGGCACTTGTTGCCGATGATGGCTGTTGCAAGTGTGTCACTTCATATTCTCTCTGGAGCGCTGCGGAAAAATATCGGACTGAGATTTCTGAACCTGCTCGCGTTTCTCGCCGTAATCACCATCGTCATTCCGGTCGCGTACCGTTGGTCAAGTTTGCGAAGAACCGACTGCGATCTGGCTGCGGTGGCTGTCGCTCAGCGCTCCGACAAGAATGACTTCGCGATTGTGATGCGGTTCACGCACGCGATCACCTTTGCGCGTTATTATCAGGGCGCAGCAACCTGGAAATCCGTCCCCGACATTAGCGACCACCGACAACATCGTTGGGACCTGGCGAGAGACGCAATGAAGCATGCCGATTCGATCCGTGAAATTTTATGGCGGATCGAATCGACCCTGAAAGCCGGCCAGAAAGTTTTCCTGGTCGGAAGATTTCCCAAAGCGGAATCGGCTCCGCCAGCGCCATTACCACCGGCGCCTCAGAGTGGTTGGCGACTTTTCGTCTACCAGAACAACTGGGACAAGCAAATTGCCTGCTTGCTTCGAAACCATGCTGTTGAAACGGAACGGGTGGCCCTCGGCGAAAAGCGACCCATCGATCCGCGCGAGCATGAAGAGGTGTTCGCTTTTTCGGGGTGGCACGATTAGCCGTTTCCGCGCAGATCAGTTCGCGAACGTAAGAAATCGCCTTTTACCGCTTGCCGCGGGAGTGAGCGCAATTCAACGGTTTGTTGCAGGGCGTCGCGCGTGTCCTTGCTCACCAGCACGATGTACTCAACGTTTTATTCAGCGGGCTGAAATTCGGTTCGGAAAATTAATACACGTCGCGCTTGTAGCGTTTGTCGGTTTTGAGCTTCTCGACGTAAGCGTTCGCTTCGTCTACGGATTTGCCGCCTTGTTCCTGGACGATCTTTCGCAGCGCAGCATCGACATCTTTGGCCATACGTCGCGCGTCGCCGCACACGAAAAATTGCGCACCGTCGTCGTCGATCCATTTCCAAATCTCAGTGGCGTTTTCCAGCATCTTATGTTGAACGTAAATTTTGTGCGCTTGATCGCGCGACCACGCGCAATCGAATCGCGTCAGAAGCCCGTCGCGTGTGAAACGTTCCCAATCTTCTTTGTAGGCGTAATCGCACTTCTCGCGTTGCGATCCGAAGAAGAGCCAGTTTTTTCCTTTCGCGCCGAGAGCTTGCCGCTCCTGCAAAAAGGCGCGGAAAGGGGCGATGCCAGTGCCGGGTCCGATCATGATCAACGGCAAGGTTTGATCTTCCGGCATGTGAAAGTGTTTCGCCGAGCTTGGATAAACCGGCACCGGAACTTTGTCCGCGCGGTCCGCCAGAAAGCTCGATGCCACGCCTTGTCGCGCGCGGCCACGACTTTCGTATCGCACAACATCGACAATCAGGTGCACTTGGTCGGGAAAGACGCGCAAGCTGGAAGCAACCGAGTACAGTCGCGGCTGCAATTTCGTCAGCAGCCCGACAAATTCCTCGGGTCTCAATTTGACCGAAGGATGCTCGAGCAAGAAATCGATTACCTCGGCGCCCCAAAGATAATTTTCGAGATCGTGTTTACGGTCCGGGCGCAGCAACTTCGTGAGCATCGGCGCAGCTGACGCGCGTTCTGCGATTGCTTTCAAAAATTTTGGTGTCGGCTGAGTGATCGAGTAATCGCGCAACAACGCTTCACGAAACGGCTTCGTCGTTTTCGCTGCTGGCACTAGTTCGTCACCTGTCGTCCCCAGCGCGCGAATGATTTCTTTCACCAAATTCGGGTCGTTGGTCGGATAAACCGCAACCGAGTCGCCCGGTTCAAAATTTAATCCCCAGCCAGTGAGATCGATCTCGAAATGTCGCGTATCCTTTTGCGAGTCAGCGCTGCTCAAGCGTCGATTGACGACGAGCTTTCCAGGAAACGGATTTTGACGCGTCCATGGCGACGCAGACGCGGCGGATTTCGGTGGTGCGGTAATTTCCGGCATGTCGATCTTCTAGCGGCGATCCGCGCTCGTCGCAAATTTCATCGGCGCTTTCGATCATTTTGTGTTGCAGGTACAATGTCTCCGCCGAGTCGCACGACCGGATGCGCCCTCAAACTCAACGAGATTAAATACATCCGCGGAAGAAGCTTCGCGAGTGTGTCGACGAGTTTCCGTGGCGTGCCGAGCGAAATGGTTGCGGCGAGCAGCGGCAACTCTACACTCTCGCGGGCGTATTCGAATGCGAGCGAATGCGCTCGAGTATGCCTAACGAATACGAATCGCCGATCGGTCAGCGACCGGAAATTACGGGCGTGGTCATTCCGCCGGCGCCGAGACATGATCCGTATGCCGCGTTCCGCTCGCGCGGGTTTCGTTTTTTCACGACTGGAAATTTGTTGTCGATCGTCGGCCGACAAATGCTCGCAGTCGCGGTGGAATGGGAAATTTACCGGCGCACGCATTCGGCGACTGCGCTCGGGTTGGTCGGGCTCGTATTCGCGATTCCAATCGTCGGTTTTTCGCTGCCGGCCGGACATCTGGCCGATCGCATCAGTCGCAAAAACATTATTCTCGTCTCTCAAATTTTCAGTTCGGTTACGTCGGCGCTGCTGGCACTGGTTTCCTGGCAACATCTCGCCATCCCGGAGATGTCGATCTTGCGGGCGTGCAATCACGGACTGAGCGCGATCGCCGGTGTCTTTGAACAACATCAACAAACATTCCATTTCGACGACGCGTCGATTCCACTCATCTATCTGCTTCTTTTTCTCGGCGCTATAGCGCGAACGTTCTCATGGGCGGCGCGCAGTTCTTTTTTTCCAACCTTGGTGCCGCGCGACGCGTTTTCGAATGCGGTCACCTGGAACAACAGCATCTTTCAAATTGGTTCCGTCGTCGGCCCGGCCATTAGCGGCTTCGTCGTCGCGCGCCGCGGCTTCCCGATTGTTTATGTCATCGACGCGATCACGTCCTTCGCGTTTTTCCTGCTCGCTTTACCAATCCCGCGCGCAAAACAAACGCGCGAACGTGCCGACCAGAGCACGTGGCGGAGTTTGGCCGCCGGAGCAAAATTTGTGTTCAGCAAGAAAGTAATTCTGGCGACGATCACGCTCGATCTTTTTGCCGTGCTGCTAGGCGGCGCCGTTGCTTTGTTACCGATTTTTGCGGATCAAATTCTGCACTGCGGTCCAGTTGGCCTCGGCTGGATGCGCGCGGCGCCCGCGATCGGCGCTTTCGGAATGGCCCTGATCGTCGCTTATCTGCCGCCGATGCGAGAAGCGGGCAAAACACTTCTTTGGTGCGTCACCGGATTTGGAATCGCCACTATCGTCTTTGGTTTATCGACCGCGCTTTGGCTATCGTTGGCGATGTTATTTGTTGCCGGCGCGCTCGACAGCGTGAGCGTGATCATCCGCGGATCGATCGTTCAACTGGTGACGCCGGATGAAATGCGCGGCCGCGTTTCGGCCGTGAACAATATTTTCATCGGCACTTCGAACGAATTCGGCGCACTCGAGTCGGGATTGACCGCAGCCTTGTTCGGGCCCGTGATTTCGGTCGTTGCCGGTGGAATCGGGACCATTTTTGTCGTCATCGGTTCCGCGTTAAAATGGCCGGAAATCCGGAAGATCGGCGCGCTCGACAGAAATTTGCGCTAAAATCGAGAATCACTCATGAAAATTGCGGCCGCTCAGATTGCCTGCGTGCTCGGCGATTTCAACGCGAACCTGCGCAAGATTAGTGATTTCGCTGCCCTCGCAAAAAAATCGGGCGCAGAGCTCGTCGTGTTTCCAGAGATGGTCGATACCGGCTACTCGATGCCGGTGATTCAAAAACATGCGAGAACGTGGAGTGATGGCGCGGTTTCTGAGCTGCAAAAAATCGCAAAGGAAATTTCAATCGCGATTGTTGCCGGAATTTCGGATCGCGATGGCGGCTCCATTTTTAACGCACAAGTTTTTGTGGACGCGCAGGGTGAAGTGCTCGCGAAATACCGAAAGACACATCTCGTGACGGCTGCGCCCCTCGATGAGCGCGTCTGTCTTTTGCCCGGCAATGACTTCGTCAGCTGCAAGGTCCGCAAATTTACAGTTGGGTTGAGCATTTGTTACGACCTGCGTTTTCCGGAAATGGCGCGCACGTTGGTCGTCAAGCACGACGCCAATGTAATCGTCAATTCTTCGGCATGGCCCGTTGTGCGCGCGGAACATCTGCGGATTCTGGCGCTGGCGCGCGCGGTTGAGAACCAAAGCTATTTCATTATCGCCAATCGTGTCGGCACCGACGACGGCGTTACGTTTTGTGGCTCTTCAGTGATTGTCGATCCTTCCGGTGCGATTTTGGCGGCGGCGGCACCTGATCGCGAGGAACTGATTCAGGCAGAAATATCAGAGCAAGCGATCGCAGACGTGCGCAACCGCGTCCCGGTCTTCGCTCATCGCCGAAGCGAATTGTACAAATTGGGCTGAAACGACCGATGATGGTGGCGGAAGCGATCTAATATTGAATGAAAACAAACCGAGTTTTGCTTGCTTTAATAACAGCGACGCTCGCGATGCCGTGGACGCCGATTCGGGCCGAGGATAGTTCCACGCCGCAACAAGTCTTCGACGGGATGCGTCAAAGTTTCCAAGCAGACAAGGCGAAAGGTATGCACGCCCGTTATCAATGGGAATTGAGCGGACCGAACGGCGGTCAATGGTGGATCGACGTGAACGACGGCACGTTCAAGATGGGACGCGGCAAGATCGACAATCCAAGCGTGACGTTTATCACCAGCGACAACGACTGGGTCGCGATGTCGAATGGGAAACTCAAGGGCACGTGGGCATTTATGACCGGCCGCTTGAAGGTTCGCGGCAGTCAATCAGTCGCCCGCAAGCTCGACGAAATTTTTCCTTAAAACTTCGCTTCGATCGCTAGCCTGACGTAAGGCGCCGGATCCGTTTTCACGCTCGCTTCAGCGCGGAAGAAATCGAAATCGCGTCTGAAGGTGCAACCGACGTCGAGCGTGATGTCGAGCGGTTTAAAGTGAGAATAGGTGGCCTGTAGTCCGGCGCGGTCCTCGCTATATTGCACGACCGGGTTGTGGACCTGAAGCTTCCGCGCCGGCGTAATCACATCATCGGTGCGGAAACTTTCATAATAGAGATTGCCGGCGAGCCGAAATTCCCAATCGTCATTCGGGTTGTAAACGAGCGCCGGCTTCGGGAAAACGCCTTCGAGGCGCAAATGATCGGTAAACAGCCAGATGATTCCGCCGCCCGGCGCCACGATCGGATTCGAATTAATTGCGCCGCCAGCGCCAATCACGGCAA
>QHPY01000159.1 GCA_003219215.1 Verrucomicrobiota bacterium | reverse complement strand
TTGGGTCGAAGAACAAGACCAGCCTGGACGATCGCAACGGCACGCTGTTGCGCATCATCGGGCGGCTGAAACCGGGGATGACGGCGGCCGTGGCCAAGCCTGCGCTCGAAGGGCTGGCGGCCAATTTGGAAAAAGCATATCCAGTCGAGCAAAAAAACCAGACGTTCATAACCGCACCGGTGTCGCGTATCGCAGTAAGCACAAATCCGACGGCTGCTAGCGGTGTGAAATCGATCGCGCCGTTATTGCTCGGGATGGCGGTGGTGGTCCTCCTCGTAGCCTGCCTCAATCTCGCAAACATGTTGCTCGCGCGTGGCACAGCGCGCCGGAAGGAAATCGCGATCCGCCTCGCGCTTGGCGGCAGCCGTTGGCGGATCGTGCGCCAGCTTCTCAGCGAAGGTTTTGTGCTGGCGCTGCTCGGCGGCGTGGGTGGACTCATTCTTGGATTGTGGTCGTCGGATCTGCTGATTGGCTCAATGCGCAAGTTCATGCCTTTCGAGATTGTGTGGGCGACCGGAGCGAACCCCGCAATTTTGGCCGCTACGTTTGGATTTTGCCTGCTCGGCACGCTGATGTTTGCGCTTGGGCCGGCCTTAAAGATCTCGCGCAGCGCGGTGATCGCCGATTTGAAGGCGCACGCCGGGGAAGATGTGGCGCAACGGCGCTGGAAATTTTTACCGCGCAACCCGCTCGTCGTTGTGCAAATCGCGTTCTCGCTCGCCCTGCTGACCGCGGCCGCTTTGTTCGTGCGCGGCGCCGGCAAAGCCGCGTCCGTCGATAGCGGGCTAAAACCGGGCGCAAGCTACCTTCTCGAAATTGACGCGAGCCTGGCCGGGTACGAACCGAAACGCGCGCAGGAACTTTATCAGAACTTGAACGCGCGGCTGGCAGCGCTGCCGGGCGTAGAGCACGTGAGCATTTCGGCAACCGTTCCGTTCGGGATAACTTCGTCCGACAAGAACGTTCAACGCGCTGGTGTAAATCGGGGTGTAGAGGCCAAGCCGTCGACCGCCGCTGAAGGCCTTGCTTTCAAGGCAGCGTGGAACAGCGTGGGTGCGAATTATTTTTCAACCGTTGGATTGCCGGTGCTGC
The DNA here is from genome assembly GCA_003219215.1 of Verrucomicrobiota bacterium. Lineage (GTDB taxonomy): Bacteria > Verrucomicrobiota > Verrucomicrobiia > Chthoniobacterales > UBA10450 > AV40. Next base: position 8,691 of record QHPY01000159.1, on the reverse strand, counting down.
GTGGTCGCGCGTTTACCGAGGCGGAAGCAACACAACCTGGTCCGAGGGTGGCAATTATTGATGAACCTCTGGCCAAAAAGCTCTGGCCGGACGGTGACGCACTTGGACAACGCGTTCAGTATGCGGCCGAAAATACGCCGTCGGGGCAGCGCGGCGGAGGCGCCGCTGGCGGAACGAGCGCCGAGTTGAGTAAAGAGGAGAAGCAGGACGAGACGATCGAAATAGTCGGGATTGTGCCTGTAACCCGCCACGATCTTTTTGCCAACGAAGAACCGGACGGCTCGATTTACCTCCCGTTTGCGCGTGGATTCCAAAGCGACGTTTCCTTTTTTGTCCGATTCCGTTCGCTTGCCCCCGGAAGCGAAGCCAGCACGGCCGATTTGCTGCGACGCACGGTGCGCGATGTCGATCCCGCAATCCCGATCATTTCGTTGCAAACATTTGCCCAGTATCTTGATTCGAACCTGGACCTTTGGCTTGTTCGCACCGGCGCCGGGTTGTTCTCCATCTTTGGGGCACTGGCGCTTGGTCTCGCCGTCGTTGGTCTTTACGGAGTCAAAGCTTACTCAGTCGCGCGGCGCACTCGCGAGATCGGGATTCGGATGGCGCTCGGTGCTCAGGCCGGAGCGGTATTGCGAATGATCATGGGGGAAGGCTCGATCATGCTTGTCAGTGGAGTCGCTATTGGCCTGTTGCTTGCGATCGCGACGGCAAAGATTCTGAGCGGGATTCTTTACGGAGTTGGGGCGTTTGATCCGATCGCATTCACGGTGGCTCCGCTAGTTCTCATTACCGCCGCACTTATTGCCACACGGCTCCGGAATCTTGAGCGAAACTACCCGCTGGGGCATGGAAAGTTTTTTTACGTCCTGCGCAACATCGACATCGACGTTGCCGAAGGGGAGTTCGTTTCGGTGATGGGACCATCCGGCGCCGGAAAATCGACGCTGCTCCACATTCTCGGAATGCACGACCACGGTTGGAGTGGCGAATATTTTTTCAACGAGGCGGCCGTCCATCATTTGAAGGCGAAAGAGCGCGCGGCGCTGCGCAACGAGCAAATCGGTTTTGTTTTCCAGCAATATCATCTGCTCGACGATTTGACGGTCTACGAAAATCTCGAAATCCCGTTGTCATATCGAAAGGTCGGCAAGAGCGAACGGTCAGCGATTGTCGCAGACGCGCTCGATCGATTTCAGATGGTGGCAAAGAAGGATTTGTATCCGCGCCAGCTTTCCGGCGGTCAGCAGCAACTCGTAGGCGTCGCGCGTGCGATCATCGCCAGCCCAAAGCTGATCCTGGCCGACGAGCCGACCGGAAACCTTCACTCGAGCCAGGGCGAAGAGATCATGGAGTTATTTCAAAAACTGAACGCCGAAGGCACGACCATCATTCAGGTCACGCACTCGGAAAAAAATGCAGGATATGGCAACCGAATCATCCAACTGCGGGACGGTTGGGTGGTTGAGCCTAACAAGAAGTAAATCGTTATGATTCTAGATTCATTTCGTCAGGATGTGCGCGTCGGACTGCGCGTGTTGTTCAAGGAGAAATCGTTTTGTTTTCTGGCGGTGCTGGTTCTTGCACTTGGCATCGGCGGCGCGACCACGCAATTCACCGTGGTCAACGCGATCGTGTTGCGCGGCTTTTCGTTTCCGCATCCCGAGCAACTGGTCAGCGTTGGGCTGATCGATCCCAAGGCGACCGATCAAAACAATAATTTTGGTCTCGGCCAAATTCCGACGGCCCAGGATTACGAAGATTTGAAAGCGGCGCAGCGGTCGTTCTCGCTCATGGCCGGCTATCTGAATGGATCGACAATCAACGTGAGCTACAAAAATAATCCGCAGCGCTACACCGGCGGCTACGTGACCGAAGATTTCTTCAAGATCATTGGCGTGTCGCCGGTGATGGGGCGGGATTTCACCGCCGCGGACAACAAGCCCGGCGCGGAGAAGGTGGCGCTTCTTGGTGACGAAATCTGGAGACGCGATTTCGGAGCCGATCCGAACATTGTCGGCCAGGCCGTTCGAATTAATGGCAAAGCGGCGACGATCATCGGCGTGATGCCGCCCAACTTTAAATTTCCATCGTCGGAGGAACTCTGGACGCCTCTTTATAATGAGTATCCGCCAAGACCGCGCGGCGAACTTTTCATTGGCGCAAACAATCCCGCGCCCGCGGTGATGGGCCGGCTCAAACCTGGAGTGACGCTCGACCAGGTGAATGCGGAGTTTGTCGGCCTCGCGCGCCATTTGGCGGAAGACAATCCCAAGACGAACCAAAATTTCACGTCGGCCAGCGTGCAGCCGCTACTGCATGCGTTCACCGGCGTGCAGCTGCGGCAAATCGTCTGGGCGATGTTGGCCGCGGTCATTCTCGTTTTGCTGATTGCATGCGTGAACGTCATGAATATGCAATTCGGTCGCGCCGCCTTGCGCGCGAAGGAACTGGCCATTCGCGGCGCGCTCGGAGCCACACGCTGGCGACTCGTTAGGCAAATGTTGACCGAGAGTTTGGTGGTCGCGGTATTCGGCGGAATCGCCGGCGTGCTTCTGGCCTATTGGGGAGTGGACATGCTGGTGCGGGCCTTCAGCGCGTCACCTTTTCCGCTGCCTTACTGGATGCAATTTACCATCGACGGACGTGTTCTTACGTTCACGCTCGGGATCACGTTGCTGGCAACGCTCGTTTCCGGATTGGTTCCGGCATTCTTGAGCGCGCGCGGGAACGCGGCCGAGATCATGAAAGAAGGCGGACGCGGCAACAGCAGCCGTCTGGTTAACGTGATCACGCGCGTACTCGTCGTCGGCCAAATCGCATTGACCGCGGCGCTTTTGATTACCGCTACCTTGCAAATCAAGTCGATCCGAAATCAGACGAAACTGGATTACGGCTACGATGAGAACGCGATTTACAGCGCGCGGATGGCTTTGATGGAAGGCGCTTATCCGACGGAGGACGCGCGGCGTGAATTTTTCATCCGTGCGGTCCGCACCTTACGGGCGAATGCCCAGTTCGAAGCCGCTGCGATGAGCGACCGCTTCCGGATGACTTTTGCACCGTCGGGACAGTACGAGGTAGACGGGCAAAATTATCTGACTGACCGCGATCGACCTCGCGGGAATTTCGAATCGGTCTCGGACAATTATTTTTCCACCCTCGGTCTCAAGATTCTGGAAGGCCGCGATTTTACAGTTGATGACGCCGACTCGAAACAGCCGGTCGCGATCGTAAACGCGAGCTTTGCCCGAAAATATTGGGGCAATCAGAGCGCGCTCGGCCATCAGGTTCGAATTTTCAATCCCGGCAAACCGCAACCGTGGCGAACGATCGTCGGCGTGGTGCCGGACACGCTGATGCAGGGACCGTTCGATCAACAAACTGAAGCGGCCGGATTTTACACGCCGCTGCTCGGCGCATCGCCGGCGACGCAATTTTGCACCATCCTCGTTCGTCCGCGTGCGGGGCAGCGCGCGGAGACTCTCGGACCAGCATTGAGCAAGGCAGTCGCCGAGCTCGACTCGAATTTGCCGACTTATTTCACAGGAACGCCTGCGCGACTGCACACTGAGATTCTTGCCGGAAGCCGCGTGGTTGCGAGTTTGTTTACCATCTTTGGAGCGGTCGCATTCATTCTCTCAGCGGTCGGCCTCTATGGAGTGATGAGTTTTTCGGTGAACCAACGCACCCAGGAATTTGGAATTCGCATGGCGTTGGGCGCGGACGCGCAGCGGATTTTTCGCATGGTCATGACTCAAGGAGCGTGGCAGCTCATGATCGGCCTTGTTCTTGGCGCCGGAGGGATCGCATTGCTCCTGGGGGTCGTCGCGGCGGCTGCTCTCAAAGTTATTCTTTTCAAAGTCAACGCGCTCGATCCGACCATTTATTTTGCAGTCGCGGCATTACTGACTGCGGTCGCGGCCGCTTCCTGCTTTGTTCCGGCGCGCCGCGCCACGCGCGTCGATCCCATGGTCGCACTGCGTTATGAGTAATCTGCGGCTTGCTTTACGGGGGCTGATCAAAAATCCAGCGTTCTCCGCGGTTGCGATTATCACACTCGCGCTCGGTATCGGCGCCAACACCGCGATCTTCAGCATCGTTAACGCCGTTCTTCTCCGGCCGCTCCCGTATCCGGACGCCGACCGGATCATGGTGTTGAATGAATCTTCCGGGCCGGGTCAGGATTACTCCGTTGCCTTACCGGACTATTTCGATTGGCGGAATGACAACACCGTTTTCGAGCATCTTGCCGCCACGCACAAGGAATCGCGAAATCTCAGCGGCATTCCCGGTCGCGAGTCTGAACGCGTGTCGTGCGCTTCGGTCACGCGGAATTTTTTCAACATTATCGGTCTGCCACCGGAAATTGGCCGCACTTTCAGCGGAGACGAAGACAAAGTAGGCGCTCCGCCCGTAGTCGTGATCAGCGATCGTCTCTGGCAACACGCATTCAATCGCGATCCGGGTGTGATCGGGCGCTCGATTAATCTGCACGATCAGAATTTCACCGTCATCGGCGTGATGCCGCCGCAAGTTACCTCGCCGCAGGACAGCGATGTCTGGTTGTCGATGATGCGGCGCAGCAACAATCCAGCCTGGATGGATCGTTCGCATCACCCGATGATCTATGTCTGGGGAAAACTCAAACGCGGCGTGACTGTCGATCAAGCGCGGATCGAGATGAAGACAATCGCGGCACGGTTGGAAAAAACCTATCCGGACACGAATGGTAAGGTTTACGCGGTGGTCACGCCACTGCTTGAAAATCTCGTCGGCAAATACAGAACCAATCTCGGACTGCTCCTGGGCGCAGTCGGATTGGTGTTGCTCATCGCCTGCGCGAACCTCGCGAACTTGTTTGCCGCGCGAGGCGCCGCGCGGGCGAGAGAGTTTGCCATTCACGCCGCGGTTGGCGCAACCCGCGGGCAAATTATTCGGAAGCTCTTGCTCGAAAGTTTCCTGATCGCAATCCTTGGCGGAGCGCTCGGATTTTTCATCGCCGTCTGGTTGCGCGACGCGTTGATCGCGTTGGGCCCTGAAGGTGTTTCTCGATTCCAACAAATTTCCTTCGATCTGCCGGTGCTCGGTTTCACATTCCTGGTCGCGTCGTTGACCACGATCGTTTTCGGATTGTGGCCGGCCTGGCAAACTTCACATGCTAACGTTCAGCTTGCGCTAAAAGAGGGATCGGCCGGCAGCGGCGATGCGCCATCGGCCAAGCGCGCGCGTGATTGGCTGGTCATCAGCGAAATCGCACTGACGCTGACGCTGCTCGTCGCGGCCGCGCTTGTTCTGAAAAGCTTTTCGCGGATGCAATCGCTCCAGCTCGGCTATGAGCCACGCAATCTTTTCACGGCTCGAGTCGAGCTGCCTTGGAAAACCTACTCGAGCCGCGAGAAGATCGGCATCTTCACCAAGGCGTTGCTCGATCGGGTGACTGCGCTTCCCGGCGTTCAAAGCGCCGGCATCGGTTCCAATTCGCCGCTGATGGGCGGCTGGCAAACTGGATTTTACCGCGAAGGCGTTCCGGCGCCGTCGCCTAGTAATATGCCGTCGGCCGATCTCGAAGTGATCACCGGCGATTATTTCGCGACGTTTAAGGCGCCACTGCTTCGTGGCCGCACTTTCAACGAGCGCGACACCAAAGATTCGCCGCGCGTCATCATCATCGATCAAGCGATGGCCGATCAATTTTTCCCCGGCGAAGATCCAATCGGCAAGCGGCTCGCAGTTGATGCCGGCAATGACGAAGAAGGTAACGTCATGTCGGAAATCGTCGGGGTCGTCGCGCGAATGCGCTTTCACGCGATCGATGAAATGGCGCCGTTGCCGGTGATCTATTGTCCGATGGCCCAGGCGCAACGGACCAGCCTGGGTCTGTTTGTTCGTTCCAACTTGAGCACTGCGTCGCTCAATAAATCGATCCGCGACAGCGTCAACTCGATCGATCCATCGCAACCGGTATTCGACGCGCGCCCGATGATCGAGCGTGTCCACCAAACTTGGGGCAGCCAGCGTCTCCTCAGTTTTCTTTTCTCGATCTTCGCCGGTCTCGCGCTTGTGCTCGCCACCGTCGGATTATACGGGCTGCTCGCTTACACCACGCTCAAACGTGTCCGCGAAATCGGCATCCGCCTCGCGCTCGGCGCCCGCCCGGCCCAGATCCGCGTGCTCGTTCTTTCGCATGGCATGCACTTGCTTTTGATTGGTTCGGTCATTGGTCTGCTCAGCGCTTTTGCGCTGTCGCGTGCATTGCAAAGCGTGCTCTTCGAAGTCAAAGGGATCGACCCAAGGATTTATCTTGGAGTCGGGCTGCTACTTTTTGGAGCGACCCTCCTTGCTTCGTGGTTGCCGGCACGCCGCGCCTCCCGCGTCGATCCCATCATCGCACTGCGTGCCGAATGAATTTCATGAAACCACTCAACCGGACCCTAACATGAACGATATTCGATTCGCTTTTCGTAAACTTCGACAGTCGCCCGCATTCACCTTCATCGCGGTGCTCACCCTCGCTCTCGGAATCGGCCTGAACACGACCATCTTTAGTCTGGTCAACGATCTTTTCCTGCGCCGCCTCTCGTTTAAGGAACCGTCGCGCGTGGTTCATCTCCTCGGCGGCGATAAATCGCGCGAGTTGATCGACATCGGCGTTTCGGCGCCCCGATACATGCACTATCGCGAGGGCCAGACTTTGTTCGAAGCGATTGCGGGTGAGAATTTCTTTGCCTTCACTCTGACCGGGCTCGGTGATCCGGTCCAGGTTTTTGGCGGTAGATTGACCGCAAACTATTTCGATCTTCTCGGCGTTCATCCGATTTTGGGCCGGAATTTTTCGCCGCAGGAAGAAGAAGGCGCCGATGTCGCGCTGGTCACGAAAGCTTTCTGGCAGAAGCGGCTGGGCGGCGATCCGAACGTGATCGGCCGCAGTATTACTCTGGACGGCATGCCGCACACAATCGTTGGAGTTCTGCCGAATATGCCGGTGACCTGGTTCGGCGCGAATCCGATTGCCGAAGTCTGGGCGACGAAACCGTTTCAACTTCCCGGATTCAGTTACGACCGTTTGATGCGCGGCACGAGTTTTCTCCGCGTCATTGGCCGAATGAAACCCGGAATGACGCTCGCCCAAGTGAAGGCGGCGTTGCCGTCGCTCGATCAAAGTTATCGCACCGAGTACCCGAACAAGATCGACAGCTCGCTCACGACGACGGTCCGAACGCTGCCCGAAGATGTGACCCAAAATTTTCGAGCCGGCTTCATTACACTTTTTGCGGCAGTTAGTTTCGTGTTGCTGATCGCGTGCAGCAATGTGGCAAATCTGTTGCTCGTCCGTTTCAGTGGCCGTCGTCGCGAAATCGCGTTGCGAATGGCGATCGGCGCTTCGCGCTCGAGCGTGGTGCGACTTTTCGTTTTCGAGAGCCTGCTCGTGAGCGCAATTGCCGGAGTTGCCGGAGCGTTTGTCGCCTGGCGCCTCGTGCCGCTCGTGCCGAGAATGGCGTCGAATTTTCTGCCGTTCGAAGCGAATACCGCGACGAGCGTTTCGCTTCCGGTGCTTCTGTTCACGATTGCGTTGTCGTTGCTGACTGGCTTGCTCATGGGAATTTATCCGGCGATACAAGGCTCACACGCAGATCTGGTTGACGCATTGAAAGAGGGCGGTCGCCGGAGCAGCGGCAGCATGCATCAACAGCGGTTCCGCAAAATCCTCGTCGGCGCACAAGTCGCGTTGTCAGTCACGCTCTTGGCAGGCGCGGCTTTGCTCATCACGAGTTTTGTTCGCCTCACTCAGCAGAACGTTGGATTCCGCTCTCAGAGTCTCTGGACCGGCGCGATCACATTGCCCATTTCGCAATATGCCGACGCGCCGTCGCGTCAGCGTTTCGTTGAACAAACTCTCGACGCTTTGCGCGATGTACCCGGGATCGAAAGCGCGACTGTTAGCGGCGATATTCCGCTCAACGGCGGCAACCGCACACTTTACGCACGTGGCGATCGCGAGGTTCCGCCGATTGAGCAGCGCGCCAACGCGCCGAGCCACGACATTGCGCCCGGATATTTTAAAACGTGGGGAATTCCACTTTTAACGGGGCGCGAATTCAATGAACACGACACTCCCGATTCGCAAAAAGTTTGCCTGGTCAGCCAGGCGGGCGCGAAAAAAGTTTGGCCGGGCGAAAATCCGATCGGCAAAACGTTGCTCGTCACCAGTCTCGGCGTGCCGTGCGAAATTGTCGGCATCGTCGGCGATGTTCGTTCGGTCCGCGTGAATGACGCGCCCGGAATGGAATTTTATCTGCCTTGGGCGCAGGACAACTTTCCGTTCGTGAATTTGACCATTCGCACAAACTTAAAAATGGACGCGGCGACGAAGGCGGTGCAGTCCGCGATTAACAGAGTGAACCCGGGACTCGCGATTGCCATTCCGCAAACGATGGATGCAGTCGTCGCGCAGGCGCTCGGACAGGCGCGTTTGATGACGTGGCTCCTCGGAATTTTTGCCGGCGTTGCGTTGCTGCTCGCGAGCATTGGAATTTACGGCGCTGTTGCTTACACCGTTGAACAACGCACTGGAGAAATTGGCGTTCGGATGGCGCTCGGCGCGCAAACGCGCGATGTGCTTCGGTTGATCATCAACCAGGGCATGAAACCGGTCGTGATCGGACTGGCCATCGGTGTCGTCTGCGCCTT
>QHPY01000158.1 GCA_003219215.1 Verrucomicrobiota bacterium | reverse complement strand
GAACGAGCGACGCGAGCCTGCGTTGTTTCGGGTTCCTTGTCGGAGTCGCGCTTCTGGCTGTAGCGTGGTTTAACGCGCGAAGCAGCCGCTTCGACGTGCCGTTGATTTTGCCAGCGCTTGCCGGGCTGAATATCACGTTTCTCACGGACGGAGCCTGGATCCGCGGTTACGGGCTTGGCTCGGTCCTTCTGGTCCTCGCCTTCGGAGTAACGGCGATGTTTATCGCGCGGCCAACGATCACTCGACTGGTCGCGATGTTCTTTTCCAACATCGCCTGTATGCAATGTTTGTACTTCACCGCTGCGCTGGTTCCGGCGCTCCTTTTGGCCGCGTTCGCGGTCTGCGCTTTCCGCCGGCAGGCGAAATGGGCGCTGGCGCTTTGCCTGGTTGCGGCGGTCTGCGCCATTTCCTACCTGCCGCAGTTTCAAACTTACCGCGAGATCAAGGCGTGGACGATTCTCCTGCGATATCCAACGTCTCCGGGATCGATTTGGAGCGAATTTCAGGTCGCGTGCGGTCAACCGGTTCCGCTGATGGCGGGCGTGTGGTTGACGGTTGGCTTGATGTCGATCTTGGGAAGCGTCGCACTCTTAAGCCGAAGAACTTGGCGGATCGATACTGGACCGGTGCTTTTTGGATTACTCACCATTCTGATTGCGGCGGCGACTTACTTTACCTTTCTTGCAATCACTCACACCGCGCCGCAAACGCGCTATCATCTCGCGTTCCTCTGCCTGCTGGCCGCCGTTGCCGAATTACTCGTCGCAGCTCTTTGTCGATTTCAATGGATCCGAATTTTGCGCCTCATCCTTGTCGTCGCACTGGGGGTTGCGCTGCCATTTATTCTCTGGCCGAAAATCACTCAACGCGAGACAACGGTCGATCTTCTCGCGAAGGGTTTGCAACGTTACGCGCGGCCGGATGATTTGATCATCGTTAGCCCATGGTTTCTGGGGCCGTCGTTCAGTTGGTATTATCACGGACAAACCCGTTGGATGACGCTCCCGGAGTTGAGTGAGAAACGGATTCATCGCTACGATCTGATCAAAACGAAAATGGAGGAATCAGATTCGATCGCAGATGTTCGGTCGGCAATTTCCAAAACCCTGCAGTCCGGTAATCGCGTCTGGCTCGTCGGCGGCGCTCAGCCCCCGGAGGAGACAGGTCCGCTATTGCTCTCACCCGCGCCCGATCCGGTATTTGGCTGGAGCAACCAGGCCTACACTTATGCGTGGTCGATGCAGGCCGGCGCGTTTTTGCGACAGCACGTCGTGGACGGCGAAGTTGTCATCTCGCCGCCAAAAAACATCAGCATCAACGAAAACATTCCCTTATTGATCGCGCGCGGCTGGCGCGACTGACATCTTTGTGCGGTTGCGTGCGTTGGTGCGCTTGACATGAAATGGTCAAATCCATATCTCCGCCGCATGGGGGGCGGCTTTCGCTTTGGAATTTTCTGTTTTGCACTATTGGCAACGTTCGGTTGTCGATCTTCGGTCGACGAATTGCGGATCCAAGCCGCCTTCGCGATTCAAGACGGACTCGACTTTGTCGCAGCAAGCCAAACTCCAACCGGTGGTTTCGTTACTGACAGCTGGCAGGTCGATAATCCGAAAGAGATCGAACCGGTCGATGCCACCTTCACTGCCTCCCAAATTCTATTTTCACTTTCCTTTTGCAGTGATTCCGTGACGGCTCGCGGAACCTGCAATCGAGCTGTCACCTACCTCCTCGCGCAACAGCAGTCGAGCGGACTCTTTCCTTATTATGGAAAAGCCACGCCGAAGACGATATCGCCCGACGTGGATGATACGTCATTGGCGTGGGCTGCATTAAAACGCTCCGGACAATCCATCCCGAGAGAAACATTAAGTGCGGTCCGCGCCAATATGAATGAAGCGGGTGTCCTCAATACCTGGATTGGAGATCGTTCGACGCTGGTCGCGATCGACACCGGCGACCTCGATGCGGTTGTGAATTCGAATGCGCTTTTGATGTTCGGATCTGTTGGGGAAACAATCGATTCGGTTTGCAAATTCGTCCTCGCGCACGCGGAGAGCGAACAATTCCGCAACGGTTCGCCCTACTACGAATCGCCCGAAGCATTCACCCGTGCGTTCTCGCGCGCCTACGCCGACGGAGGCGCACGTTGTCTTGGCGAAGCCGTTGCCAAAATTCGCGCGGCCACATTGTCGTTGCAAAAATCGGACGGCGGATGGGGCGACGATCTCGAAACAGCGGACGGAGTTATCACACTTTTGAATCTGGGATATCGAGGGGACGCTTTGGATCGCGGCATCCGCTCTATCCTCGCGCGACAAAGCGCCGACGGCGGCTGGGCTTTGACCACTGTTTACCGCGGGATCGGTGTGCCGCTGCGTTATGGCGCCCGCTCCGTCACCACAGCGGTTTGCGTGGAAGCCCTGACAAAATACTCGAAGCTATAATGTCCCGGCCATCACGTAGCCGCGCGCTTCTGCGCCACGTTCGTTTCGACGAAGTCTTTGTTTTGCAAGGAACGCCGCTGATGGGCGTCGTCTTTTCGATCGGAACAATCACTGCCGGAAAATTCGAAATGCTGTTGTTGTTTCTGGTCGGCAGTATTCTGCTCGTCGCTCATGTCTTTACCCTGAACGACTGGGCTGATGTAGCGCACGGGTTCAAAGCGCCTGATCTGCAAGTGCCATCGCGACACTTGTTTTGGTTCTCGTTCTCTCTTCTCATCGCAAGCTTGATCGTCTTCGCCTTGCTTGGATCGCGCGTTGTTATCCTCGGGGCCATAATCGCGGCGCTCGGATTCTTTTACTCGCATCCAAAGCTCAACGCCAAAAGCACGCCGATCGCATCATCCATTCCGCATCTGGTCGGCGGCCTGTTTCATTTTCTGCTCGGCTACGCCGTCTTTATGTCGATCGACGAGCGCGGGGTTCTAATTGGATTATTCTTCGCTCTGACTTTTACCGCCGGGCATCTCAATCACGAAGTGCGCGACTTCGAGCTCGATTCCCACAACAATGCGCGCACCAACGCGATCGCTTTTGGCAAGCGACCGGCGTTCCTTGCCGGATTACTTGTCTTCAGCCTCGCTTACCTTTGTCTTTTTTTTCTCGGCTGGTTCCGATTCTTGCCACGTCCGTTAGCTCTTCTGGCAGCCCTGCTTTATCCCCTTCATCTCTACTGGTCCCTTCGTGCGCTCCGCGGCCAGCTCAATCCACAGATTGTCGATCGGTTTCAAATTCAATACCGGGCGCTCTACGCCGTGATCGGAATCAGCATGCTCTGCTCTCTTTTTTATCAGTAAAGAACTCGGCCTTGATCTTTTGCATCGGGCGCGGTTTGACTGAAACTGTTTTATGCTCGCCGAATTCGAAAAGCAGCTTTCACAAACGCTCGAAGAAATAAAGTCGCAGGGACTTTACAAAACCGAGCGCATTATCACTTCGCCGCAAGACGCGCACATCGCCGTCGCCGGCGGCAAACGCGTCCTCAACATGTGCGCGAACAATTATCTCGGCCTGGCGGATCATCCCGAGCTGATCAAAGCGGCAAAGGAAGCGTTGGACAGTCACGGGCTCGGCATGGCCAGCGTGCGTTTCATTTGCGGCACGCAAGATCTTCACCAGCAACTCGAAGCCGCGCTCACAAAATTTCTCGGGACCGAAGAGACCATCCTCTATCCGTCGTGCTTCGACGCCAACGGCGGCTTGTTCGAGACGCTGCTCACTGAAAAAGACGCAATCATCAGTGACGAACTGAACCACGCCTCGATCATCGACGGCGTCCGGCTCTGCAAGGCGCAACGCTTTCGTTACAAGCACAACGACATGGCCGATCTCGAGGCGAAATTGAAAGAAGCGAGCGGCGCGCGCTTTCGTTTGATCGCGACCGACGGCTGCTTCTCGATGGACGGCACGATCGCCGACCTAAAGTCGATCGTCGATTTGGCCGAAAAATATGATGCGCTCACCATGATTGACGACGCGCACGCGACCGGATTTCTCGGGAAAACCGGCCGCGGCACTCACGAATATCGCGGCGTAATGGGCAAGATCGACATCATCACCGGCACGCTCGGTAAAGCGCTCGGCGGCGCGAGCGGCGGATTCACCAGCGGCCGCAAAGAGATTGTCGATCTTTTGCGGCAACGCTCCCGCCCTTATTTGTTTTCCAATACGGTTGCGCCGCCGATCGTTGCGGCGTGTTTGAAGGCGCTCGAAATTCTGACTGCGTCGACTGAATTGCGCGACAAACTCGAGGAGAACACGAAATATTTTCGCGCGGCCGTGATTGAGCGCGGTCTCACGATTAAGCCTGGCGTGCACCCGATTGTGCCGATCATGATCGGCGACGCCGCCAAATCGCAGAAGTTCGCCGCGCGCATGCTCGACAAAGGTGTTTATGTAATTGGTTTCTTTTATCCGGTCGTGCCGCACGGCACGGCGCGCGTGCGGGTGCAAGTGAGCGCCGCGCATTCGCGCGAAGATTTGGAATTCGCGGTCAAAGCGTTCGCCGAAACGAACGACGAACTGAAATAACGTGGAGCTCAAGCTCGAACGTTGCACGATTCGCGATTACCGATTAAGCGATGCCGAATCATTGGCCAGCCACGCAAACAATCGCCGAGTCTGGCTCGGATTGCGCGACGCGTTTCCGCATCCCTACACGATTGAAGACGCGAAAAGGTTTCTGCAGGGCTCAGTGCCCGGTTTGCCGAGATTGAATTTTTGTATCGACATCGGAGGCGCGGCGGTCGGTGGGATCGGTCTGCGGCCCGGCGAAGATGTTCATCGGCACACCGCCGAGTTTGGTTATTGGCTCGCCGAAAATTTTTGGGGGCAAGGGATCATGAGCGAAATTGTTCCTGCGTTTATAGACTATTGCTTCAAAGAATTCTCGCTGAATCGGATTTTTGCCATGCCGCATTCGAACAATCCCGCGTCAGCGCGCGTGCTCGAAAAAGCCGGCTTCGTTTTCGAAGGACGTTTGCGAAAGAACGTCGTCAAAGACGGCAAGATTCTCGATTCGCTTCTTTACGCGAAGACGATGTAACCTCGCGACGATGCATTACCTGGTGATCGAGAAATTCAAAGACGCGCCGGCAATCTATAAACGGCTGGACGAAAAGGGCCGGATGATGCCGGAAGGTTTGAATTACGTTTCCAGCTGGATCGATCACAATCTCAAGACCTGTTGGCAAGTTATGGAGACGGAAGACTTCGTTCTGCTCGAGCGTTGGATCGACAATTGGAAAGATTTAATGGATTTCAAAATCATTCCCGTCCGCACTTCTGCTGAAGTGGCAGAGCTCATGAAACGGGAAGGGCGTTGATCTTGTTTGTCTGCTTGCCGTCATCAGGCGCGCGTTGTTTGATGGAGATTCGCTATGGCAACAACCGAAGACGCAGAAGCAGCTCAGGTGATCGTTCATGGCACAGCCGCCGGCTTTGCCCAAAGGGTTGAAATCGGTTCGCATCACCTCGACGCTGATGAACCGGCCGCTTTCGGTGGCACCGATACCGGCGCGTCGCCTTATGATCTCTTGCTCGCCGCGCTCGGCTCGTGCACATCGATGACAGTCGGTTTTTATGCCCGAAAACGACGCTGGCCGCTCGAGAGTATCATCGTTTCACTTCGACACTCCAGGATCCACGCAGCTGACTGCGAGGATTGCGAGACGAAAGAAGGAAAGATCGATCGAATCGAGCTCGACGTTCAGCTCACCGGTTCGCTCACTGCCGAACAGCGCGAGAAACTTATGGAAATCGCCGAGCGCTGTCCGGTTCATCAGACACTCACTTCCGAAATTAACATCAAGACGCGCGCGATCTAGAGCCGGCCTGTTGCGCGTTATTGGTCGTGCAACGCGATGCTGGAGCCAACCCAGGTTTTGTCTTTGTTGAAATCGACGCCCATCATTTTCCCCTGACTCATTCGGACAAGATTATTGAGCAG
>QHPY01000157.1 GCA_003219215.1 Verrucomicrobiota bacterium | reverse complement strand
GCAACAGGGCGAAAAACTCGAGCACGAGAACCAGTTCAAAGCTGCCCTCGCCAAGTATCGGTTTGCGGGGACACTCCTCGAGCAGTTGCGCAAGGCCCATTCCGATTGGCAACCGGCGATCGTCGAATATCGCGGCCGGAAAGTGAGCGAAAGCATCCTACGCGTTCAGGACAAAGCTTCGACCCAGGAAAATGTAAGCGCGCCGGCGGAAAATGTTGCCGCGGCGCCGCGAGATTCACAACCGCCCGTGCACGTCGCCAAGGAAGCCGCGGCTCCGCCGCCAGCCGCAAAACCCGCTCCGTCGAGCACACCGAATGAGGTCGCGATCGAGCAGGCCACTAGCAAACTGCGCGACCGCGTCGATCAACTTGAAGGCGAGTTGCAGAAATCGCGCACCCAGATGAGCGCAGCCGAAAATGAAAAGCGATCGTTGAATAGCCGTCTCGACGAAACGAAATCGAAGCTCGACAATGCTCAGGGCGATCTCGAAAAAGCAAAAACGGCCGAGAAGCAAGTGCGCGATCAATTAACTCAGGCGCAAGCGTCCTTGAAGAAAACTGCTGCAGCCGGTTCGAATGACAGCAAAGCGCAGGAAGCACTCAAATCCGAAATCGTGCAGTTGAAGAAAGCGCTCGTTTCGGCGCAGCAAGGCCGCAGCGCTGCCGAAAAGGAACGGGATGACGCTAACGCCAAAGTGACCGCCGCCGATCAACAGCGCGCGTCGGCCGGCAAGGAGCGCGACGAAGCGAATGCGCGCGCGGCTGAAGCGGACCAAAGGGTCGCAAGTGCAAACAAGGAGCGTGACGATGCGGTCGCGCGCTTAAAGGGATTGAAGGACACCGAGCAGCGGGTTGAAGTGCTCGTCGCCGAAAACTCGGATCTAAAACAAAAACTGGCTGACGCCGAAAAAACTGTGCGCGAGATCAGCGCGGACAAACCGAAGAAGGAAAAAGAGCTCGCTGACGTGAAGAAACAGATCGGCGATTTACAAGCGCAGCTCGCAGCCAGCCAGAAACAAAACCAGACTTACGAAACGACGGTCGCTCAGCTGCGCTCACAGCTGGACGAAGCGAGCAAGCAGCTTGAGCAGGTCAAGTTGGTGGGCGCTACGCCGGAAGAGACCGCCAAGCTGACCAAAGAGAACGAAATGTTGCGTAACATCATCGTGCGCGAGCGCCAGGAAGAAGCGCGACGCGATCAGGCGAAAAAGCTTATGCTCGCCGAGTTCGACAAGCTGCAAATCAAATCGGAAACGTTGAGGCAACAGATCCAGTTGCTTGCCCAACCGGTGACGAGACTGACCACTGACGAATTAGCGCTCCTCCGGCAACCGGTCGTTTCGATTTCCGACGATAACCCCAGCGCGGTCAAAGCCAGCTTCACTTTCGCTAAAAACACAAAGACGACTGGATCGGCGACGATTGCGGCTGAAAAACCGGACGGCAATCTGATTGCGTCAAACGCGCCGCCGGCACAAAGCGGTTACACCCTGCCGAGCATCTTCAAACCGAACGTTCCCGAAGACGTTGTCGATCTTGCCCGGCAGGCCAAGGAAAATTTTGATAAGGGCAAATATCGTTCGGCCGAAAAACTTTATCAGGAAATCCTGACCAAGACGCCGAACAATCTTTATTCGCTTTCCAATCTCGGGGTCGTCTATTTCCGGAGCGGCAAACTGAAAGCCGCCGAGTTGACGTTGAAAAAGGCGGTTGCGCTCTCGCCCAAGGACGAATTTACGCACACGACGCTTGGAATCGTGTTTTATCGTCAGGCGAAATTCGACGAGGCGCTGACCGAATTAACAAAATCCCTTGGCCTCAATCCGAAGAGCTCAACTGCGCACAACTATCTCGGCATCACCGCGAGTCAGAAAGGCTGGCAGGAAGCCGCCGAAAAAGAATTGCTCGAAGCAATTTCCGAAAATCCGAAGTACGCCGACGCGCATTTCAACCTCGCTGTCATTTACGCCACCTCGTCGCCGCCTTCGAGAGAACAGGCCAAGCGTCATTACGCCATGGCCACTTCGCTCGGCGCCCAGCCGGACGCCGCTCTCGAAAAGTTGCTGCACTGATTTTGTAGCGGCGGTCTATGACCGTCGCATATCTTGTCTGGGTGAGACCCTTTCTCACCGCCAACTGGCGATACCTCGCCATGCTCAACTTCGTTGTCGATCCAAAGATCGTCGCGCCGCTGGTCCCGCCTGGAACTGAGCTCGATTTCGAAAATGGTGAAACGTTTCTAAGCGTGGTCGGCTTTCTATTTCTCGATACTCGTTTGCTCGGTCTTCCCATTCCGCTGCATCGCGACTTCGAGGAAGTGAACTTGCGCTTTTATGTGCGCAAAAAATCCGCCGACACCTGGCGCCGTGGCGTCGTCTTCGTTCGCGAATTGGTCCCGCGCCGCGCGATCGCTTTGGTCGCGCGTGCATTTTACGGAGAAAAGTACCTCGCGCTGCCGATGAAGCACGAGATTGAGCACGTCGATCCTAAGTTGAAGGTGGAGTATTCCTGGCGTCGTGGCCGTAAATGGGAGTCGCTAAAAATGAGCGCAAGCGGCGAACCGCAAGCAATTGCCGCCGGGTCACACGCCGAATTCATTACCGAGCATTACTGGGGCTACACCCGCGTTCGCGCTGGATGCAGCGAGTATCGGGTCGAACATCCGCGCTGGAAAATTTGGAACGCCAATAACTTTGAGTTTCGCGGCGATACCGCGGCTCTTTACGGCCCACAATTTGTCGAGACCTTGTCGGCTCCGCCGCGCTCTGCCTTCATCGCCGAAGGTTCGCCCATCACTATTGAAGGTAGATCCATTCTTCTGTAGCGGCAGTCGATGACCGTCGCACTTCTTCTAAGACCGAAATTCCCTAACCAGCGCTTTCTTTCTCTTGTGCCGTGAGATCGCAAGATCCACAAGTCTCGACAAAAGTTCCTTGTAACTAATCCCTGAAGCTTCCCACAATTTTGGATACATGCTGATCGAGGTGAATCCGGGGATCGTATTCAATTCATTGAAAAAGAAGTTTCCACTCGTTCGGTCCAGCAAGAGATCGACTCGAGCCATCCCTTCACATTCAATCGCTAAGAACGCTTTTTTCGCAATCTCCTGTACGCATTTCATCTGCTCGGAGGCGAGCTTTGCCGGAATAATTAGCGTCGCGCCCTTCTCGTCCAGATACTTGGCCTCGTAAGAATAGAATTCATGCGTTGGGTTGATCTCGCCCGGGACGCTGACCAGTGGATCAGCTGTTGCATCCGCGTTTTCCAGAACCGACACTTCGATTTCCCGTGCGTTTACGGCAGCTTCAACGAGCACTTTGGTATCGTAATTGAACGCATCTTCGAGCGCGGCGTCGAGCGCGCTCGGTTCTTTCACCTTATGCACGCCGACGCTTGAGCCAAGGTTAGCCGGCTTAACGAAGACCGGATAGCCAAGCTCTTTCTGAATCCTTTCGGCTGACGGCTCCTTTTCTTTTTTCCACAGCTCGTGCTTCAACGAAACATACGACACGATGGGAAGCCCGGCGTCGCGAACCACGCGTTTTGTCATCTCCTTGTCCATCGCGACTGCTGACGCAAGCACTCCGCACCCAACGTAGGGAACGTCAGCAAGCTCGAGCAATCCTTGAATTGTCCCATCTTCGCAAAGAGGCCCGTGCATCACGGGAAAGACCACGTCGATTGTTCGCGGTTGTCCGCTTCCAGCCAGGCCGATCAATGCGCTGCCACTGCTCGTGTCGGGGGGATTCGGCGGAAGCACAACCTTCGGCGCGTCTTTGAAGACGGGGAGAGATTTCTTTCCTTCGAGCAAAGAAATATCGTTGAGATGCCAGCGACCCTGCTTGTCAATCGCCACCGGCACGATCTCAAATCGATTACGGTCCAGATGAGTGATTACGGACGCAGCCGATTGAAGTGAAACTTCATGTTCTCCTGACCGGCCGCCATACAACACCGCCACCCGAAGTTTCCTCATACACTTTGGATATCAGCGCGGCCAGTTCGCTGGATTCACTTTCGCGCCAGCAGTTGCCGTAGCACAAACGGCAGAATGCCGCCGTGTCTGTAATAATCGACTTCGATCGGCGTATCGATTCGCAGTTTCACCGGAACGTAACGTTTTTCTCCTTTCCGGCTTTCAATCTCCATGGTTAAGCGCTGACCGGGTTGGATGGCATCGGACAAGCCGTCGATCGAAAATGTCTGCGAACCGTCGAGCCCAAGCGATTGCGCCGTAACGCCATCGAGAAATTGCAGCGGCAGTACACCCATGCCGACAAGATTCGAGCGGTGAATCCTTTCGAAACTCGTCGCCACGACCGCTTTCACGCCTAACAAACGCGTTCCCTTTGCCGCCCAATCGCGAGACGAACCTGTGCCGTACTCCGTTCCGGCCAGAATGACGAGCGGCACGTTCTCTTTTTGATATTTCATCGCTGCATCGAAGATCGACATCGTCTCACCGTCCGGAAAATGTCTCGTTACTCCGCCTTCTGTGCCCGGCGCCATCAGGTTTTTGATGCGCACGTTTGCGAAGGTTCCGCGCGTCATCACCAGATCGTTGCCGCGTCGCGAGCCGTAACTGTTGAAATCTTCCGGCCTAATTCCGCGGGATTTCAAATATTCGCCGGCCGGCGATGTTGCTTTGATTGCGCCTGCCGGCGAAATGTGATCGGTCGTGACTGAGTCGCCGAAAATTCCGAGCGCTCGCGCGCCGACGATGTTGTCGATCTTGCCGACGTCCATCGAGAAATCCTTGAAGAACGGCGGCTCATGGATGTAGTCGCTCTTTTCGTCCCATTGATAGACTTCGCCGGTGCTCGAAGGAATTTCGTTCCACTTCGGGTTTTGATCGGCGAAATCGCGATAAAGCTTGCGGAAAACTTCCGGCTTGAGCGCGGATTGCATTGCGTCTCGCACTTCCTTCAAACTTGGCCAGAGATCGCGCAGAAATGTTTCCTTACCGTCCTTGTCTTTCGCGATCGGCTCCTTGGAAAGATCGACATCCACCCGTCCAGCCAGCGCGAACGCAACCACTAGTGGCGGCGACATCAAAAAATTCGCCTTGATATTTTGATGCACCCGCGCCTCGAAGTTCCGATTTCCCGAGAGCACTGACGCCGCGACAAGATCGTATTCGTTAATCGCTTTCTCGATCTTTGGATGGAGCGGTCCTGAGTTGCCGATGCAGGTCGTGCACCCGTAGCCGACCAGATTGAACCCGAGCTGGTCGAGATATTTTTGCAGTCCGGTTTTGTCGAGATAATCGGTGACGACGCGCGAGCCGGGCGCGAGCGAAGTTTTTACGGCCGGATCGATCTTCAACCCGCGCTCCACCGCTTTCTTTGCCAGCAAGCCGGCGGCGAGCATTACGCTCGGATTGCTCGTGTTGGTGCAACTGGTGATCGCGGCAATGAGAACGCTCCCGTGCCCGATCCGGCTTTCACCGTGTTGAAATGGATCGGCAGCCGAATCTTTCAATTCCTTCGCGGTGTCGGGCGTCGGCCGGTTGTTTACCATCTCGGCCTTGTTGCGCTCTTCGCCCAGCTCGATGCTCGGTCCGTTCTTGTCGGATGAAGGCATGTCGCCATCGCTCGGCGGCGACCCGTTCAGTTGGACGAGATGCTTTGCGTCAAGATCGACATCTTTCATTCCGTACCCGCCATCCTTGACTGGCTTTTGTAAAAGCGATCGAAATGTCTCGCCCAGCGCGGGAAGATTGATCCGATCCTGCGGTCGTTTCGGTCCCGCGACCGCTGGTTGCACATCGCTGAGATTCAGTTCCAGATCGACGCTGTAATCGATCTCGCCTTTCCGCGGAATCCCGAACATTTTCTGGGCGCGAAAATAATTTTCGAACGCGGCGCATTGTTCGTCGCTTCGTCCGGTCGCGCGCAAATAGGCGACTGATTCCTGATCGATCGGGAAAAATCCCATGGTCGCGCCGTACTCGGGCGACATGTTGCCAATCGTGGCACGGTCCGGTACCGGCAACGAGGCCGCACCTTCGCCGTAAAACTCGACAAACTTTCCGACCACGCCTTGCGCGCGCAGCATTTGCGTGATGTGCAAGACGAGATCGGTCGCGGTTACGCCTTCGCGCAATTGTCCGGTCATGTGCACGCCGACGACTTCGGGTGTTAAAAAATAAACCGGTTGTCCGAGCATTCCGGCTTCTGCTTCAATTCCGCCCACCCCCCAGCCGACGACGCCGAGGCCATTGATCATTGTCGTATGCGAATCGGTCCCGACCAGCGTGTCCGGACAAAAAATGTCGCGATTGTCGATCTTCGCGTGCTGTACGCCTTTCGCGAGGTATTCCAGATTGACCTGGTGAACGATGCCGATTCCCGGGGGAATTAATTGAAACGTTTTGAATGCTTGCTGGCCCCATTTCAAAAATTGGTAGCGCTCGCGGTTGCGTTTGAATTCCATTTCCAAATTCAACTGCAACGCTTTGGCTGAGCCGAAGAAATCG
>QHPY01000156.1 GCA_003219215.1 Verrucomicrobiota bacterium | reverse complement strand
GGCGACAAAGAATACCGGCATCGGCTCGAGCGTCCAGTCATCAAAAAAATTTAGCGCCGCGACAAAGAGAATCTCGGCCGCGAGTGCGACGGAAAAAATAACGAGCCGGACGACCTTCATGTCTGCGCCGCCGGATCCGTGTGCATCGCCTCGACTGCCTGCACCGGTAACGCCGGAGGCACAGACGCACCACGCCGAGTAATTCGCAGTAGACCGGCACGATGGGCGGCAAGATCGACGAGCTCCGCCACTCGCGACTTCAGCGCGCGTGCGCGCGTTGCCAGAAAAACCAGAAAGAGCGAGTACGGAATGACCGACCAAAGATCGAGATGTGAAGTGTGGAGCTGGCGGTAAATCACAACGCTGAGAGCAAGAAGACTAAAAATGACAGTGGTAGTGACGAGCCGGTTGCGCAGGCGCACGCGCGTCAATCGCTTCGCGCCGGTGTGATCCTCGGTTACAGTTTGGAGAACAATGCTCCACCAAAAGTTTCCATAGATTTGGATGTCCCACTCATTCCAACCAGTATCGACCGAGTAGCGCCAGCCTTCTTCTTCGAGCAATTGAAAAATCGCGCCGAGCAGGTGATGACGATCTCGGCCATCCTCGCTCCAAAAAACCCGGCGCCGCAAGCCGCGGCCCGGCTTTGCGGCGGCGGGCAAAATTTCGTGTGCACGGATGACGCTGCTCGGTGTGCGTTTAAAATGGAGCCACGTGAAATAGCGCGAAAATCCGCGCACGAGCGGTTGGAGAAAAGCCAGACACATCACGAGTAAACGCGCGGGGACGGTGTCAAACTTTGGTTCGATGCGCGCGCGGACCATGTAGGAAAGCGCGACGGTCAATGTGCCGCCAAACATCAGATAAGGCACGATGCGCAGCGTCGGCAGAAAAATTCCAAGGCCAAAAAGGAAAAGCGTCAGCGCGAACCACTCGATGCTGCTCAGATAAGCGGCCAGATCCGATTGCGGCGTGGCATACATCGATTGGAAAAATCCTTCGCCGAAAACGCCATGATAAATGACAGGGCGATCGATGAACCAACTGAATCGCGGCGCGCCGTAAATTTGACCGCGCCATTTCGCAGTTCCGGTCGGGCCGAAGAAAATCAGGTGTTTGAAACGAAGAAGCGATTCGGCTTCACCGTAACCCTCCTGCTGTTTCAAAAACGCGCGGAGGGTGAAGCGGCGATGATGCCAAACAATCGCGGTCGGACTGAAAGCGATGACGCAACCGGATTGCTGCAGACGCCAACAAAAATCGACATCGTCGCCGGCCTTATGGTATTCGGGATCAAAACCGCCGACCTGTTCGAAGGCC
Organism: Verrucomicrobiota bacterium; assembly: GCA_003219215.1. GTDB lineage: Bacteria > Verrucomicrobiota > Verrucomicrobiia > Chthoniobacterales > UBA10450 > AV40. The sequence goes on along the minus strand of QHPY01000156.1, from coordinate 9,142 downwards.
CAGCGGTAAAACGCCATGTTACAGCCGGGAATGTGTTCGGCCACCGTATCGGTGAGCAAAACGTGACTCGGTCCCCCGGGGGCGGCGGCCACACACGCCTGAATCGCATTTTGCGCCGGCGGACTCATGTTCGGTCCGCCTACGCCCGCGTATTCGCCACTCACGAGCGTGCCGACTAAATAGTAAAGCCAGTCGGGGTCGGCCATGCAGTCCGAATCGGTGTAGGCGAACACTTCGCCCGTGGCTGCGGCCGCGCCGGCGTTGCGGGCGTGACTCAAACCGAGATTGCTCTGGTGAATGTAACGGACGTTCGGAAACTGCGCGACGATCTGCGCGGTATTGTCGGTTGAACCGTCATCGACGAGGATCACTTCGTAATTTGGATAATTCAGTTTGCCTAACGAATTGAGGCAATCAGCTAACGTGCGCGCCCCGTTATAAGAACAAACAATTACGGAAACGAACGGCGCCTCACTCAAGGCGCGATGCGGCAGCGTAGAATTGTCCTGACCAAACTTCTCGCGCAGAGCGCGGAAAGACTTTTTCGGCTCTCGCGCGCGCGTAACGATTCCAAAAGCCCAGTCCATTACTTCATTGCCGCCGGTAAACCATTCGTCCGTCCAGGAAAACAAAATCGTCCCGGCCAGTCCGCATTTGGCCACGCTTTCGATGTGCCAGCCCAGCATTTCCGCCTGTTCGTCTTGCGAGTGGCGAATCGTGTCCATTCCGAACTCGCCCAGGATGAGCGGACGCTCGCCGGTCAGATTTTGCAGGCGCAAAAGGTAGCGCTCGAAATCGCGCTGATTGTGGAGATAAACATTGAAACAGAAAAAATCGACATTCTGCGGCAGCAAATATTCGGTCGGCGGATAGGTCGCGTAGGAATAAAGAGCACCCGGGTCCACTGCGCGTCCGATCCGGACGAGATGCTCGACGAATTCCGTGACGCGTCGCACGCCGAGCCAGCGTGCCATCGTGCTCGCGATCTCATTTCCAACCAGATAACCGAGCACTGCCGGATTGCCGACATATCTCCGAACTGTGTTCCGGACCTTCCGCGCAATGTCATCGCGCACTTTTTTCTGCCGCAGAAATTCAACGTGCTTTTCCCACGGCAAGGTAATCAAAACGCGGATTCCAGCCGCGAAACATTTTTCCAGGAACCACTCCGGCGGCGGATGATAAACACGCAACAGGTTCAAACCGATCTCGCGCATCATGCGAAGATCGACATCCAGCTGCTCCGGCCGGCCGAAACTGTTCCCTCTCGCGTCGGGCTTGAACGGGCCATAGGTCGCGCCCTTGATGAAGCGAACAACTTTCGCGGTGGCTTCGATGCCATCAGGCGTATGGGCCGTCGAAATGAAACCGGTTTCGAATTGAGATGGCGCGAAATAAACACCGCGTTCCAAACAAGCGTGGAAAAACTTCGCGAACCTTCTTGGATCGCTCCGTTTTGCCCCGGCAAGATCGACAACCGGCGGGCGCGCAAAAAACAAACAGAACATCGAGCCGAGGCGGTGAAATGTGATGTCGATCTTTGCGTCCGCGATCGCCTCGCGTGTGAGCTGTTCGAAGTGCGCGCCGAGTTTTTCGAGCAACTCCCAGCCGTCGATCCGCTCGAGCTCACGTAGTTGGGCGAGACCAGCCGCCATCGCGAGCGGATTTCCTGAAAGCGTTCCTGCCTGATAAATCGGACCGTCGGGTGAAAGTTGATCCATAATCTCAGCCCGGCCGCCAAATGCTCCGACCGGGAAACCGCCGCCGATCACTTTGCCCAGTGCGGTCAGGTCCGGTCTGATTCCGTAAATTTCCTGGGCACCGCCGCGCGCAACCCGGAAACCGGTCACCACTTCATCGAAAATCAGAAGCGCGCTGTGTTTCGTGCATTCATGGCGCAAGATCGACAAGAAATCTTCTTTCGGAAAATAAAGTCCGGCGTTTGCGGGAATCGGTTCCAGGATGACCGCAGCGATTTCGTTTTTGTTTTCGTCGAACGTTTTTCGGACAAGATCGACATCATTGAATGGCAAAGAAATGGTGAGCTCAGCAAACGATTTTGGAACACCGGCGCTGTCGGGCCTTCCGTGGGTCAGTGCGCCGCTGCCAGCTTTTACCAGGAGGGAATCGACGTGGCCATGATAGCAGCCGTCGAATTTGATAATCTTGTCGCGCCCGGTGAATCCGCGCGCCAATCGGATGCATGACATCGCCGCTTCGGTCCCGCTGTTGACCATTCGGACCTTTTCGATCGACGGCATCCATTGGCAGATCAGCTCGGCCAATTCCACCTCGAGTGGATTTGGAATTCCGAAACTCAGTCCGCGCGCGGCGGCACTCCGCACAGCATCGACAACGACTTTCGGCGCGTGACCAAGAATCGCGGGACCCCAACTCCCGACATAGTCGATATATTCGTTTCCATCGATGTCCCAAATTTTCGCGCCGGCTGCGCGCTCGACGAAGAAAGGTTCGCCGCCGACGTTACGGAACCCGCGCACTGGCGAATTAACGCCTCCAGGAATGCGCGCTTGTGCTGTGGCAAATAGTTGGGACGAGCGGCGAGTCACGCGCCGAAGATAATCATTAATTCGCGAAATCGCTAAATCTCAGAAAGCGGAGCGAGATCTGGAGGCGGGGGCGGGAATCGAACCCGCGAATAGCGGTTTTGCAGACCGCAGCCTTACCACTTGGCTACCCCGCCGCCGCTGACTTTAGCGAGCGCAAACTATCCGGGCTCGGTGTCGTCGTGTCAATTTTGCAACGCGGCCGGTTGCGCTAGCAAAGTCGTGCCGACGGGCAATGACATTTCCTGAATAATCGAATCAAGCTTGTTCAAGTCGACCGGCTTGACGAGGTGATGAGAGAAACCGGCCTCGCCGCTTCGGCGAATGTCCTCTTCCATGCCATAGCCGGATAAGGCGATTCCAAAAACGTCACGTTTCGCGCGCAATGCCTTTAGCAGATCGATGCCGCTGCCATCGGGTAGTCCGATATCGCTGACGAGAACGTCGAATTGCTTCCTCGTGGCAATGTCGAGCGCGGAACGAATGTCGTTAGCCGGATGAACCTCGTAGCCGCGCCGACGAAGCATCCGCGTGAGAGATCGATTCGTATCTTCGTGATCCTCTACCAAGAGAAGACGGACGGATCTGCGTTTCGCAGTCGAGCGCGGCGCGTCACTCGACTTTGGAATCGCATTCCGCTCGCAAGTTGGAAACAGAGCGGTGAACGTCGCGCCGCTATCGCGCCCCTGACTTTCAGCGCTAATGGAACCGTGATGCGCTTCAACCAGCGCTTTGCTAATCGCCAGACCCAACCCGAGGCCACCTAATTGCGTTCGGCCGGCTTGCTCAAAAGCGTGAAAAATTCTAGGCAGAACTCCAGGATCGATCCCACAACCGGAGTCTTCGACTTCGAGGCGAAATTGGCCATCACCATTATTTGTCGTTCGAATGCCGAGCTTTCCGCCGTGGGGTGTAAACTTGACGGCATTCTTGATTAAATTCCAAAAGATCTGTTGCAGCCGCGCCGGATCGGCTTGCAGATAAACTTTCGTGGCGGCGAATTCACTTCGCAGCTCGAGTTTTTTTTGTTCGATTTCGAATTGGCAAATTTCGAGCGCATTTCGCAAGAGGGTATGGGCATCGACAATTTCAAAGCTGAGTTGCACCTTGCCTTTGCTGATCCGGGTGAGATCGAGAAGATCGTCGATCAAGCGCGCTTCCAGCTCGACGTTCCGGCGAATGAGCTGAAGCGATTCATGTATAACCTTGGGAACATTGTCCTCACGTTCGAGCATAAACACTGACGCCAAGACCGGAGTGAGCGGAGTGCGCAGCTCATGACTGAGCATCGCAAGAAAGCGATCTTTCGCTTCGCTTGCGCGCTCCGCTTCCACGCGCGCGTGTTCGGCAATCGCCTGTTCGCGAATCAAACTTTCGCGTTCCTCGGCCTGTCGTTTGATCTGTTCGGTCTTTTTGAAAAGATCGACAAAGACGGCAATCTTCGCCCTCAGGATGTCGGGAACAACCGGAGTGAGAATATAATCCACCGCCCCCAAAGAGTACCCGCGCGAAATGTGGCTTAGCGTGTCGTTGATCGCGCTTACGAAAATAATGGGCGTCGTCTCGCAACGTTGTCGTTGCCTGATCAGAGCGGCCGTTTCAAAGCCATCCATCCCAGGCATGTTTACGTCCAGCAAGATTGCGGCAAAATCTTCTCTCAGCAGACGTCGCAGCGCTTCTTTGCCTGATCGAACGCAGACGATGTTCTGCTTTAATTCAGCCAGCATCACTTCATAGGCGAGGCGCTTGTCGGCACGATCGTCCACGACCAGGATGCTAACCTTGTCTCCGGAAGAATCGTTGTTGGTCCTGTTCTCCGACATTACCGAAGCAACCAATTGCGCAGGAGCGAGAGGAGTTCCTCAGTTTCGACCGGTTTGGCGATGTAATCGCTCGCGCCGGCGTCGATACATTTTTCGCGGTCTCCCTTCATCGCCTTGGCCGTCAATGCCACGATCGGAAGCTCGTTAAAACTGTACATATGGCGAATCGCGCGCATCGTGTCATAGCCGTCCATTTCTGGGAGCATGATGTCCATCAGGACGAGATCAATGTCTCCAGCCTTCTGCAGCGCTTCGATGCCCGCTTTGCCGGTCTCGGCGGAGATGACATTGATTTTGTAACGCTCCAGCAGACTGGTCATCGCGAAGATGTTCCGAATATCGTCGTCCACGATCAGTATTTTTTTGCCGGCCAAAATTGCGTTCGGGTCGTGCATACGCCGCAAGAGATCGCGCTTGTCCGGCGGCAATTTCGAAACATCTCGATGCAGCCATAATGCTGTTTGATCAAAGAGCCTTTCCGGGCTGCGGACGTCCTTGACAATGATGGTTTGTGCCAGCCGATTCAGGTGCTCTTCTTCCTTTCGTGACAAGTCTTTGCCGGTGTAAATGATGACCGGCAGTTGCTGATGCTCGGCCCGAATTTGCTCGATCAATTTGAACCCGGACATGTCCGGCAACATCAGGTCAAGAATGATGCAACCGATCTCTTGATCGCGAAGTGCGGCCAAACCCTCGGCGGCGCTTGATGCTTCAACGATCTCGACCGTTCCATTTCCAACTAGTTCGCGAATGGCGACGCGTTGACGGGCGTCGTCTTCGATGACAAGCAGCTTTCTTGTCTTTGCGGCCGCCATGGTCGCGGCTTTCGCCAAGACTTTCCGAATCGCGGGCGAACTTATCGGTTTCTCAAGCGCGGCGATCGCCCCGTACTTTAACGCGCTCTGCCGAACCGAATCATGGGTCGATAGCGCGATGACAGGAACATGCCGGGTAGAAAGGTCGGACTTCATTCGCTCCAGCAGTTTGGCGCCTTCAATATCCGGCAGTTGCAAATCGACCGTGATCGCGATGGGCGCGTATTCACGCACCAACGCCAGGGCGGTGCGCCCTTGTGGGGTAACGATCGCCCTAAAACCTGCATCATGCGCTTGTTCCAAAAGCCACTGCGCCAGGTCACGATCCGCTTCTACGATGAGGATCGTCTTATCGGACGGCAGAATGCTGAAGCGGTCATCCGGAATCGACGCATTTGTAAATGGAGAAACCGCAGGTTCGCTCCACTCAGGTTCAGCTAACGCCGTGGCGTCGGCGGCAACTGGTCCGCCCCCTTTCTCTTTTTCCACAGACGAATACGAGTCCGGTAAAAACAAAGTGAAAGTGCTGCCTTGGCCTTCAGTACTTTCGAGTTTGATTTCTCCGCCAAGAAGACGCGCAAGCTCTCGACTGATAGCTAGGCCAAGACCGGTGCCACCATAACGGCGATTGGTGCTCCCTTCGGCCTGTTGGAATGCGTCGAAAATCGTTGTCTGCTTGTCCGCAGGAATTCCAATTCCACTATCGCTCACCGAAAACGCGAACGCTGCTTTTGCCTGCGCGAGCGACGGATGATTCGCGCTCCAACCGTTGGCGGCAGGCGCAATTCGCAGCCTGACATAACCGCGCTCGGTGAACTTGAACGCATTCGACAACAGATTCTTCAGAACCTGATCCAGTCTTTGCGCATCGGTGTAGATCCCTGAAGGCAGCTTCGGGTCGATGTCGATGTTGAAAGTGAGACCTTTGTTTTCAGCGACGTGTCTAAAGGTTCGTTCCAGGTTTTGCCGCATCTCCTGAAACCGCAGTTCGCCCACGTCCACGGTCACGGTTCCGGACTCGATCTTGGAAAGATCGAGAATGTCGTTGATCAACTTAAGCAAGTCGACACCTGAATCCCGAATGGTGCTGGCAAATTCGACCTGTTTCGAAGTCAGGTTGCCTTCCGGGTTGGTTGATAATTGCTCGGCCAGGATGAGCAAGCTGTTCAGCGGCGTGCGCAATTCGTGCGACATGTTCGCGAGAAACTCGCTCTTGTAACGCGATGTCAGCGAAAGTTGTTGCGCCTTGTCTTCAAGAGCCTGTCGCGCTTGCTCCACTTCGCGATTTTTTCTTTCCACTTCGGCGTTTTGCTCGAATAGCTGACGCGCTTTTTCTTCCAGCTCCTGGTTTGTCTGCTGCAATTCCTCCTGCCGGCTCTGCAATTCGGCGGCAAGCGATTGCGACTGTTTCAGGAGATCTTCCGTGCGCGTGTTCGCTTCAATCGTGTTGAGGACGATTCCAATGCTTTCGGTCAACTGATCGAGGAACGCCTGGTGCGTTGGACTGAATTGTTCGGCGGACGAAAGTTCCATCACCGCTTTGACCTGGCCTTCAAAGAGGATCGGTAGCACGACGATGTTCCGCGGAGCCGCTCCCCCGAGCCCCGAGCTGATGCGCACATAATCGTTCGGCACGTTCGTCAAAAGAATGCGTTCTTTCTCAAGCGCGGCTTGTCCGACGAGTCCTTCGCCAAGTTTGAAGCGGCTGTTGACGCCTTTCCGATCGCGATAAGCGTAGCTGGCAAGTAACTTGAGTTCGGGTTCGTTTCCGTTTCCGTCTATAATATAGAAGACTCCCTGCTGGGCCGACACCACTGGAGCCAACTCGGAAAGAATCAGTCGTGCCACCGCGAGCAAATCGCGTTGCCCTTGCAGCATTCGGCTGAACTTGGCCAGGTTTGTCTTCAACCAGTCCTGTTCGTTATTGCGAGATGTCGTGTCTCGCAGATTACGGATCATCTCGTTGATGTTGTCTTTCACGAACGCGACTTCGCCTTCGGCTGCGACCTGAATCGATCTGGTCAGGTCGCCTTTCGTTACGGCCGTCGCCACATCCGCAATTGCGCGGAGCTGCGACGTGAGGTTGCCGGCGAGCTGGTTCACGTTGTCGGTCAAGTCGCGCCACGTTCCGGCTGCACCCGGCACGTTCGCCTGGCCGCCCAGTTTTCCTTCGACACCCACTTCGCGCGCCACCGTTGTCACCTGATCGGCGAACGTCGCCAGGGTGTCGATCATGCTATTGATCGTGTCAGCGAGCGCGGCGATTTCGCCTTTGGCTTCCAGTAACAGTTTTTGCTTCAGCTCGCCGTTTGCAACTCCGGTCACAACCTTGGCAATACCCCGCACCTGGTTGGTCAGGTTGCTGGCCATGAAATTCACCGAGTCGGTCAAATCTTTCCAAGTGCCGGCAACTCCGCGCACGATTGCTTGTCCGCCAAGTTTTCCTTCCGTGCCGACCTCCCGGGCCACGCGTGTCACTTCCGACGCGAACGAGTTCAGTTGGTCCACCATCGTGTTGACCGTGTTCTTCAGCTCGAGAATCTCGCCTTTAACATCGACCGTGATTTTTTTCGAAAGATCGCCGGTCGCGACCGCGGTCGTGACTGCGGCAATGTTTCGGACTTGTGCGGTCAGGTTGCTGGCCATGAAATTCACCGAGTCGGTCAGGTCTTTCCAGGTTCCGGAAACACCTTCCACCCGCGCCTGACCGCCGAGCGCTCCATCTGATCCCACTTCGCGCGCCACGCGCGTAACTTCCGAAGCGAACGATCGCAACTGGTCCACCATCGTGTTGATCGTGTCCTTAAGCTCCAAAATTTCTCCTCGAACATCGACCGTGATCTTTTTCGAGAGGTCGCCGTTCGCGACCGCAGTTGTGACTTCCGCGATGTTGCGCACCTGGCCGGTCAGGTTGCCCGCCATCGAATTGACTGAATCGGTGAGATCCTTCCATGTACCGGCGACGCCTCGCACATTGGCCTGGCCGCCGAGGCGTCCATCCGTTCCTACCTCGCGCGCGACGCGTGTCACTTCCGAAGCGAACGAGCTGAGCTGGTCCACCATCGTGTTGATCGTGTTCTTCAACTCCAAGATTTCACCTTTCACATCGACCGTGATTTTCTTTGAGAGATCGCCGTTCGCGACCGCGGTTGTCACTTCGGCGATGTTGCGCACCTGACCCGTCAAATTGCCGGCCATGAAATTCACGCTGTCGGTCAAATCTTTCCACGTCCCCGCGACACCGCGCACATCAGCCTGACCACCAAGTCTTCCTTCGGTACCGACTTCGCGCGCCACGCGCGTTACCTCCGCGGCGAACGAACTGAGTTGGTCCACCATTGTGTTGATGGTGTTTTTGAGCTCCAAGATCTCTCCGCGAACGTCCACCGTGATCTTCTTCGACAGATCGCCCCGAGCGACCGCGGTCGTCACTTCGGCAATGTTACGCACCTGACCGGTGAGGTTGCCGGCCATGAAGTTCACCGAATCGGTCAAGTCTTTCCACGTCCCGGAAACGCCTTTCACTTCTGCCTGGCCGCCTAGAATTCCTTCCGAACCCACTTCGAGAGCGACGCGCGTCACCTCCGAAGCGAACGAGCTGAGCTGGTCGACCATCGTGTTAACGGTGTTTTTGAGTTCCAGGATTTCGCCCTTCACATCGACGGTGATCTTTTTCGACAAGTCGCCGCGTGCGACCGCAGTGGTGACGTCGGCGATGTTACGCACCTGACCGGTCAGGTTACCGGCCATGAAGTTCACCGAGTCAGTCAGGTCTTTCCACGTGCCAGAAACGTCCCGGACGTCGGCCTGGCCGCCGAGTTTTCCTTCCGAACCCACCTCGCGCGCCACGCGCGTGACTTCAGAAGCGAACGAACCGAGACGATCAACCAGGGTGTTGATCGTGTTTTTCATCTCGAGGATCTCGCCCTTCACGTCA
>QHPY01000155.1 GCA_003219215.1 Verrucomicrobiota bacterium | reverse complement strand
ATTTCAAATATTTAGAAGCGGAGAACCGCATACTCGAGCCGAAGATCTTTGACGGCGAAGAACTAACGTCGGTCGACTGGAAAAGCGCGATCGGGCACGCGGCATTGCAGCTAAGGCAATTTAGTGGTTGGAACATCGCGATCATCGCGTCGGGCCGAATGACTAACGAAGAACTTTGGCTCACACGCAAAATCGCGGACTTGCTGGGCGTCCGTTACATTGACATCGTGCCGCGCTTCGGCGAGGGCGACGACATTCTACTGAGCAAAGACCGCAATCCGAACGCGACCGGCGCGCGGTTGATTCTGGGATTGGACGAAGGACCGGGGGCGAAACTTTCTGCGATCGCCCAAGCGGTGCGGTCCGGAGAAATCAGAGTGCTGCTCGCGCTGGGTGAAAATCCATTGAAGCTTGGAATTTCGGCGGAACAACTAACGAACATGTCCGCGTTCGTTGCGATGGATATTTTGTCAAATGCCGCCAATGAACACGCCACGGTTCTCTTGCCCGCTTCAGGGTTTGCCGAAAAACGGGGCTCGATGATTAACGGCAAAGGACGCTTGCAGCGATTGAATCGCGCGGTGCGCCCGCCCGGAAACGCGCGCGACGATTGGGAAATCTTGCGCGACCTGCTCCAAGCGCTTGGCGGCAGCAACGGCATTTACATGATCGAAGATGTGTTTCGGCAAATGAGCGCAGAGATCCCACCGTTCGCCGATCTCACTCTAAGCAAAATCGGTGACCTCGGCGTGCACGTGATGAGGGTGGACGAATCGCCCCGACCACCCACCGAACCCAAAGCAAAAGATATCGAACAAGCCGAGAAGAGTCGGCCCACCGGGCGATAGCGCGAGATCGACAATGGATTATTTTTTTATCGGCACGTCGTTGATTAAAATTGTCTGCCTTCTCGGGTTCGTGCTTGGGCTCATGAATTACGCAGTCTACGCCGAGCGTCGCGTCAGCGCCTTGATCCAGGACCGCCTCGGACCAAATCGCGTCGGCCCCGCCGGTCTGCTCCAACCAATCGCCGACGCCGGAAAATTCTTACTGAAAGAGCAATTCACGCCGGCGCACGTAAACAAACTTTATTACTGGCTCGCTCCCTGTCTGGCGATGGTCCCGCCGGTCATCACTATCGCGGTCGTTCCGTTTGGCAGCACGCTGTTTGGCGTGCCGATGGTCATCGCCGATATCAACGTCGGGATTTTGTTTGTATTCGCCATCGCCTCGCTCGGCGTCTACGGAATTGTTCTGGGCGGCTGGGCGTCCAATTCCAAATACCCGTTTCTCGGCGGCGTGCGCTCCAGTTCCCAAATGATTTCCTACGAGCTTTCGCTCGGTCTCGCCGTCATTCCAATTTTCCTGCTTGTTGGAAATCTGCGCTTGACGAGCGTCGTCCAATATCAAATCGACCATGGCTGGTTGATCGCACCCTTCATCGGCGATTGGACGAATCTCGGAAAGTGGCTGCTGGCTATTCCGATGTTCATTTCGTTCCTCGTGTTCATCATCGCTGTTCTGGCGGAGACGAACCGGCTCCCGTTCGATCTGCCGGAAGCCGAACAGGAACTTGCCGGTGGCTACCACACCGAATATGCGTCAATGAAGTTCGGTTTATTTTTCCTCGGCGAATACATCGCCATGATCACGGGCTCGGGCATCATTGTTACCCTCTTTTTTGGGGGTTGGCATTTGCCCGGAATTCCTGATGGCTCGCATGGTTGGATTTTCGGTTTGATCAACATCGCGGTCTTCTTCGCCAAAGTTGCCGCACTAATCTTTTTGTTCATGTGGGTGCGCTGGACTTTGCCGCGTTTCCGGTGGGACCAGTTGATGCGCCTGGGCTGGCTTTTCTTTTTTGAAATCGCGCTCGTCAATATCTTCGTCGTCGCGATCATTCTCATTTACTTCCATCTTTAATGGCAATCACCGTTCCACGACCCAATCTCAATTGGCGCGAGCGAATGTTTCTCCCCGCGATCGCGGCCGGCCTGTTAATCACGTTGAAGCACTTCAAGAACATGATTCTCCGCCGGACCAAAGTGACGATGGAATATCCGGAGGAAAAATGGGACCCGAATTTGCCTGAGCATTATCGCGGCGCGCCCGCGCTCGTGCGCGATACCGACGGGCGTGTTCGCTGTGTCGCTTGTCAGCTTTGTGAATTCATTTGTCCGCCGCGCGCGATCAAGATTATTCCGGGCGAAATTTCAAAGACAGATCGTTTCGCCAAGGTCGAGAAATATCCCGAAGAATTCGATATCGACATGGTCCGCTGCATTTTCTGCGGCATGTGTGAAGAGGTTTGCCCGGAGCAGGCGATTTATTTACGAAAAGACTACGCCATCACCGGATTCACTCGCGAAGACATGATGCATCACAAAGACAAACTGCTCGAGATCGGCGGGGTGATGCACGGAGTCGTTTTAAAATGGAACGAGAAAAAGTGATGGCAAGATCGACATCGTGATATGTCAGTATTTCTGTTTTGGATTTTCGCGTTGATGATGCTGGTATTCGGCGTGGCCGTCGTCATCAACCGTAATCCGGTCGCGAGCGCGCTCAGTCTCGTCGTCTCGTTTTTGGCGCTCGCAGCGCTGTTTATGTCGCTCGATGCCTACTTCATCGGCATTATTCAAGTGCTCGTCTACGCCGGCGCGATCATGGTGCTGTTTCTTTTCATCATCATGCTGCTCGATTTGCGGGCTGAGGAGTTGAGAAAAATTAACTGGGTCGCGTCCGCCGGCGGTTTGGCGGTTGCGCTTGCCCTCATGGTTCAAATTTTCGCTGTCATCGGCAGATTTAGTCTCGCGAAACAGACCTTTCCATCGCTGGCAAAATCGACATCGGACGATGTTCACCGAATCGGTCTTTTGCTTTTCGACAATTACAATCTGCCTTTTCAAATCATCGGCGTAGTCATTTTGGTCGCAACCATCGGCGCCGTGATGTTGAGCCGGCGCGAAACCCGCTGACATGGTCACGCTTGGCGATTATCTCATTGTCAGCGGAATTTTGTTCACCATCGGCTTCGCCGGCGTGATGGTGCGACGCAACATCATCATCATTTTGATGGCCCTGGAGTTGATGTTGAACGCCGCCAATTTGTCACTCGTCGCGTTCTCGCGCTTTCATGTCGATCCAAGCGGCGCCCCGAATTACAACGCGCAGGTTTTTGTTTTCTTCGTCATCACCGTGGCCGCGGCCGAGGTCGCAGTCGGACTTGCTATTGTGGTCGCGCTCTTTCGCCTCCGGCAAACGACGCACATCGAAGACATCACCAGTTTAAAGTTTTGACCTTCACCACCAAGAGCTTGCTTCCGTGGTTAGTTTTGCTCCTGCCGCTCACTTCGGCCGGAGTCATTACTTTGTTCACGCGCCGCCGGCAGAACATCAGCGCCCTGATCTCAGTCGCGGCCGTTCTCGGAAGTTTCACGTTCAGCTGCGTAATTTTTGGCAAGAACGATATCTCGGCGGCGGAATTCAGCTGGATCGACATTCACGGGGTATTCACCGTTCCGCTCGCTTTTGTTCTCGATGATCTGAGCAAATTGATGCTGCTCGTCGTTTCCGGCGTCGGATCGCTGATCCACATCTACTCATTGGGCTACATGCGCGACGACAAAGGCAAATCGCGCTACTTCGCAGCTCTTTCGCTCTTCATGTTCGCCATGCTTGGGATCGTTCTCGCGAACAATTTCGTGATGATGTTCATTTTCTGGGAACTGGTCGGCTTCACCTCGTATGTGCTGATCGGTCACTGGTTCGAACGCGACGCTGCTGCTGATGCCGCGAAAAAAGCGTTTCTCACCACCCGAATCGGTGATTTCGGATTCATGATCGGTATCCTGATGGTTTGGATGGCCACCGGTTCGGTCGTGTTCGACGACATCGTTGCGCATCTTTCCAAAATCACGAGCAACCCTGGCTATCTCACCATTGTTGCGATTCTGATTTTTTGCGGCGCGGTCGGCAAATCTGCGCAGTTCCCGCTCCATGTTTGGTTGCCGGACGCGATGGAGGGTCCAACACCAGTCTCGGCATTGATTCACGCGGCGACGATGGTCGCAGCGGGCGTTTACCTTCTCGTGCGCGTTGCGTTCCTTATTCAGGCGTCGCAGACCGCGCTGCTCGTTATCGCCTGGATCGGAACTATCACCGCATTGCTCGGCGCGTTAATGGCGACGCAGCAATCCGACATCAAACGGATCCTCGCCTACTCCACGATTTCCCAACTTGGTTACATGGTGATGGCGGTCGGACTCGCCTCTAATGAAGCGGCGATGTTTCACCTTTTCACTCACGCGTTTTTCAAAGCGCTCCTCTTTCTCGCCGCTGGCTCCGTCATCGTCACCCTTCATCACGAGCAAGACATCTGGAAGATGGGTGGCCTCGCGAAAAAACTGAGAATTACATTTGCCACATTTGCCGTCGGCGCGCTCGCATTGGTTGGTTGCCCACCGTTCAGCGGATTCTTTAGTAAAGACGCGATCCTTGCGCTTGCCTACGAACGCAACATGTCGATCTTTGTCATCGGCCTAACGACTGCATTCCTGACCGCGTTTTATATTTCACGCGCGGTAATGGTCGCCTTTCTCGGAAAACCTCGCACCGATGCCGCCCGTGCCGGCAAGGAGTCACCGCTCGTGATGATTATTCCCTTGCTCATCCTCGCACTGTTCGCGCTCATCGCCGGGTTGGAGAGCGTCGCGCAACATTTCCTCGTCGTGCCGCATGAAAAGGAAAGCGTTTTCACGGTCCCTGCCCTCGCGCTGGTCGCACTGATTCTAGGCGTGGGTATCGCTACCTGGCTTTATCGCAACCGTGAGCGCGATCCGCTGCATCTCGATCTTGTGCGACGGCGTTTTTACATCGACGAATTTTACGAGTGGCTGATCGGGGCAACTCAGGAATTTCTTGCTCGCATCGCAGCCTTCTTCGATCGCTGGATTATTGATGCCGGCGCTGTCCGCGGCACAAGCGGTGGCATATTTGGGCTCGGCGCGTTTCTGCGATTGTTTCAAGTCGGCAATCTTCAGGCCTACGCATTTCTGTTCGGATTGGGAATCGTGGCTCTCATTTATTTCACTATTTTCCGCTGATGCTTCTCTTTCTCGTTCTCTGCCCGATCATCGCCGCGATTGCAATCATCGCCGGCGTGCCTGCGCGACTGACCGCGCTCGTCGCGGCAATTTCAAATCTGTTTGTGACCCTGGCTCTTCTCAGCCGATTCGATCGAGTCGCAGCCGGTTTTCAATTTGTCAGCTCGTTTCTTGTTTCGGCGGACTGGCAAATTCATTTCGCGTTCGGCATCGATGGTTTGAGTCTGCTCATGCTTCTCCTCGCCACCATTGTCACCGCCGCCGCGGTTTGGTTCACCGGTAAGATCGACAACTACGAGCGCGCGTTCTACGCTTGCCTGCTTTTCATTTCGGGCGGCGCGATCGGAGCTTTCGCATCAATCGATTTGTTTTTCTTTTACGCCTTCCACGAACTCGCGCTGATCCCGACATTTCTGCTCATCGGAATCTGGGGAACGGGCAATCGCAGCGTCGCAGCGTGGAAAATCACAATTTATCTCACCCTCGGCAGTTTCGTTCTATTGATCGGACTGATTCTGCTTTACCAAAGTCTGCCAGCGACCACGCGAACTTTTGACATTCGGGAACTGCAAGCCGCGACGGCCGCGCACGCGATTGCGGCTCCGACACAACGCCACATTTATCTTTTGCTGTTGATCGGGTTCGGCGTTCTTATCTCGCTCTTTCCGTTTCATTCCTGGGCGCCGGAAGCGTACGCATCAGCGCCCGCGCCCGCGGCGATGCTGCACGCAGGCGTCCTGAAAAAATTCGGACTCTATGGTTTGCTGCGCTTAGCGATTCCAATGCTGCCGGATGGCGCGCATTACTGGATGTATCTCCTCGTCATCCTTTTGCTCGGCAACATTATCTACATTGGTCTCGTCACGATCGCGCAGAAGCGGCTCGATTGGATGCTCGGTTACTCCAGCGTGATGCACATGGGCTACATTTTTCTTGGAATCGCGAGCGCCAACATTCTCGGAGCAACCGGAGCTGCTGCACTCATCTTCGCTCATGGGCTTTCGATCGCGCTGCTTTTTGCCGTCGCCGGTCAAATTCGAAATCGCACCGGCACTTTGCTGTTCGACGATCTCGGCGGTCTGGCCAAAGTGATGCCGTTCGCCGGCCTCGCCTTCGGCTTTGCTGCATTTGCCGCAATTGGCCTGCCCGGTTTCGCGAATTTCGCGTCGGAGATCCTGATTTTCTTCGGCGCGATTCGAAACGGATGGGAAATGCAACGCTTCCATATTTTTCAGATCGCGACCGTGCTCGCGCTTTGGGGCATCGTGATCTCTACCGTTTACATGTTGCGCGCTTACCGCTCGACGTTCATGGGCACAATCAATGAGCGCTGGGGAAAGCTTGTCGATCTCGGCACAGGCCTGCGACTACCGGTCGTATTGCTGGTG
>QHPY01000178.1 GCA_003219215.1 Verrucomicrobiota bacterium | reverse complement strand
TGGGATTCGAACCCATACCCCGCTTTTCGCAGGAACGGATTTTAAGTCCGTTGCGTCTGCCATTTCGCCACATCGGCGGCTTTAACGGCTGAGAAGTGTAGTCACGAGAAGTGATTACGCCAAAATGAAATGATTTACGCGCCGGGTGATTGATTTTTTGTAGGGCAGGCGCGCCGTCTGCCTTCTTTTGACACGGCAAGGTCCGAGCCGGAGTGGCATTAAGCGCTTTTCCTACAATTCACATTGTCTGGCGCAAGGAACAGCCTCAGTTTTCGAAAAAGCCTGGAACTTCGACCCGCCAACGCCGTATGTACCTTTGGAGCAAGGGATCAAACGCGGCTGTTTTCCCCTCGGAGCGGCACTTCCAGATGTGCCGCTCCTTTGTTTTCCACGAGATCGGGCACGTCCCAGCCGCCGCCGTTATCTGCGTACTAACCATAGAGGGGGAGCCCCCGCGGTTGCCACACGCTAGAGACATAGCGCTCAGATTGTAACCGCGTTGCAACGGCCGCCCGAATAGAAGCTGGAAAAGAAACTGTCGACGCTCACAGAGCGCCGCTACAGTAAAAGCCGATGACGACTGCCAATAAGATCACTGTCGTTCGCATCCTCATGATCCCGGCGTTCGTCACCATGGCGATTTATTATGGCCAAAGCATCCAGCGTCACGATCCTCTCGAGTGGCAACGTTTCACGGCGATTGCCATTTTTCTGATCGCGGCGGTCAGCGACGGACTCGACGGTTACATCGCCCGGCGCTACAAACAGCGGAGCGCGCTCGGTGCGATTCTCGATCCGATTGCGGACAAGGGATTGTTGCTCAGCGGCATCATCACCTTGAGCATAAGCAACTGGAGCGAAGTCGATCCCGATTACGGCAGATTTCCGGCATGGTTTCCCGTTCTCGTTATCACGCGCGACGCCGTCATTCTGGTCGGTGCCATCATCCTGCACTATTTCATCGGCAATAAAATGCGGATAAAACCAAGTTGGACCGGAAAAGTAGCAACCGTTTGCCAAATGTGCGCTATCGCCTGGGTGATGTTGCAGCTTCACTTCCTTCCTCTCATCTTCGTTGTCTTCGTCGCCGGTATTTTTACTCTTGTTTCTGGCGTCATCTACGTGATGGAAGGCGTGCGTCAGCTGCAAGCTGAGGGACATGCGCACGCTGGCGCGGACTAACTCTCGATTTTCGTGCGATGAAAGGACGGGCAAAACTGCCGAACGTCGCGATCATTGGACGTCCGAATGTCGGAAAATCTGCGCTCTTTAATCGCCTAATCGGTCGCAAAATCGCAATCGTTCACGATCAGCCCGGCATCACGCGCGATCGAATCGTGGCAATCTGTTCGCGCGGAGAACGGCCGTTCACGCTTTGGGACACCGGTGGAATTTTTGGCGCGGGAGAAAAGGACCTCACCGCGCAGGTGCGCCGCACCGCGGAAGACGCGCTGCACGAAAGCGACCTCCTCCTGTTTGTTGTCGATGCTAAGGATGGCCTATCGCCAAACGACCAGGATCTCGCGCGTAGGCTCCGCAAATCGCGAAAGCCGATCGTGCTTGTCGTTAACAAGATCGACAATGACAAACACGAGCCGCTGGCGGCTGAGTTCGACTCGTTAGGCTTTGAAAAAATCGTCTCGATCAGCGCTGAGCATAATCGCGGCATCTCGGAGCTGTTCGGCATCGTTGACCAATTGCTCCCCTCGCGCGCGGAATCCATCGCTCAACCCTCAACCTTTAACCCTCCACCAGTTGCCATTGCCATCATCGGCCGCCCGAACGTCGGTAAATCCTCGCTGATTAATGCGATCGTGCAGAGCGAGCGAGCAATCGTGAGCGAGTTGCCGGGAACTACGCGAGACTCGGTCGATATCTCTTATGAACGCGACGATCGCCAATTTCTGTTCATCGACACCGCTGGAATCCGCCGGCGGGGTAAACTTTCCAGCTCGGTCGAAGTTTTCAGTGTCATGCGCGCCGAGCGAAGTATTCGCCGGGCCGATCTCTGCGTCCTGATTGTCGATCTTACCGGCGGCGTGACTGCGCAGGACAAACGAATCGCCGGATTAATTCAGGAAGCGGGCAAAGCGGCGTTGGTGGTCTTGAATAAGTGGGACCTGTTTAAGCCAAAACGCGGCGAGCGACAGGCGATCCGCGAACTTGTGGATGAAACGCGCGAGAGAATTTTCTTTCTCGATTACGCGCCGGTGTTAATCGCGTCCGCGCGCACCGGCGAGAACGTCGACCGGCTTTTCGGACTGATTGGCAAAATCGAGAGCGCGTCAGCCACACGGATCGGGACCGGCGTTTTAAATCGGCTGATGCGCGCGGCGTTCGCCGCAAGTCCGCCGCCGATGGTCAAAGCCCGGCGATTGAAACTGTTTTACGCCGCGCAGGCGGCGGGAACACCAGATCGATCCGCCAAAGGACGAATTCGTCATGGCGAACATCTCCAACCTCCGGAGTTCGTGTTGTTTGTGAACGATCCCCGATTGCTCTCTCAATCCTATGCGCGTTATCTCAAAGCTAGGATCCGCGATGCTCAACCCTACGTCGGGCTGCCGATCATTTTAACCTTGCGCCCTCGCACGGAGACGCTTCGAAAATAATTGCCATCTCTGGCGCTTGTCGGGAGCACAGTTTGATCGAACATTGTCGGCCTAACCTTTGTCTCAAAACCGCGTATGAAATCGACGCAGGAAATCACTCGTGAAGTGCAGGAGCTGGGCCGCTGGATCCCCGATTTGCGCCAGCAAGTTTCGCGTGTTGTGGTCGGCCAAAAATATCTGGTCGACCGCTTATTGCTCGGTTTGCTCGCCAACGGACACATCTTGCTCGAGGGCGTTCCGGGCTTGGCCAAAACGCTCACGGTCAAGACAATGGCCGCGGCGATCCAGACTGGTTTCCAGCGATTGCAATTTACGCCCGATCTTTTGCCCGCCGATTTGATTGGAACGCTGATTTACAACCCGCGCACCGGCGAATTCACGACCAAGCTCGGCCCGATCTTTTCGAATTTGATTCTGGCCGACGAAATCAATCGCGCGCCGGCGAAAGTGCAGAGCGCATTGCTCGAAGCGATGCAGGAACGCCAGGTCACAATCGGCGAACAAACTTATCCCCTCTCCGATCCGTTTCTTGTTCTGGCCACGCAAAATCCGATCGAACAGGAAGGCACGTACCAATTACCCGAAGCGCAGCTCGACCGGTTCATGTTCAAATTGAATATCGGATACCCGGAAAAGTCAGAGGAACGGACGATTCTCGATTTGATGGCGACGTCAGCGCCCGATTTGCGTGTCGACGCGGTCATCGAGCCGAAACAAATCATCGCCGCGCGGGATGTGGTGAACGAAATCTACATCGACGACCGGGTGAAGGATTACATTGTCGATGTGGTCTGGGCAACGCGCGAGCCCACTTCTTACAATTTGCCTCTGGAAGGATTGATTCGTTACGGTGCATCGCCGCGCGCCACGATTTATCTGGCGCTGGGAGCACGCGCCCACGCCTTCCTGAACGGGCGCGGTTACGTCACGCCGCAAGATGTCAAAAGCATCGGGCCAGACGTCTTACGGCATCGCATCATCGTTAGTTACGAAGCCGAAGCCGAAGCGGTCACGAGCGAAACGATCATCGAGCGCATTTTTGGCGGCCTTCCCGTTCCCTGATCTACGATGAACGGTTTGCAGCAAAGAACCGCGGAGATTCTTAAAAAAATCCGCACGCTGGAAATTAAAACGAAGGGTCTGGTCGAGACCGTCTTCGCCGGCAATTACCATAGCGTCTTCAAGGGCCGCGGGATGAATTTCGAAGATGTGCGCGAATATCAACCGGGCGACGAAATTCGGGCAATCGATTGGAACGTGACCGCGCGACTTGGAAACGCATTCGTGAAAAAGTTTACCGAAGAACGCGAGCTGACCGTGATGTTGATTGTCGATGTTAGCGCGTCGGGAAATTTCGGAAGCACCACCCAATCGAAACGCGAACTGGCCGCGGAAGTCGCGTGCCTGCTCGCTTTCAGCGCGATCCGCAATAACGATAAAGTCGGGCTGATTCTTTTCACAGACCGGGTGGAGCTTTTTATCCCGCCAAAGAAGGGCCGCTCGCACACGCTTCGACTCATTCGCGAGATTTTATTTTTCGAGCCGGCCGGCCGCGGAACTGAGGCTGCTCTCGCGCTCGATTATTTGAACAAAGTCATCACGCGGCGTGCGGTTGTGTTTTTCATTTCCGATTTTCAAGCGCCGGATTTTTCGCAAACGCTCGCGGTCAGCGGTCGCCGGCACGATTTCATTGCGGTTCACATTCAGGACGAACGCGAACAGGTGCTGCCTAATGTCGGCATCATCACGCTCGAGGACGCTGAAACCGGCGAGCAAATTGAAATCAACACCGGGGACCGCGGTACGCGGACGCGATTCAGCGATCTGGCCGATGAAAAGGCGCATGATCTTTCGCGCACGCTTCGACGCAACAACATCGACGCAATCACGTTACGGACGAGTGAAGATTATCTGCCGGCGCTACGCTCGTTTTTTAAATTGCGTGAGCGCCGCGCCGCCATGCGATGACTTGTTTATGTTGATCTTTCTCGCTCAACAACAATTTCACGAGATCGCGCCACCGGTTGATTACTCGTTTATTCCAACGTGGGCGATTTTTTTGGCCAGCTTTGTTGGACTGTGCCTCGTCGGTTTGATCATTTGGTTTTTCACCCGAAGGCGCCAACCAGAACAACCGCCAAAATTGCCGCGCGAAATTGGGCTCGAGGAACTCGAACTGATCGCCGGGGAAATCGAAACAACGAATCCGTACCTCTTTAGTATTCGCGTCTCCGATATTTTGCGCCGCTACGTCACCAATCAGTACGCGTTGCCGGTGACGCGGCAGACGTCGGTTGAATTTCTCACTGCGCTGGCGAAGTCGTCGCCGTTTTCAACGAATGAAAAATCGTTGCTCGAAGATTTTTTGAACCGGTGCGACTTGATCAAATTCGCGCGCTACGAAGCAACATCGGCGGACAGCCGCCTTTTGCTGGAAGAGGCAACCCGGTTTGTGAAAGGAGAGCAACTTGCGCTTGCTTGATTGGTGGCCGGCAAATACCGCGCTGACGTTCGTGCGCCCGTGGCTGCTATTGTTCCTCCTGGCAATTCCGCTCCTTGCTTACTTGCGCGGCAAACGCGGACCAGCAGCAGCGCTTACGTTTTCTTCGACCTCAACGCTGCGCGCGATCGGCAAACAAAGCGCCGCCCACGTCGGAAAGCTTTTGCGTGCATTAATTTTCGCAACGCTGGCGATCTTCGTCGTTGCGCTCGCACGGCCTCAGCTCGGAAAGAGCCTCACTCAAGTCGAAGCGAGCGGGATCGACATCATACTGGTGCTCGATGTGTCCGGATCGATGCTGACCAAAGATTTCACGATCGGCGGAGAACCAGCGACGCGGCTGGACGCGATCCGCGAAGTCACGCGCAAGTTCATCGAAGGCCGGCCTAACGATCGCATCGGCATCATCGCATTCGCGGGTCGACCGTATGTCGTTAGTCCGATGACGCTGGATCATGATTGGCTTCTGCAAAATTTAGAACGCGTTCGAATCGGGTTGGTGGAAGACGGAACCGCGATTGGTTCCGCAATGGCGTCGGCGGCAAACCGGTTGAACGATAAACATTCAAAGAGCCGCGCAATTGTTTTGCTGACCGATGGCGAAAATAACGCGGGAAAAATCTCACCGAACACGGCTGCCGAAGCGGTTAAAGCACTAAAGATCCATTTCTACGCCATCGGCGCTGGAATCAATGGAATCGCGCCGGCGCCAATTTTTACGTCGCGTGGTCCGATGACCGACGTGCTCGGCAATCTGCTCTACGAAAACCAACGCGTGGAATTTAACGAGGCCGGCTTGAAACAAGTTGCGCAAATCGCCGATGGGCAATTCTTCCGCGCGACCGACACCAAATCGCTCGAGCAGATTTACAGCGACATCGACAAGATGGAAAAATCGACCGTGGCCGTGAAAAAATATCAGGAGTACCGCGATTTGTTTCCACTCTGCCTGATGAGCGGCTGCGGTCTGCTGGTCGCTCAACTTTTATTGTCGCAAACCATTTGGAAGAAATTGCCGTGAAGGAGATGTTGATCTTATGAGTTTCGGCGCGCCGATCTGGTTTTGGGCACTGCTCGCGATCCCGGTTCTGGCCGTGCTGTTTGCGCGCGCCGAGCAGCGGGGAGTTACGAAACTTCGCGAGTTCGTTTCGCCACGATTGCTTCCGCAACTCGCCGCGACAGTGAATCGCTCCCGCCGCGTCTTGCGATTTGCTTTGCTCATGCTCGGACTCGCTTTGGCGATCGTAAGTCTTGCACGACCACAATGGGGTTACATTTACGAAGACGTGAAGCGCAAGGGTCTCGACCTCCTTTTTGCGGTGGACACATCACGGAGCATGCTTTCGAACGACGTGCAGCCAAATCGCCTCGAACGCGTCAAACTCGCGGCGCAGGATCTCGTTAATCAGTTGCAAGGCGACCGCGTTGGATTGATCGCGTTTGCCGGTCGCGCCTTTCTGCAGGCACCGCTGACAATCGATTACGAAGCGGCCGTCGAATCGATTAACGATTTGGACACAAAGACGATTCCCGAAGGCGGGACGAATATTTCCGAAGCGATCAATCTCGCCGTAAACACATTTGGAAAAAGCGCCGCCGGAAATCGAGCGCTGATCATTTTCACCGATGGCGAAGAGTTGAACGGTGACGCGGCGAAGACAGCGAAGTCCGCGGCTGATGCGGGCGTGCGAATTTTCACGGTCGGGGTGGGCACGCCGCAGGGCTCGCTCATTCCAATCAACAGCGACGATGGCGGAACGGCGTTCGTGAAAGATTCCGCGGGACAAGTTGTAAAATCGAAGCTTGACGAAAAACGGTTGCACGAAATCGCGCAGATTAGCGGCGGTTTTTATCTGCATCTCGACGACGGGCCGCGGACGATGTCACAACTTTATTCGCAGGGATTGGCGAACATGAAGGCGGCTGACATCGACGCGCGTTTGGGGCGGAGACCGATCGAGCGTTACGAGTGGCCATTAGGCGCGGCAATGCTTGCGCTGACGATGTCGATCTTGATCGGCGAGCGCAAAAAAGTGCACGTCCGCGCGCGTTCACCGCGATGGTCGAAGATCGCGGTCCCGGCAACTGCGCTGCTTTTTATTTTCGCGGGACCTGTTTTTGGAACTGCGACCGGATTGAATCTTTATCGCGAGGGCAAATACAACGACGCCTATCAGAGTTTCCAACAAGACCTGAATTCGCATCCGGATTCATCGGAAAAAGAAAAAATCGAATTCGATGCCGGCGCGGCAGCTTTCAAAATGGGCGATTACAACAAAGCGTTGCAATCATTCAGCGACTCGCTCCTCTCATCCGACAAAGCACTTCAGGAGAACAGCCATTTTAATCTTGGCCGGACTCTCGAAGATCGCGCCGACATGGACGAGACGAACGACAACACGCTAAAGGATCTCACCGATGCGGCGTCGCATTATGAATCCACTTTGAGGCTGAATCCGAAGAACGAAGCGGCCAAAGCGAATCTGGAGGAGGTCAGGAAGAAGATCGAGCGTTTGAAACAGCATCCGAAACAAAAACCAACGCCACCGCCTCAACAGCAAAATAAGAAAGACAAGAATCAGCAACAAAACGGCGGCGACCAAAACCAGGATCAGCAGCAATCGCAATCGCAGAGCAGTTCCGGCAAAGATCAAAATCAGCAACAGCAACAACAAAACCAGCAGGCGCAATCCCAAAACCAATCGGGCAGCAGCCAGAGCAAAAATTCTCAGGACAAGTCGAACCAGGCACAGGCAAAAAACGAGCCGCAAAAAAATCAACAGCCGCAACCGGGTGAAAGTCCGAGTCCATCGCCGGGCAAAGGTCAACAGCAAACGAACCAACCTTCGCCCGCGCCCGGAAAAGGAGAAAACAAAAATGCCCTCGCCACGGCGAGTCCGTCCGCCGGCGGACAAGACCGACAATCTTCGCGCAATCAGGAACAGCCGGAAGAATCGCCAAGTCCGGGTGGAGGCGAAGATCAAATGCCGTCGCCCTCTCCCGGCGAAGGCGAAGGTGAGGGAGAAAATGCGACGCCGTCTGCAACGCCGACTTCCTCACCACAGAAAAAATTGGCCGGTGAAATCAAAGGAGCAAATGGTGACAAACAACCGGAGTCGCCGCAGCAGGCCGCGCAACTAGGCGGGGCCGAACCGGAAAAGGAGGGACAGATGAGTGAAAAACAGGCCGAGCTCCTTTTGAAATCGATGAAGGACGAAGAGCAGCGCGTCCAGCTTGATGAACGCAAGGTGCGACGCCATGTCTATAATGACTGGTGACCGAAAATTTGAGGTCCCAAGGGAGATGTCGATCTACGCAAGGACTTTCAAAATTAGTTTTGCGCTGCTCGTTTTGATTTTAACGCGTAGCGTCGCGTTCGCCGCGTCGCCGAGTGTGACGGCCGTGTTGAGTAATTCGCAGCCGGCGATCGGACAAATGGTGCAGTTGGAAATCAAAGTGAACGGCGCGAATAGTGCAAATGTTCCGGAAACGATTTCAATCGACGGCCTTGAGATTCATCAGACCGGAACGTCGCGCCAATTCGAGATGCATAATTTCGATGTCAGCAGCAGCGTGACTTACAATTACACCATTCTACCGTTGAAAGCCGGGCATTTTAAAATTCCCGCGCAGACAGTTCGGGTTGGAAATGATTCGCTGCACACACCCGAACTCGTATTGAATGTGGCGCAGGGATCGAGCAGTTCCGGCAGCTCGGCGGGTTCGGCGCAAAGCGGGCAAAGCACGGCTGCGAGTAAGCTCGCGTTTGCGGAATTGGTTGTCGCCAAAAAAGACGCGTATGTGGGCGAGATGGTGCCGGCGGAAATTCGATTGGGGTTCGATCCGCGCGCACACGGCCGGCTTGAGGATGGACCGGAACTTTCCAGCCAGGGTTTTACGACCCAAAAGTTGCAACAACCGCGCGAGAATCTGGAAACAATCGGTGGCAGAACTTACCAGGTCTACACATTTAAGACCGCCATTGCCGCCGCGCGGCCGGGGAAATTCGAGGTCGGTCCGGTAACGGCAAAAGCAGTTGTCGTATTGCCGCGGCGACCGAGCACGTCGCCGCGAACGCGTCCGCGATCGCCTTTCGATCTATTTAATTTAGATGATCCCTTCTCGGATCCATTTTTCAGCGATCCCTTTGGAAGCATGGGCGAGCGAACCGAGCTGCCGATTAGAAGCGAAACTGCGACGCTCAACGTGAAACCGCTTCCGACCAATGCGCCGCCGAATTTCTCGGGCGCGATTGGCAATTTTACCATGGCGGTGGACGCGAAACCGAAAACTGTGCAAGTGGGCGATCCGATCACCGTCACATCGACAATTAATGGTCGCGGAAATTTTGATCGGATGAATGGACCCGCCCTCGAGGACGAGCGCGGGTGGCACAAATATCCGCCCTCCGCGAAATTTAAACAGGACGACGACGTCGGCATTAGCGGCGAGAAAACTTTCGAGATGGTGCTCGCGCCTAACGAAAAGAAATCGGCGGTGCCGCCGCTCGTTTTCACTTACTTCGATCCAATCAAGGAAAATTACGTCACGCTGCGAAGCGACGCTCTTCCAATCCAAGTCGAAGGCGGCGCCGCGCCAGCCCCAAGTGTGGCAGCGGCTCCGGCGATGGGGGCAAAACCGGCAACACCGCCGACTCCAGCCGCACCTGTAGTCGCTCCGACCGCAAAGCCGCAGGATATTCTGTATCAAATGAGCGATCTCGGTCGCGTTCGATCGTTCACTCCGATTTACGCACGTCCAGTTTTTTGGATGGCCCAACTTGCGCCACTGATTCTGTTATTAGGCTTCGTTGGCTGGAAAATTCGGCAAGCGAAGATCGACAATCGCGACGCGCAGCGGGTGGCGGCGCTGCGACAGGAATCAAGCGAGCTTTTGCGAAAACTACGTCGTGGCGAGTTATCGCCGCAGGAATATTTTTCAAGTGCGTCGCGCGTCGTGCGCGTCAAAACGGCGCTCGCCAAAAATGTTAACCCGAACGCGGTGGACGCGGAAACGGCCGCGAAAGCTTTTGATTTGGCTGAGGACGAGCGCGCACAATTGCGGACATTATTCGAGCGCAGCGATGAGTTGCGTTTCAGCGGGAGCGGAAATGGCGCGGGAGCCATCTCGAATGACGAGCGAGAAGAAGTTTTAAGGTTGCTGGAAAGTTTGCGCGTATGAAAATCCGAATTGTACTCAGCTGCGCAGTTCTGTGGTTGGTTAGCGGCCCGTTTTTAATGGCGCAACCTGCCGCGCAATTTGCCAAAGCCAATCAGGAATACGCGGCCGGCAATTTCAAATCGGCCATCGCCGACTATGAGGAGCTGGTGCGTTCCGGGCAGGACACTCCGAATGTTTTTTACAATTTGGGTAATGCTTATTTCCGACAAAACAGTTTCGGCCACGCCATCCTAAATTACGAACGCGCCTTAGCGCTCGAGCCGCATCATCCAGAAGCCCAGGCCAATCTGCGGGTGGCGCGGGATGAAGGGCGCGCGCTCGAATTGATTTCAAGTAGATGGGAACGGTTATTTGGATTCGCCACGGAAAATCAATACGTCGTCGCTGCCACAGTCGCATTTTGGATCGGTCTGTCTTCAATCGCAGTATTTATTTTTGGCCGGCGCCGCGCGCGCAGCGCGATTGCATTGTCGATCTTATCGTTATCGATCGTCGCGATCGCCGTCCTGGCGAGTTATCAACTCGGCCATGGGAAAAATGGTCGAGGACTGGCTATTGTGACCGGACAAAATGTCGAAGCGCGTCTCGCCACGGCGGACAATGCCAATCGCGTTTTGACTTTACCGGCCGGGAGCGAAATCCAAATCGTCAGCCAGCGCGGCGATTGGATTTACGCGGCGCTGCCGAGTAATTTGCACGGCTGGATGCCGGCGAATAGCACCGAGAAAGTGCGCTTCTAAAATTCGCTCCTTTTTGCGGCGGTCATGGACCGCCGCTACAGTGTTCATATGAAGGCGGAGATGGACGTGGGGACGAACCGAAAGGCGTTTCAGATCAATCTGGATCACCAAAAGTATGGGACGTTCGCCGAAATCGGTGCAGGCCAGGAAGTGGCGCGCCGATTTTTTCACGTCGGCGGCGCGGCCGGCACGATCGCGAAGACGATATCGGCTTACGACATGACGTTCAGTGACGCTATCTACGGACCAGCCGATCGGTACGTGAGTCGGGTGCGCTTGAATACGATGCTCGATCACGAGTACGACCTTTTATTGGAGCGTCTGGAGGCAAAGATTGGCAACGAACGCGCGTTTTTTGTTTTCGCCGACACGGTCGCGGCCAGAAGTTTCAAGGAGCACAACGAATCGCACGGCTGGTTGGGGGTTCGTTTCCAACCGGCGCCGCGCGGTGAACCAAGCCAGATCATCATTCACGTGCGCATGCTCGACGAATTGAACGTCGACCAGCAGGAAGCGCTCGGTGTGGTCGGCGTGAATTTGCTTTACGGCGCTTTTTATTATTCGGAACCGGAGCGCTTGATTTCATCGCTGCAGGAAAATCTCGCGCCCGGAAAAATTCAGGTCGATCTGATCAAATTTTCCGGACCAGCATTCGCTAACATCGACAATCGGCTGATGAGCTTGCAACTGGTGAGCCAGGGTCTAACCGACGCGGTGATGTTCACTGCCGATGGCGAGATGGTCCAGCCGTCTGAGATTTTGCACAAGAAAGCGATCCTGATCGAACGCGGCAGTTTTCGGCCGGTGACTTATGCGACCAACGACATGCTCGACGGCGCGCGGCGACAGTTTCTGAAAGAGTCGGGCTGCTCGGAAAAAGATCTGGTCGTGCTGATGGAGATGACACTCGAAAATTTGCTTTCGGAAGGACAGCTGAATCACGCTGATTTTTTGGCGCGGGTGGACATTCTGGGAGCGCTCGGACGAACGGTGCTGATCTCGAAGTTCGGCGAATACTACAAGCTGGCCGGTTATCTCTCGCGTTACACCAATCGAATGATCGGTCTGGTCATGGGCGTGCCGAGTCTGATCGAGATCTTCGACGAAAAATATTATCTCAATCTCGAGGGCGGAATTCTCGAAGCGCTGGGCCGGATGTTTAAACACGGGCTGAAGCTTTACGTCTATCCGATGATCGACGAAAAGACGGGCAAGATCACGACCGCGACACAGGTTGAAGTAGCCCCGAATCTTCGCTCGCTCTTCCAATACTTGATCGACAACCGCCACATCGACGAGATTGCCGATTATCAGAAAGATTTTCTACGAATCTATCCACCGGCGGTTCTGGCCAAGCTGAAGGCCGGCGACGGAAGTTGGGAAGAAATGGTGCCGCCGGAAGTGGTCCAGATGATCAAACAACGCGAGTTTTTCGGATATCGAGCAGCGGTAGCGGCTTGAACGCCAAGAGTTAGCGAAGCACGGTCGAAAGCGAAGCGCAGATCGCCATTCAAAAAGCGTCTGCCCGGGGCACGCTTCCCGCTACATGCCCCTGCAGCATCATGGCGAAACGCGCAGATTCTGTTGTCGGCATCGATTTGGGAAAGCACGTCCTCAAAGGCGTTGCTCTTCGGCGCAGAAGCGATTCGCGCTTTATTCTGACAAACTTCGCGTCTCGACCTGTCCCGGAGGAATTTGACTCGGCCGAGGACCTTTCCCGAGAGCTCAAACAGCTCCTTTGCGATCTGGGCGGCAGCGCCAAAGCTTGCGCGTTCGCGGTTTCCGATCCGAGCACGATTTTGCGCATCATCGAGCAACCGGACACGCCGGTCGATTTGCTCCGGAACGCATTGCGATTCAACGGACTGGCGGTGTTGAATCAGGAATGTAAAGACTTCGTGCTCGATGTCGCGCCGGTTGCCAGCCAGGTCGATGGCGGATCGATAATGGAAAACCCGTCGGCGGCTGGAAGCAAAAGGGCCGTGCAGAGCGGAGTTGTCACGCAGACGAAATATCTTGTCGGCGGAATGCTGCGAAGCCAGGTAAAGCAAATTGTCGCGGCTGCGAATAAAATCCGGCTCTCTGCCGAGATGCTTCAACTCGCCCCGGTCTGTTCCTTTAACGCATTCGAATTTGCCTATCCCGAAATTTTTGCGAACGACGCCTTTCTCCTGCTCGATACCGGACATTTGCAGAGCACGGTCTTGATCGGCAGCAGAAGCGAACTCGTGCTTGTGCGCAGCATCGATTACGGCGGCAAAGCGCTAATGCAAGCGCTCACTGCCGAAGATGCGCTCGATGCCGATGCCGCCTGGCTGATGATTCAACAGGGCGACGAAGGAATGACCGAAATTTGTCGCGGGTCGTTGGCGCGCCTGGGAACGGAAGTGCGCAATTCGATTGGATTTTTCGAAGGTCAACGCGAAGAAGGCATCAACCGAATTTTTGTTTCCGGGGGTCTGGCTCGCGCGGAAGCAGTTTTGCAGGCGTTGAGTGACGAGCTCAGCTTGCCCTGCGAAATTTGGGACCCGCTTGAAACCTGCGAGGTCGCGCTGCCGGCGGCGAAGCGGCAGACTTTGCCTAACGAATTCGTTTCACTCAACGTCGCCTGCGGGGCGGCCTTCGAATATTTCAAAACCTGACGAGCACCGATGGCACTTCACCTCAATCTCCTGCATGAGGAAATTCTCGAGCAGCGACAGCGGCAACGCGACCCGCTCAAAATTGGAATGCTTGTGCTTTCCAGCTGCGGAGCGTTGCTTTTTCTTTATTACGCCTGGAATGGGTATCGGATTTTCGAGATAAAAGCCAAGCTCAGCGGCGTCGAAGCCGAATGGAAAAAACTCGAACCGAAAGTTACCCAGGCGCAAAAACGTTCCGCCGAGCTGACTGACCTCATCAACACCACGCGCGTTCTCGATGATTACATCGACAATCGCTTCTTCTGGGGACCGTTCCTGGAAAAACTTTCACGCTGTGTTCCGCCAAACGCCCAAGTGACCAGCATGGAAGCGACGTTGTTGGACGACGAAAAGGGAGGTAGCGTCTCCGTCATGATCGACGGCGTGGCCGCCGCCCGTGAACCACGCTCAGCCGCGGAAGATTTACGTCAAATGTTGCTGGAGCAACTCGGCAAAAGTTATCACGACGTAAAAGCGGAATTCAAAACGCTCGAAGACGTCGAAACGGTGGCGAACATTGGCGGCACCAGCGTCCCGATGTCGCGATATCTTTTGTCTGTCACCTTTAATCCCAGCGCCGTCGCAAAACCCGCCGGCACGCCGGCGCCCGGACGAAGAAAGCAGAAAAGCAGTGAATCTTCCTAAATTCTCCAAGGACCAGATCAAGAAACTGTCGCTCAGCGCGATGGGTTTTGTGTTTCTGCTCTACGTCTATTTCACTTTCTTTCTCGGGCCATTGCAAAAAGCCCGCGCCGGCACGTTGGCCCAAATCGCCGACCGGCAGAACAAAATCGATAGTTCCAAATCAGAAGTGGCCAAAGCAGCTGCTCTCGAGCACCAGGCCAAAGACGCGATGGCTCGCTTCGCCGCGCTCAAAGCTCTCATTCCGGAAGGCGCACCGATCGCCTGGTTTCCCCCGCGCACGAAAACCTTCTTCGCCAATCAGGGAATCGATCGCGCGGTCGCGCGCTTAGAAAGCAACACGAACTTCAAACAAACGGAGCTCGCCGCCTGGACGAAATACAATTGGCTAATCGATATGCCTCAGGCCGATTTCGCCGCCCTCGGCAAATCCATCGCCGAACTGGAGAACGCCCAGCCGCTGCTTTCCATTACTAAACTGAGCATTCACCTCCTGCCCGAACAGCCCCAATATCAACAGGTCGTGATCGCTGCAACTACGGTCATCGAAAAACGATGAACAAATTTTTCTCCCTCATCTGTATGTCGATCCTTGCAGCGCCGGCTTTGCTGGCCGCCGACGAAAAGCCGGCGCCGATCGCGCTGAAGAATAAATCGAAAGACGAACCCGCGCCGATCGAACTCAAGAATAAGTCAACAGAAGAACCGCCGCCCATCGCGCTCAAGAACAAATCTTCCTTCAACATTGATGCCGGAACGCGGAGTCCATTTTGGCCGATTAGCTGGAAACCAACCGGAAAAGTTGCGACCGGCGGAACCGACCAGGGTGAAGTTCCACTTGGCGCATTTCTCGTCACCACCATCACGCTCGATGGCGCCACGCGTTTCGCGATCATCAATGGCAAGTCCATGTCGGAAGGTCAACAATTCGGCCTCCAAGTCGGCACTCAAGTTTACCAGGTTACGGTCAAGAGAATTGAAGATGGCCGCGTAATTCTTGAACGCCGCGACGAAGAGATCGTCG
This sequence comes from Verrucomicrobiota bacterium, assembly GCA_003219215.1. GTDB lineage: Bacteria > Verrucomicrobiota > Verrucomicrobiia > Chthoniobacterales > UBA10450 > AV40. The sequence continues at coordinate 12,265 of QHPY01000178.1, read as the reverse complement.
TTCCGCTTCGCCGCAAATAGTGGCGCATATTCGCCAGCGGCGCAAAGTAGACCGAAGCTGGCCTGCGCGCCGTAGCCTTGGCAAAGGCCGGTGCGCCTCCTGCTGCATAAATCGCTCTGCTCAGACGATTCCAGTTGAGTTTTTCCGCAGAAAACGGCAACCTCTTTGCCGCTCTACCCTCGCCACAGATGGCGACTAATCCGTAACGAATATGAGATCATCTTCCGCAATCCTTTTGGCCCTTTGTTTATGTCTCAGCAACAACGCCGGTGCGCTGAGCTTTAGTGATTTCTTTGGCCCGCGCCTCAACGGCGTTCAGACGACACGCACTGCGCTAGCTCCAAAAAATGCGCTCGACTCCATTCATCGCTGGAACGCGATCGCGATTAACGCCAGCGGACTCGATCACACGCCTGTGGCACCCGGTGAGATCCGCACGTTCGGTGAGCAACTCGGACCCGGTCGCTCCAGTCGCGCCATGGCTATTGTTCACATCGCAATTTTTGATTCCGTCAACGCCGTCCTTGGCGGCTACCGAAGTTACACTGGGATTCAACCGGCGAAGCCGCCAGTCTCGCTCGATGCCGCAGTCGCACAGGCCGCGCACGACACATTAATCGCGCTTTATCCGTCGCAAGCGCCGGCTTTTGATTCACTCCTGACTGACGATCTCGCGAAGGTCAGCAACAAGAACGAACGCACCAACGGCGTTTCGTTAGGCCAACGCGCCGCGTCGGCAATTCTTGCGCTGCGTGCAAGCGACGGCTCACAGTTAGCGGAGCCACGCGTCGGCGTAAATTATTTCACCAGCGATCAACCCGGACACTGGCGCCAGGATCCGATCAGCGTGATCCCGCTCGCGCTCGGCGCGCATTGGGGTGATTGCAAAACCTTCGTCGTCCAATCGGCCAGTCAATTTCGCGTTCCACCGCCGCCGGATATGAACAGCGCCGAGTATGCCGCCGCCTACGCCGAAGCGAAAGCGGTTGGCGGCGACGGCGTTTTCACACCGACCACACGCACGCCCGAACAAAGTTTTATTGGAATTTTCTGGGCTTACGATGGAACACCAAGCCTGTGCGCGCCGCCGCGGCTCTACAATCAGATCATCATCCACATCGCTGATCAGATGCATCTCGGCACTGCCGATCTCGCGCGACTCCTCGCCCTCGCCAACACCGCCATGGCCGATGCCGGCATGTCGATTTGGGAAAGTAAGTATTATTACGATTTCTGGCGACCGATCGGCGGCATCCGCGAATCCGATCTCGGCACCGGGCCAACCGGCCTCGGCGACGGCAACGCATCGACAACTGGCGATTTAACTTTCACGCCCATGGGCGCGCCCGCCAGCAATCTCACCGGCCCGAATTTTACACCGCCATTTCCGTCCTATCCGTCCGGGCACGGCGGCTTTGGCGGCGCGCTGTTTCAGACGTTGCGAAGGTTTTTCGGGACGGATAGTGTCGCGTTCACCATTGTCTCCGACGAATTCAACGGCGTGACCAAAGACAACGCCGGCAACGTGCGTCCCTACATGCCGCGCAGCTTCGCCAATTTCTCGCAGGCGGAAGAAGAGAACGGCCAGAGCCGGATTTATCTCGGCATCCACTGGTCGTTCGACAAAACCCAGGCGATCGCCCAGGGCCGCAACGTCGCCAACTACGTCTTCGACCACGCCTTCACGCCGGTCAGCAAGAAATAAACAATTGTCATCCTGAGCGGAGTCGAAGGATCTCTGACTACTTCAGTTTTCTTTCGTAGCGAAACACCGACGCCGCGCAGTGTTGTTCACGCGAGCAGACAGGCATAGCTTTGGGGCGCTATGCACGAAGCGACACTTCGCGATTTCCTAGCGGGTGCTGTGACGACCGATGTCTTGCGGCAAGATCTTGTCGGAACTGTCGAGAAGCTCGGTGACAAAATGCATCGGCACCACATCGCTTCACTTGAAGGCGAGTTCCACGTCAACACGAGTCATCTTGTTCGCGTCTGCGACGCTGTCTTGAGTGGCGGTTTGGATCCTGCCTACCTCAAGACTATTGGCTTCTGCATGATCGCGTCCGATTATTTTCACTGGGACGATGACACGCAGGAAGCGGAGCGCGTTGGCGAAACACTACACGATTGGGCTTCGCCAGAGATTAACTACCCGCTGACGCTCGAAACCGTTAGATTGTTTCGCGAACGCCTTGCTACAGGCAAAGACGTGTTCAAAGACACGCGAATGACTTAACCAATCGCCGCTGAAGTCGTAACCGACGTTACCGGCACAAACTCGCTCTCGCGCAGCACGACCGGCTTCTTGCCAAAGATGAGCTGCCACCATTGCGTCGCTGAGCCGACCACGATCAGGAACACGAGCAGCAAGAAAAATCCGGCAACGACGGCGTCGAATTGCCAGACCGCTGCTTGTCGAATCAGCTCGCTCGCTTTCGTTTCATCTACAAGCCCAGAGGCTTCGCGCGCGAGTGATTGCGCGCCGCTCAAGAACCCAAGCTTGGGATCGGCCGAAAAAATCTTGAGGTAACCGGCCGAGAACGTGACCGCGCACATGAAACAAAGCGGCACAACCGTGATGAACAGATATCGCGTCTTCTGCATTTTGATCAGGATCGTGGTACACAAACAAAGCGCGATCACGGAGAGAAGTTGGTTCGCCAGTCCAAAGAGCGGCCAGAGCGTGTTGATGCCACCGAGTGGATCGACAACTCCCTGATACAAAAACCAGCCCCAGGCCGCGACCAGCAGCACACTGGAAAAGAAATTCGCCGTCCACGATCGCGTGTTGCCGAGCGGCCGCCACACGTTGCCTAACAAGTCCTGTAACAAGAAACGCCCAACGCGCGTGCCGGCATCGATCGTCGTCAAAATGAAAAGCGCCTCGAACATGATGGCGAAGTGATACCAAAGCGCCAGCGCGGTCGGACTGGCCGAAAGTTTGGCGAACATGTGCGCCATCCCGACGGCGAACGTCGGTGCGCCGCCGGCGCGATTGAACATTGTCTTTTCGCCGAGGTTCTGCGCCAGGATCGACATCTCATCTTCCGTTACTGGAAATCCTTCCGCCGAAACTTTCTGAACGACTTCAGTCGGCGTCCCTTTCATGTTGATCGCGAAATACTGGCCGGGCTGAAGCACTGAAGCAGCGATCAAAGCCATCAGCGCGACCATCATCTCGGTGATCATCGCGCCGTAACCGATGTCGCGGATGCGCGATTCGCGCCCAAGCATCTTCGGCGTCGTGCCACTCGCGATCAGCGAATGAAATCCTGACACCGCGCCGCAAGCGATGGTAATGCACACGAATGGAAATACCGGCCCGGCAAAAACCAGTCCCGAGCCGTCAATGAATTTTGTCAGTGACGGCATTTGCAGCGTCGGATGAATCAGAATCACCGCGACCGCCAGCGCCGCCACCGTTCCGAGTTTCAAAAACGTGCTCAAGTAATCGCGCGGCGTAAGGAGCATCCAAACCGGAAGAATCGACGCGGCCAGTCCGTAAATCATGATCGCCCACGAAACCCAGATCGCATCGTGCCGGAACCACGCTTCGATTGCCGGAAAGTTGGAAAGAAATTGTCCGCCCCAAACGCCGAACGCCAGACCGAGCAAACCGAAAATCGTCACCGCGGTCACATTCACTTTTCCACTGCGCAAACCGAAACCCATGATCAGCGCTACCGGAATTGTCATTGCGATGGTGAACACGCCCCACGGACTTTTCGCCAGCGCTTGCACGACCACGAGCGCGAGCACCGCGAGCAAAATGATCATGATCGCGAGCACGCTGATCAGCGCGAGCACGCCGACGCCAGGGGCGATTTCTTCCTTCGCCATTTGGCCGAGCGTCTTTCCGCCGCGACGCACTGACGCGAAGAGCATGATCATGTCGTGCACCGCGCCGCCGAGAGTCGCGCCGATCAAAATCCAAAGCGTTCCCGGCAGAAATCCAAATTGCGCCGCGAGAACCGGACCAACCAACGGTCCCGGTCCGGCGATCGCGGCGAAGTGATGACCAAAAACCATCCAACGATTCGTCGGCACGAAATCTTTGCTGTCGTTCTTCACCACGGCCGGCGTCGCGCGCTCATCATTGAGCACGAGAATTTTCGCCGCGATCCATTTGCTATAGAACCGGTAGCTGATCGCCGCTGCGCAAAATCCCGCGGTCACGATCCAAAGCGCGCTAATTTGTTCGCCTCGCGACAGCGCCAGAACGGCGAGAGAAGCTAGGCCGAGCAGCGTCACCCCAACCCAAAGCAGCTTTTTCCAGAGACTCATCGCGTTTATAAGATCGACATCTATTAAACCAATTTCAATCCAGCTTGTCGCGAGCCTCTTTTAATTTTCTAACCTGCTCGGCGAAATTCGCTCTTCGTTGCCGATGCAGCTCCACAACCTGTTTCGGCGCGCGATCGACAAACGATTTGTTCTTTAATTTCTCTTCAACCGCGCGCAGCTCGTCCTCGACTTTCGCGATCTCTTTGTCGAGTCGTTCGCGCTCGGCAGCCCGATCGACTTCAACAATAAGCAAGATTTCACCAAGTGGCGTCGCCGCGATCGGCGTTCCCGGTCCGGCTTTAAACTTCGAATCAATCACAAGTTCCGAAGCATTGAGCAATCGCGCGATTGTTTGCTGCTCGCTGGCTAATCCGCTTTGCTTCGATCGCAGCGCGTATTTCGCCTTCTGATTGGACGCGACTCGCGCTTGCGCGCGCAAATTGCGGCCGGCCTGAACGCTTTCGTAAATCGGCGAGACAAGTTTTCTTTTCTTAAGATCGACATCCTTCAACGCGACCTTCTTCGGGAGCGGGGCGAATTGAATCGAATTTTTGCCGAGACCGAGCAGCGACCAAAGCTCCTCGGTAATGTGCGGCATGAATGGATGCAGCAACCGCACAATTGCGGACAAAACGTAGTCCATCACCGCGAGCGCTGAGCTCTTCTTCGCGTCGTCTTCGCTGAAGATTTCGGTCTTTGCTGCCTCGACGAACCAGTCGCAATAATCGCTCCAGATAAAATCGTAGAGGCGTTGGACAACGGTGTTGAATTGATATTCGCGATAGCCCTTCTCAATCGCGTCGATCGTTTCATTCAATTGCGCGAGAACTTCGATCGCGTAGATCGACAGCTCTCCGAAACTTGACCGGTTAAACCGGTCAAGTTTCCCGGGAGCAATTTGGGTAGAGCCGTGCATCTGGCGGAAACGCGCGACGTTCCAGAGTTTGGTGGCGAAGTTGCGGCCTTCTTCGATTTGTTTTTCGTCGAAACGGATGTCCTGGCCGCTCGGCGCTATCCGCATTAAGCCAAAACGCAGACCGTCTGCGCCGTATTTGTCGATCAACTCGAGCGGATCGGGCGAATTGCCTAAAGACTTCGACATTTTGCGGCCCTGTTTGTCGCGAATCAGCCCGGTGAAGAAAACGTCGTGGAACGGAATGTTGTCTTCGATCTTGGCCGTCTTCCCGGGTTTGAACTCGAGCCCGGCAATGATCATCCGCGCGACCCAGAAGAAAATGATGTCCGGCGCGGTTACGAGCACCGACGTCGGATAAAATCTCTTCCGCGTTTTCGGGTCCATCGTTTCATAAGCCCAAAGCCACGATGAAAACCAGGTATCGAGTGTGTCTTCGTCTTGCCTCCAACCTTCGCCCGGCGAATCGATCTGCACGCGAGTTTCACCATTGCAGTACCACGCCGGTATTCGATGTCCCCACCAAACTTGTCGGCTGATGCACCAGTCCTGAATATTCGCGAGCCATTGCGCATAAACTTTCTCCCAATGCTTCGGGAAGAAGCGAATGAGATGCTTTTTTACGACCGCGAGCGCTTCTTTCGTCTTCGGATAACGCAAAAACCATTGTTCGCTCAGCCGTGGCTCGATCGGCACAATTCCGGAACCGCCGGACAATTTATTTTTCCATCGGGATGCAGAACGTCGATGACCGGCAACTTGTGACGCTGGCCGACTTCGAAATCGACTTTGTCGTGCGCGGGCGTGACCTTTAAAACGCCGGTGCCGAATTCGGGATCGATCCCTTCATCGGCGACCACCGGAATTTTCTCGCGTGGCAACGGACGCCACACTTCTTTGCCAACAAGATCCGCATATCGTTTGTCCTTCGGATGAACCGCGACGCCGGTGTCGGCCATGATTGTTTCCGGACGCGTGGTCGCAACTTCCAAAAATTTTCCCGGCTGATCGACGATTTCGTAGCGGACGTAATAAAGATTTCCTTTTTGCGGCTTGTTAATGACTTCTTCATCCGATAACGCGGTTTGCGCCGCCGGGTCCCAGTTGATCATTCGCCGGCCGCGATAGATGAGGTCCTTCTTGAAAAGCTCGACAAAAATTCTTTCCACCGCGCGAACATAATCGTCGTCGAAGGTGTAACGCTGGCGTGACCAATCAGCAGAGCAACCGAGCCGTTTGAGTTGCTGAATGATAATGCCGCCGTGTTTGTCCTGCCATTCCAAGACGCGCTTCAGAAATCTTTCGCGACCGAGATCGTGACGCGTGATGCCTTCGTTTTTACGAAGCCATTTCTCGACCGCGGTTTGTGTTCCAATTCCGGCATGATCCATCCCCGGCAGCCAAAGCACTTCGAATCCCTGCATTCGCGCTCGGCGGGCAAGAATGTCCTGGATGGCATTATTCAAGACGTGGCCGAGCGTGAGCACCCCGGTGATGTTCGGCGGCGGCATTACGATCGAGAACGGCTTCTTCTTCGAAGTCGCATCCGCCTCGAAGTCGCGATTGTCGATCCAACGTTGATACCATTTCGGCTCGACCGTCTTCGGATCGTAAGTTTTCGAAGGCTCAGCCATTGCGAAGAATCATCCAAAGCCAGAGCGGGTTTGCAAACTCCAGCAACGCTTCTGCTGATTCTGTCCGCCTCTCCCTTGGAGAAGGGAGAGGATTGAAGTGAGGGATAGACAGTTGTAAATCAACCCTCACCCTACCCTCCCCCTTTGAAAGGGAGAGGGAGAAGTAGTTGCAGGCCGTCGTGACAACAATGAGTTTTGGTGTTGCATGAGCGATCTACGGCCGATTGGCGTTTTCGATTCCGGCATCGGCGGCCTGACCGTGGTCAAGGCGCTGCGTGATTTGCTGCCGAACGAAAACATTTCCTATCTCGGCGACACCGCACGTGTGCCGTATGGCCCTAAAAGCGCGGAAACCGTGCAGCGTTACGCCATCGAACTCGCGGAGATGTTGATGAAGCAAAATGCCAAGGCGCTCGTCGTCGCATGCAACACGGTTTCGTCCGTCGCGCTGCCGGTGTTAACGGAAAAATTTTCAGTGCCGGTGATCGGCGTGATCGAGCCCGGTGCCTGCGCTGCGCTCGCGGCCAGCCGCAATCGACACATTGGCGTAATTGGAACGCGCGCGACGATTCGGAGTGGTGCCTACGAAAAAGCGTTGCGCGCGGCGGACGCTAATGTGCGAGTGAGCAGTCGCGCCTGCCCCTTGCTCGTTCCGCTGATCGAAGAAGGTTTGCTTAACGACGAGGTCACCGATCGCATGATCCTCCGCTATCTCGACCCGCTGCTGGCGGATGACATCGATACACTTGTGCTCGGATGCACTCATTATCCTTTGCTCACGGGAGCGATTGCGCGCGTGCTCAAGCGTCAGATCATGATTGTCGATTCCGCGCAGAATTGCGCGCGGGCGGTCGAGGAAATGTTGGATCGACAATCGCTCCGCGCGGCGCCTTTGAATCGTGGCGAGCTGCGCGTCGCGCTTACGGACGCGGCGGACAGTTTTCTTAACGTCGCGCGCGACGCGTTGCAGTTGAAGTTTGGCGAGTTCGAACTGCGCGCTTTGCCGTAGATTTCGGCAGAGCCTTCGCGACCAGATCGTAAGAATGGTCGATCATTTTTCGTAGCTCTGCGTCCGGAATTCCGCCTTCGATCTCCACCGTGTTCCAATGTTTTTTGTTCATGTGATAGCCAGGTCTGACTTGTTCGTAACGATCGCGCAGCTCCAGCGCCAGATCGGGATCACATTTCAAATTCGCGGTTGTAGGAACATTGTCGAGAGATGCGAGCGCAAACATTTTGCCGCCGACCTTGAAGACAACAACATCAGGACCAAACGGCGTGCCTTCGGTTGTTCGCGACTTGCTCAGGCAATATTCGCGAAATTTCGCGAGATCCATCAGGAAATTCGCGCGGCAAGAAGATCGGCTAAATCCTTGATCGCGACGCGTTCCTGTTTCATTGAATCGCGCTCGCGTAGTGTGACCGTGTCGCAGAGCGCGGAATCTTTTTCGCCGAGTGTTTCGAAATCGACCGTGATGCCGAACGGAGTCCCGATTTCGTCCTGGCGCCGATAACGGCGGCCGATCGCCCCCGATTCATCGTAAAAAACGAACATGTGCGGCCGGAGAAGATCTACAATCTGTTTCGCTTTCGCCACGAGTGGCTCCTTGTTTTTCAGGAGCGGGAAAACAGCGCACTTTATCGGCGCGATCCGCGGATGGAAACGCAGCACCACTCGCGTTTCCATTTTTCCTTTTTCGTCGGGTGCCTGGTCCTCCGAATACGCTTCGCAAATCAGAGCCAGCACCGTGCGATCGACACCGGCGCTCGGCTCGACCACATGGGGAAGGAATTTCTGTTTCGTTTCCTCATCGAAATATTCGAGCGACTTACCGCTGGCCTTTTGATGCTGCGACAAATCGTAGTCGGTCCGATAAGCGACACCTTCGAGCTCCTGCCGCCCAAATGGGAAATCATATTCGATGTCGTAAGTCCCCTTTGAATAGAAGGCTCGCTCTTCATCCGGCACGGTCAGCACGTGCAATTTGTCGCGCGCGATGCCGATGTTCTCGTAAAACTTGAGTCGCTCTTCTTTCCAATATTCGAGCAGCTTCATCCCCTCCTCTGCCCGGCAAAAATATTCCAGCTCCATCTGTTCGAACTCGCGCGAGCGAAAAGTGAAATTGCGCGGATTGATTTCGTTGCGAAACGCCTTGCCGATTTGTGCGATTCCGAACGGCAATTTTTTTCGCGAAACATCGAGGACATTCTTGAACTGAACGAAAATCGCCTGCGCGGTCTCCGGACGCAGATAAGTCACGCTCGATTCGTCTTCAGTCGCGCCGACGTAGGTTTTGAACATCAAATTGAACGACCGCGGCTCAGTCAGATCCTTCCCGCCGCAAACTGGACATTGCTTCGCACCTTTTTTCTCCACGATCTGATCGGCGCGCAGTCGCGCCTTGCAGGATCGGCAATCGACCATCGGATCGGTGAAGGTGTCTTCGTGACCGCTCGCTTTCCAAACGGCGCGGTTCATCAGGATCGAGCCGTCCATGCCGACGACGTCGTCCCGTTCGTGCACCATCACGCGCCACCAGTAATTTTTAAGGTTGCGCTTCAACTCAACTCCGAGCGGTCCGTAATCCCAGAGCCCGTTGAGTCCGCCGTAAATTTCGCTCGATTGAAAAATAAATCCCCGCCGCTTGCACAGGCTGACGATCTTCTCCATGCTTGCCGCGCCGTAGCTCGGCGAAGGCGGGCGCTGGGAATCAGAGGGCGCACTCATGATTTTGGCCACAGATTAACGCACCTTCCTGTCATTCCGAGCGAAGTCGAGGAATCTCTTACTATTTCAGAAATATCGAGAGATGTCTCGACTCCGCTCGACATGACAGCAGACAAACGCCGCTAAAAACAGTGAGCGGTTATGTCTGCGGTTCGACTGTGATTTCGGTTTTGACCGAGCTGGCGATGAAACAGTTTTCGTGCGCCGCATGATGCATTTTGTCGAGCTCTTCCGCGCTTGGTTTCTTCTCGCCGGAGAATGTGATCTTCGGCTTCAACGTCACTTTTGTGATCGCCATTTTGCCGTCGGCGTTTTTCTCCATGTGGCCGACAGCGTCATCGATATATTCGTCGAGGACGAACTTCTGTTTACAGGCGATCGCGAGAAACGTTAGCATGTGGCAGCTCGAGAGTGACGCGACATACGCTTCTTCAGGATTGACATTTTTCGGATCGCCAAGATAGGCCGCCGCGGCCGAGGCCGTCATTTCGTGGCCGCCGTCAAATTTCCAGGTGTGATTGCGCGAATACTTCTGGTACTCGAACGGCAAATCGCCGCGCTTCCAGGTAAGAGTCATTTTGTGTTCGGACATGTCTTTAGATAAAACGCGCCGTGTGATACGGCAAGCGCCAGGCCGAGGACATGCGCGATGCTGGTATCGAACCAGCGACCCCTTGCGTGTGAAGCAAGTGCTCTACCACTGAGCTAATCGCGCGTGAAGAGAGTGATAAGTGACCAGTGATAAGTGAGCAGTCAAGCGGATGAGTTGTAGCTGCCGCCGTCTCTGGCGGCAGAAGTTTCTATTTCATGGCGCCGTTTGGATTGATCGGCGGAACTCTTACGTTGTCGATCTTAGGTCGGGTAACGCTCGCAAAGCCTAAAGCAACTTGAGTTGTTCGCTAGGCCGGCGAAACGCCGCGGTCGAAAGTTTCGGTCGTTCACCGAGACCGGCGCGGCGGCAACTTACATTGAACATCGCCGTGATCTGTTCGGCAAAAATGCCTTCGCCAGTTTGGCGTTTCCGCCATCGCGAATCGTAAAGACGTTGGCCACCGCGAGTGTGGCGCAACCTTTCCAAAACTTTCGCTTTCCGCTCGGGGAAATGTTCATCGAGCCAGCGTTCGAACAATGGCGCGACCGCCCACGGCAAACGCAGCAGCACATGTCCGGCAAATTGCGCGCCGGCTTTCGCGCAGGCCGCGACGATTGCCGGAATTTCGTGATCGTTTATTCCCGGAATAACCGGCGCGACCATGACGCCGACCGGAATATTTGCCGCGCGCAATTGCGCGACCGCATCCAGGCGCGCGGCAGGCGGCGATGTTCGCGGCTCGAGAATGCGCTGAAGTCTTGGATCGAGGGTCGTGACTGAGAGATTCACGACCGCCCCTTCGTGTCGTGTCAGTTCGGACAGAATATCGATATCGCGCGTCACCAACCGGTTTTTAGTGAGAATTCCCACCGGGTTGCGAAACTTCGCCAGCACTTCCAGACAACCGCGCGTGATCTTTAGCTTCCGTTCGACCGGCTGATAGCAATCGGTTACTCCACTCATCATCAGGAGCTGCGGTTTCCATTTCGGAGAGGACAACTCGGCTTCGAGCAATCGCGGCGCGTCCGGCTTCACCATGATTCGCGATTCGAAATCGAGCCCGGCCGAGAATCCGAGATACTCGTGAGTCGGGCGCGCGAAACAATAAATGCAGCCGTGCTCGCAACCACGATACGGATTGATGCTCGTTTCAAATCCGACGTCGGGACTTTGATTGTGCGCGATGATCGTTTTCGTCGCGTCCCGAAAATATTGCGTCGCGCGCCGCGGCTTCTTCTCTTCGCCAGGATCGGGATCGATAACATCGACATCGGTAAGATCGACATGCATCTTTTCAAATCGATTAGCCGGACTCCAGGAAGCGCCGCGCCCGACAATCGGCTCACGGCTCTGCGGCGTTTCGCTAATTACAGGCCGAAATTTCTTCTTGCCGCTTGCGGACATGGGACAAGTTCACATGAACATATCACGATGTCGAGGAATCTTTGGTGGATCCGGCCGCTCCGCGGGCGATGCCAAAGTAAATGCGCCTTCGCTGCCAGCTTGTAACATCGAGCAAGGGACTGCTCGATCCACCTAGGCCTCCTTGCTCAAAGCTTGAGCGATGGCACAATTCTCGCGACCGAACTTTTCCTGGAGGGGTGGCAGAGCGGTTGATTGCGCCGGTCTTGAAAACCGGAAGGCCGAAAGGCCTCGTGAGTTCGAATCTCACCCCCTCCGCGCTTCTTCAGTCACGTTGCCTTTAAAATGTGCTCACCATTTCTTGGCGCGTGACGAAATGAACCCCCCTCGACCCTAATTTCTGATTTCCGATTTCTGATCTCCGATTTTGGGGAGGATGAAGCGCCAGACCAGAATCGCAGACAAGATTCCCAGAATCGCCGCACAGATGACGTCCGATAAATAATGCGCGCCACCGTAGATCCGAGAGCAGCCAATTAGAATTGGGATCGTCAAACACGGCAGACCGATTCGCCAGTTCGCGAAAACAAGAACAGCGAAGAATGCGGTCGAAGCAACGACGTGCCCGGACGGGAACGCGTGATATTTGGAGCTCCAGCGCGGGCCATTCCAAACTTGTTCTGATTTCACTGAAGGACGAGCCCGGCCGGTCGAAATCTTGACCGCGCGCCCCGCCAATCCCGCGATCGACA
>QHPY01000154.1 GCA_003219215.1 Verrucomicrobiota bacterium | reverse complement strand
GAGTGGTTGTTGGGGTTGCCGTTGGCGTCGGCGTTGGTGTTGGAGTTGCGGTTGGAGTTGGCGTCGGGGTCGGGGAATTGAGCAGACCAAAAACACCGACTCCGCTGGTGGTACCAACATACACTTTGCCGTTGGCAATTGTCGGAACGGCAAACTTGTTACCGGTTCCAAATTGATCCCGGTTATTCGCCGCCTGAGTGCTATTAAAGAGTTCCGTTGTTAGATCAGCCGCGTCGTACGCTCGCAATACAGCGCCAGAAGCGATTTGTTCGACCCAAACGATGCCGTTTGAAGTTCCATTTGCCGAGATGCTCGGAGTCGTGCCCGGATAACTAAACGTGACGCTGCTGATCGATGCCGGTGTCGTTGCTAACTTCGCACTACTAAATTTGAAGGCCTTCAAATTGTCACCCCTGCCGCCGATATACAGCGTGTTCTTAAAATAAGCTGGCGTCCCCCACTCGCCGCTGGCCGTGACCCCCGGAACATCCTGATAGATGTTCGCGTTCGAAACAGAATTGAATTTCCCCATGTTATCCCGATTCACGATGTAGATATGGCCATCTTTTCCGGCACCGACTACGAGATGGCGCGTGACGCCGTTTACATCTGTCATGTCCGGAAGGAGGACCGCGCCGCCTGAGCCAAGGTCTGTATCAGCATTCGACTCAGCGACCGTGTTATACATCGTCCAGTAATCTGCGACCTGGAGGCTGTTGTTCGCGGTCGACAGTTTGACAAAACAATTCCCAAAATCGCCGCGATTGGGAAATCCGTTCGCATCCAAGCTGGTCTCGAACGTTCCGTTACCGGTGAGCGCAAAGATGTTTCCGCTTGCATCGACAGCGGGGGCGGCGCCGCTTGCCCAGATGGCGGCCTCGCTTCCGTTAGGAGTAAGATTAATTACACGCACCCTGGCCAGGCTCGTTTGGTCGTAAGCAATGACCCAACTGGTGTACGGTCGGATATCGCAATGCGACGCCCACGTCGTGTAAATGATTCCGCTGTTCAGCACCAAACCGGCGCGCTCCTTGTATTGGGCCGGATCGAAATAAACGTTGCCACCGCTGCTGTTATCTCCGCTTCCGGGGTAACTTGCCGCTACATCAACCGGGCTCCCGCTTTGCTCCGCGCCGGTGGTCAGATCGAGCGCGTGAAGACGCTGAAAATAATTTCCCGAGCCGTCCTTGCTCATTGCCGCGACGTAGATCGTTCCGTTTAATCCGGCGCTTCGATCGATCACGGGCGTCGCCGTGATGCCGATCTCGGGCGTGATCTGCGAACAGCCGCGACTATCGGACGGTGTTTCTCCCGCCTTGAGAAGAGAAACCTGCCACAGCACCGCGCCATTGTCCGCATCGCAGGCATAAATCGTGTCATGCTCGGTCGCGATATAGACCACGTTATGGACGCCATTTCCGTGGATCGTGAGATTCGAAACATAAAGCGGTTGCGCGTAAACCTGTCCGTCGGTCGGAATGATAAAAAGTTTGCCGAACTGGTTAAAATTGACGTTCGCCGGCGTGAGAATGGTCTCGTTCAGATTTTGCCCGGTTCGTGCGAGATCGTTATGCCAGGTCAGAACGTCCACCGCGAAAATGGCAGGCGCGGCCGCGAGTACCGCTGAAAATAAACCCAGCTTTCGAAACGAAATCATTCTAGCGGGGAGCACGCTAAAAAAATTAGCAGATCGCACACCCTTCGCGAATAATTTTACCCACGTTGGAAATAAATCGCATCCACCAAGCGCAACGATTTTTCATTCGGCAAAACGCTTTGTTCCATTTGATTCATCACATAGGCGAACGCGATTTTGTTTTCGGCATCGGCAAAAGCGTGACCGCCGCCGGCGCCGGGATGACCGAACGATGATGTCGATCTTCCAAAAATCTTTCGCGTCGATTTTTTCGAGTCGTTCATAAATCCAGCAGAGAAAGCAGTCGGAATTTGAAAAACGCGATCAACTCCGTCGGTCAATGTTGCCGTCATCCGACCGATCGTCTTCTTTGAAAAGACCTCTCGATCTCCAATGCATCCGCCGTTTGCCAGCAGCGCGTAGAATCTCGCAAGCGCGCTTGCATTGCCGATTCCACCAAAGGAGACGATCGCCTTCGCGCGGATCTCCGGTTTGTTCATCGCGCTGACGGCATTTAATCCATGCGGCGAACCGAAGACCTTGTGCGCAAAGGTTCCGGGCTTTGCCACAGCGCGATAAAATTGGGCCGGCTCAGGCGGTTTCCCGGCCCGGGCGGCATACATCGTCGCCACGCGCCCATTTTCCTGTTCTGGCAAACCGATCCAAAGATCGAGACCGAGCGGATCGGCAAAAGCTTTGCGCCAGTATTCACCCAATGTTGTCCCGGAAATTCGCCTGACGAGTTCGTCAAGAAGAAAGCCGAACGTGCGCGCGTGATAGCCGTGCGCAGTTCCCGGCGGCCAGTTCGGTTCTTGTTTCGCAAGAGCATCGACGACCGCCGCGTGATCGAGAACGTCAACTTTTCGATCTAACGCCGCCAATCCTGCTTGATGCGAAAGCAGTTCTCCCAGTGTGATGCTTTCTTTTCCAGCCTGCGCGAATTCCGGCCAGAACTCCCCTACCCGACGTTCAATGTCAATCTTGTGTTCCTGTAAGACATGCAGGAGACACGCGCTGCCAAGTCCTTTAGTCGCCGACCAAATCAGAACGAGTGTGTCATCCGTCCAAGGTTGTTCGCGACGCGCCCCCCGAAATCCGCCATGAAGTTCGAGCAACTCCTTTCCATTTTGCCAAACCGAGATTGCCGCGCCGAGCTCGCCGAACTTCTCGAAGTTCTCTCGAAACAGTGGCTCGAGACAAGAACGCAGTTCATCTGCGTGTAATTGCATTAAACAAACATGGAGGGACGACCTCTGTGTCGTCCACATTTTCTTCGGACGCGAGTCGCCGCGGCGACCGTCCCGCCGATCAGATCAATTCCTGGATCGCCTTGAGATCGGGATCTTTCTTCGCGATGTCGCGAAACGATGGATCCATTTTGAAACTGGTGAGCAAATGGACCTGGGCCGATTTCGCATTTCCGAGAAGCGCATCGTAGCAGCCCATGTTGTAATAATAAATTGGCTCCCGGAGCAGCGTGGCCGGCCCTTTCATAAGAAGTTTCTTGGCTTGCGCAGTTTTCCCGAGTTCGTGCAAACAGAAACCAGCATGAAGAAATCCAGCGCTGCAGTGCGGCGCGACCTGGCAAAGCTTGCGGCTGACCGTCAAGGCGCGCGCCCATTTTTTCTCCCGCATCAGGTGATGGAGTCGCAATTGCAGGACTTCCGGCAGGATTTGCGACGGGGTGTCGATCGCGTTTAACTCGGCGATCGACTCGCGGTTCATGCCGAGTTCGGCATAACCGACCGCCGCCCGCAATCGCCATTCGAAGTCCACCCATGGCTTTAAGCAAAGAGCTTGCCAAACGCGGTATTGGAATGAATTAGCAAGCCGGCAGGAGCAATTCTTCTAGTTCCCCGAGCCGGCGTTCGAATAACTGCAGCGTGCTCTCAATCGGCTTTGGGGTCGTCATGTCGACGCCGGCCGCTTTTAACGTTTCCAGCGGAAATTTCGAACCGCCCGATTTCAGAAACTCGAGGTAAGCGTCGACTGCGCCAGCATCGCCTCGCAAAACCTTTTCCGAAAGCGCCACGGCGGCGGAAATTCCGGTAGCGTACTTGTAAACATAAAACGCGCCGTAAAAATGCGGGATGCGCAAGCATTCCAAATCGAGTTGAGGATCGAGCAAAAGATTTTCCGCGAAATAACCCGTGAGCAGTTTGTGGTATTCCGATTTAAAAACATCCAATGTCAACGCGTCACCGGCTTCCTCGACCTCGTGGATGACCTTCTCAAATTCGGCGAACATCGTTTGCCGGAAAAGCGTGCCGCGAATGTCGTCGATCTGCCGATTAATGATGTAAGCGCGCATTTTGGGATCGCGCGTTTGCTCGAGCAGATGATGCGTGAGCAATTCTTCATTAAGGGTCGACGCCACTTCGGCGAGAAAAATCGGATAGTCGTAATCCTGATACTTTTGCGATTTTTGCGAGAACCAGGTGTGCATTGAATGGCCGGCTTCGTGCGCGAGCGTGTAAACATCGGCAAACACATCTTCCTTGTAATTCATCAGGATGTAAGGCGGCGCACCGTAACTTCCGGATGAAAATGCGCCGCTCCGTTTACCTTTCGTTTCATAACGATCGCACCAGCGGCCGCGCAAACCCCTTTCCAAAACATCGACATATTCTTTGCCGAGCGGCTGCAATGCCGTGACCACGTGCTCGACTGCTTGATCGAACGAAATGTGCGTCTCGATCTCCGCTACCATCGGAACGTAGGTGTCGTAGTGATGAAGCTCCTTCAAGCCGAGCACGCGCCGCCGTAATTCGAAATAGCGAAACAGCGGCGCCAAATTCACGCGAACAGCTTTAATCAACCCCTCATAAACCGCCGCCGGCAGATCGTCTGGAAACAAGGCGGCTTCGAGTGACGAAGAATAATTTCGGGCGCGCGCGCGAAACACGTCGGCTTTCACGGAATAGGCGAGCGAACTGGCGAGTGTGTATTGGTGGTCCTGGAATTCGGCATAGAACTGTTCAAACGCGCATTTCCGGAGGCCGGGATCGCGTTTCACCAAAAAGGAGCTGAATGAACTTTGGGTGAGCGGTTTTTCGCGGCCAGTGTCATCGACCAGCGCACCAAACTTCATATCGACATCCGTCAGCTGCGAGAAGGTATCGTCGTAGCCACTCAATGCGGCAGCGCCCAGAGCGAGAATTCGTTCCTCCGGCTCTGACAGCACGTGCGGCTTCAGCCGGCGAATTTTGTGCAACTTAATCCGCCAATCAGCCAACGCTGGATCGACAATGAACTTCGCGAACGTCTCGTCGTCGATTGCTTCAATCTCCGGAACTACGAACGCAAAGGCTTCGCCAATTTTGGTCAGCAGGTTCTGAATCTGTCCGACCCGCGCGAGGTATTCGGTGTTGGCGCTATCTTCGGCCAGTTGCAGCGAGGCAAAGCGGTAAAGCCGCTCCAGTTTCAGATCGAGCGCCTTCTCGAATTCCAAACACTCACCCAGATTTTTTGCCGAGGCGCCCAGCCCGCCCTTCCACTCTTTGATTCGCGGATATGTTTGCTGCACCCACTTGAAATCTTCCTGCCATTTACCGATGTCGGCGAAGAGATGCGCCAGATCCCACTTGTCGGACTCGGGAATTTCAGCGCGCGTTGGAACGTTCACGGGAAAGTCTCGCACAAAGTCCACAAAGGACACAAAGGAACACT
>QHPY01000153.1 GCA_003219215.1 Verrucomicrobiota bacterium | reverse complement strand
CGGAATAATCAGACGCGGCTGAAGAATTTTGACCTCTTCGTTCATCCAGGAAGAGCAATTGAAAATTTCGTCCGGCGCCGGCACGCGGTCGGTCCCGCCGGGAGATTTTCCAGGGAAACATCGACATACCGCCGCAAAATAAATTTTGGATCGCACGGTGGCTTCGTTCATTCCGCAAAATTCCTCGAACCAGCGGAAAAGTGTTTGCCCAGCGGTATGTGCGAATGGGCGTTTCAAAGTGGGCTCGCGCGGACCGGGCGCCTGTCCAATCAACATCACCTCGCTGACAACCGCGCCACCGGACACCGGCGTCGATTTCATTCGCGGACAACGCCGGCATCGAACCAGCCGCGCAACATGTCGATCTAAAGCGAGCTGTTTCGCAGACGCTGGCATCA
>QHPY01000190.1 GCA_003219215.1 Verrucomicrobiota bacterium | reverse complement strand
TGCACCGCGGCTGCCTGCGCACTGTATTCGAGTGCATGTAATGCGGAGAGTTGTCCATCGCGACGCAGTGGATTGGTCGGATCGCGATGCGTTTCACTCCTGCACACAATCGATTCGTCATCCCACTTCAGCACGCTATCCAACAGACACATCAGACCGGCGTGCGGGATGAGCGTGCGGATTTCCGCTTTCTCGATGGACATGTTGTGTGAGCGGGTTGTTACAATCTTTCAAGCCCTCTGGGCAGCTGTTAATCCCAAAACGGATAAAAGTTGAACCAGTTATAAGGCGCAAACCGCGTGTAATATTCCAGGCGATCGACGTAGCGCTGCATCCAATGCTGGATGTCCTCTGCGCGCCGGTCGGGATTCAAAATTACTTCCTCAGCCAATCGCTCGAAGTAAATTTCGTAGTGGTTACCGCCGCGATAAATGCCGAAAAACAGAATGACGGGGCAATGCATGATAGCTGGGAGCAGGATCGGACCGGCCGGGAATGTGGCCGGCGCACCCAGGAAGTTGCATCGCGTCGTCTTGCCATCGCTCGAGACCCGATCGCCTAACATCCCAATTAGAAAACCCGCGTCCAGGCTCTCTTTAACTCTAAGCAAGAAGTCCGGTGAGTCTGAAACGATCACGGTGTCGGCGATCACCGGATTCAGCGCATCAAGAAAGCGGGTGATGTTTGGATTATGAATCACGTCCATTATCACCCTGAGCGGAAAATCCTGCTGCGTCACGCCCAGGGCGCGCAACACCTCGAAACTACCCAGATGAGAACCCAGCAGAATGCAACCCTTCCCGGTTTCGACCTGGCGGTGCAGGATTTCCGGGTGATGAAGTCTCACATCAAAGCGCTCGAACTCACCTCTCAGCAGATAAAACCGATCTAGTATTGTCGCGCCGAAACAATGAAAATGGTCGAATACATGCCACCAGCGGGCCGGACCAGTGCGAACACGCTCTAAGTAATCATACGATGTTCGCCGGGCCGCGTGTGCGCCGATCAGGAAATAAAGGGTGATCGGATAAAGCAGCAATCTCGCCGCCGCGCGCCCGATGTGGACAGCGATCCAGTTAATCAGTCGCAGCATGGCGGGCGTACCGCGCTCCGGCAACTGCGCCCATCGCGGCGCATGCGAAACTTCATTTACCGCCGTCATGCTCTTCTCTTCCAAGATCGACATCGCGTTTAAGCAGGTAGAAGCCATCTCATAAATAGCGCGTCATGCTTTGCTGGCTCTCGATTGATACAAAAACTACTCGCGGCATTACGAGATAACTAGATAACTTCTAGAGTACGCTTTCCTGAAATGCTGACCAGACTGGAATTCGCGGGAGCTTCGTCCCGTCTGCGCAGGATGCGATTCACATGAGACCCTGTGCGTTAAAGCCAAGGAGAAGCTTGACGCGATGAACGCGAATTGTGTAAAAACATTGTCGATTACGTCACCCGACGTTTCAACGCATCTTCAGCCATGCTGAAGAAGCTCGCGGGGGCTGGACCTGCGCTGGGACCGCCGCTTTACGCGATCGCCAGATCCAAGTGGAACTCCGACTGAGCCGAAGCGAGGCCACTGTTCAAAGCGCCTCGTGAAGAGAGTCCGGATTCCGCGCGGAACTGGATTGCAGTTGATGCAGCTGAAAACTCAACCTCAACAAGAACAAAAAAATGAAACCAAACAAAATGACAACTGTACAGTCAGGAAATTCTGTAAACCGATCGCGTTGGCGTCGCGGTTTCCTTCTCATCCCGCTACTGCTCGGCTGCTTTGGTCTTTCGCCCGTGGCGCAAGCGGTTCTCCCAGCGCCGGACGGAGGCTATCCCGGCAGCAACACCGCTGAGGGCGAGGATGCCCTCTTGAGCCTCACGTTAGGCTTCAGTAACACGGCCATAGGATATCACGCGCTTTACAGCAATACCACCGGCGGCAATAACACGGCATTGGGTTTTGATGCGCTTCTCAGCAATACAACCAGCAGCGACAACACGGCCGTGGGTTTTGATGCGCTCCTTAGCAACACAACCGGCTTCGGCAACACGGCCAACGGTTATGCAGCGCTTCAAAGCAACACCACCGCCGACGGCAACACGGCCAACGGTTATATCGCGCTCTCGAGCAACACAACCGGCATCGGCAATACTGCCACCGGTTATCAAACGCTTATCGTCAACACAACGGGCGAGCGCAACACCGCCAATGGCATTGACGCGCTCTTTAGTAATACAACCGGCAGCTTCAATACGGCCACCGGCGGTAGTACGCTCGCTTCCAACACCACTGGAGGCTCTAACACGGCCAACGGGGCTAATGCGCTCATTAACAACACAACGGGGAACAGCAACACGGCCAACGGTCTTTACTCACTCCAGAACAACACAACCGGTAGCAACAACATCGCATTAGGCAGCTTTGCCGGTACAAATCTTACTATTGGCGATAATAATATCGATGTCGGCAACGCTGGTGTTTCGGCCGAGGCGAACACAATCCGCATCGGTACGGCGGGCACTCAAACGAACGCATATATGTCCGGCATTTACCAGACAACAGTGGCAAGAGGCTTAGCGGTGGTTATCGATTCGACAGGTCACCTCGGCACGAAAGGTTCCTCGGAGCGTTTCAAGGACGCGATCAAGCCAATGGACGAGGCAAGCGAAGCGATCCACGCGCTCAAACCGGTCACCTTCCATTATAAGAAAGACCTCGATCCCGAGGGCATCCCGCAATTCGGCCTCGTGGCTGAGGAGGTGGCAAAGGTCAATCCTGATCTGGTGGCTCGTGACGACCAGGGGAAAATCTACACCGTGCGCTACGACGCGGTGAACGCAATGTTGCTCAACGAGTTCCTCAAAGAACACCGTACCGTGCAGGAACTAAAGTCCAATGCTGCAAAGCAGGAAGCGACCATAGCCAAGCAGCAGACGCAGATTGAAGCTCTTATCAGCGGTCTCCAGAAAGTGAGCGATCAGCTTGAGCTGAGTAAACCTGCGCCGCGAACAGTGAAGAACAACCAATAAACTGCACGATCAAGAAAACAGCTGAAGCGTTGTAGCTGAGGACGCTGTCCTAGGCCTCCGCGGTCGGCAACCGCGGCTTCAGAAAAAAGTTGGCGCGGTTTGGTTCGCTCGTAAATTGCCGGCCCGTCACATGATCAAAATTCTTCGCAAACATCGCAACTGGCTCATGATCGTGATTGCGATCCTGGCGTTGCCGTTCTGTCTTTATTTCGTCAAGAGCGATACCAGCCTGATTCGCTCCGATCAGTTCGCCAAAATCTACGGCCGAAAAGTTACCATGACGGAGGCGCATCGGGATGCGCGTTTGTTTCAATTGTCGCGGCTGCTTGGTATGTCCGATCTTGGAGACGGTCTCGCGCCCGGTGCCGGGACTGACGATCAGAAAGCGGTCACGTTCATTATTAATTTGATTGTTTTGCGACACGAGGCCGAGCGACTCGGCATCCAACCGTCCGACGCTGAGATTGTTGAGGCCGTGAAAAAGTTTCCGGCCTTTCAGGGTGCGTCCGGTTTCGACGGCGCCAAATATGACCAGGTGGATCGAACGATTCTGCCGTCACTCGGATTTACCGACGAGCAATTGCGCGAGCTCGCCCATGATGAGCTTTGCCTGAAACGGATCAAGGAAATCGTCGCGTCGGGCGTATCGATTCCGGAAAGCGAGAGCAAATCCAATTACGAACAGCTTTACGGTAAGAATGTCGTCAGCCTCGTGCGCATCCATTCCGCTGATTTTCTCAAAGAGATCAAAGTGAGCGATGACGACATCAAGAAATATTACGAAGCGCACAAAGGCGAACTTAAAACCGAGGAGCGCCGGAAAGTGGAGTTTGTCCGGCTGGCGTTGAACGACGATCAGAAGAAATTGAAAGACAAGGAGCGGATCGACGCCCTTCAGAAGCTGGCTGACCGCGCCAATGATTTCTCGCAAGCGCTCCTGGAGAAAGGCGCCGATTTTCATCAAGTCGCCGCGAAGTTTCAGTTGCCAGTCGAAGCAACCGGCGAATTCACTTCTTCTGCGCCCGATCCGAAATTGAAAGCGGATCCCCAGCTGAATCAGGTCGCGTTCAAATTGACGCCACAAGAGCCGAACAGTGATCCGATACAATCGGCCGACGGCTTTGCCATTTTGCATCTCGCCGGAATTGTCGAAGCGCGGCCGCTCACGCCGGATGAAGCAAAACAGAAAATTGCCGATCAAATCAAATCGCAACGCGCCCGCGAAATGGCGTCAACCAAGGGAAGACAGGCAGTCGAAGTTTTGCGCAATGCATTGAAATCGGGACAAGCGTTGCCCGCGGCATTACAACAAGCCGGCGGTTTGAAGACTGAAAAAATGGAGCCTTTCACGATCGCCGATGAAACCGAGACGAAAAATCCTGCCGAAAAACCGAAGAACGAGCCGACCGACCTGATGATGATCAAGAATGTGTCCGCTCAACTTCAGCCTGGCGAGGTGAGCGACCTTGTTCCCTGGATCGACGGTAGACTGATTGTGCTGATGGAAAAACGCGAGCCGCCCGATCCCGCGAATTATCAGCAAACCAAGGCGACGTTCGAGGAGCGTTACCTTAAAACCGCGCGTGAATACGTGTTTATGGAATGGTTACGCGATCGCCAGCGCGACGCCGGTTTGGCGCCCTCAGCCAAAGGCTAGCGTTAGATCGAGATCTCCCGTGGCGTAAAGATTCGGGCTTAACCACGAATTGACGCGAATGGATACCAATTGGAAACGGTTGACCGGACGCCTGCTTCTTGTGATTCGTGTGCATTCGTGGTTTTCTAACTAAATAAGTGCAAACTCGTGACGAAATTTTTGACGACGCGAACGGCGACCTCGCGGTCGGGGAACTGGACAGCGCGGTCGCGAAATACCAACGGTGTGTCGATGTCGATCCAAATTTTTTCGATGGCTGGCACGCGCTCGGGATGGCGCTAATGAAAGTTGGCCGCTTTAATGAAGCGATCGAAGCCGGCAAAAAAGCAGTCGCATTAAAGCCGAACGATCAGATCGGCTGGACCAGTCTGTCGTTGTTTTACAACCGCGCCGGCAACATCAAAGAAGCTGAAGCCGCCGGTGCCAAAGCCAAAGTTCTTTCCTGGGGCGGCAAAGTCGCGCCGGAATAATTCGTAGGTCGAGAAGAATAGGTAGGCGCGGTTGATTCGTTCGCTCCCGCTCCACTCGCTCTCCCAAGCTTTCCCGTGATGTCGCTTGGCTCCCGCCGGCTCCATTCACTTAGCCGCCCGCAAACGCGAGTCCGGCTCAATACCGCCACTGCGGCTCGGAGTCACCAGATATTCACGCGTTTGTCGGCGGCGCGGACCATCGGCGCGCCATCTGGAACGTTGAACGCCTTCGCAAATTCCGGTAGATCCGAGAGCGGCCCGTTCACCCGGTAACGCGCGGGCGAATGCGGATCGGTGTTGAGTCGCAATTTCAAATCTTCGTCGCGCTGCTTCGATTTCCAGATCGTAGCGAACGAGAGAAAGAAACGTTGCTCCGGCGTGAAGCCGTCGATTTTTTTATCGCGATCTTCCGGATGTTTATCGAGCGCCTTTTGCAGCGCGGCGTAGGCGAGTTTCACTCCGCCGATGTCGGCGATGTTCTCGCCTTGTGTCAATTCACCGTTCACGTGCAATCCCGGCAACGGTTCGTATTCACTGTATTGCTGTACGACTGCTCCCGAGCGTTTCTTGAATTCTTCCGCGGACTGCGGCGACCACCAGTCGGTCAAATTTCCCACTTTGTCGTACTGCCGGCCCTGATCATCGAAGCCGTGCGTCATTTCGTGGCCGATGACCGCGCCGATGCCGCCATAATTCACCGCGTCGTCCGCGTTCGCGTAGAAGAACGGTGGTTGC
>QHPY01000189.1 GCA_003219215.1 Verrucomicrobiota bacterium | reverse complement strand
AGCCTGTATGATCTGATCGGTGCACGCGCCGGTCCGGCCTTTCGTCGAGCACGGCTCTAAGGTGACATACAGCGTCGCGTCTCTCGGGACCTTTCGCCGAAAATCTCGCAGACACTCAATTTCAGCATGAGGCTTACCGGCCTGGCGATGATGTCCTCGTGCCACGATGCGCTTTCCCACAACTAGAACGGCGCCGACCGCGGGATTCGGGCTCGTTTGCCCGACCGCTTTCCGCGCCTCCGACAGCGCACTGCGCATGAACCGTTCGTTGTTACTCATCTTGAGAGAAAACAAATATTCGGTGCGACAGAACATGAGCAAATCTTTTTGGGGAACACCGGTTCAGCCTCGGCCGGGCTCAAAGCTGATGTGATTCGAGATCGATCCTCAAAACAGCGAGCTTTTCTGCTTGGCGAATCTGTCGTGGCGGACTTACTTAGAGCGAACCCCCAAAAATATGGCCACAAAAACTGAAGAGAAATCCGGCGCCGACAAAGTGGCTGCCGCACGAAACAAAAATTTGGATCTCGCAATTCAGCAGATCGCAAAAGACTACGGTGAAGGCGCGATCATGCGCCTGGGCGCCGAAAAGATCGTTGATATTGAGGTAATCCCGACCGGCAACATCTTGATCGATCGCGCTCTGGGCGTAGGCGGATTCCCACGCGGCCGCGTCGTTGAAGTGTTCGGTCCGGAATCTTCCGGTAAAACGACGCTCACGCTTACTGTGATTGCGCAGGCGCAAAAGCGCGGCGGCTTGGCCGCGTTCATCGATGTCGAGCACGCGCTCGATCCTCAGTACGCCAAGACGCTTGGCGTTAATCTGGACGATTTGCTTGTTTCTCAACCAAGCTCCGGCGAAGAGGCGCTCCGTATTTGCGAAACACTGATCCGCTCCAACTCGCTCGACGTCATCGTTGTCGATTCCGTTGCGGCGCTGGTGACGCGGGCCGAGCTGGAAGGCGAGATCGGCGATACCACCGTGGGCGCGCAGGCGCGCCTGATGAGCGCAGCTTTGCGCAAGCTGACCTCGCTCATTTCCAAAGCGCGCACCACCTGCATTTTTACAAACCAGATCCGGGAGAAAATCGGCGTTATGTTCGGCAATCCGGAAACAACGCCGGGCGGAAAAGCGTTGAAGTTTTATGCCAGTGTGCGGATCGATATTCGCCGGATCGGCGCGATTAAGCAGACCGACGGGGTCGTGATGGGCAATCGCACTCGCGTTAAGGTCGTGAAAAATAAGGTCGCGCCGCCCTTCACCGAAGCGGAGTTCGACATCATGTATAACGAAGGAATTTCCACGACTGGATCGCTGCTCGATCTTGCTCTCGAAAAACAAATCATCGAAAAGCGCGGATCGTGGCTGAATTACAAGGGAACGCAACTGGCGCAGGGACGCGACGCTGCCAAAGAAGTTTTGAAGAACGATCAGGCACTTTACAAAGAAATCGAGGTGGCTGTGAAAGCGAAGCTCGATGAAGATAAAAAATAGACGGGGCACAAGATCGATATGTTTATTCAACGAATTATCCTGACGCTTGCGACTGGCATCGCCATTTCAGTTTCGGCCGCGCCTGCGAAAACCAATCCAGCTTCATCTCCAAAGCTCTTGCCGGGTTTGGGCGAAGTGCATCATCCGGTCGCGACGAAAAATTCCCAAGCGCAGCAGTTTTTCGATCAAGGATTAAAACTTGTCTTCGGATTCAATCACGATGAAGCGAGAAAATCGTTTCAACGCGCGGTCGAGCTCGATCCGAAGCTAGCTATGGCTTGGTGGGGCGTCTCGCTGACCCTCGGCCCGAATTACAATTTACCGGTCGATCCTGAGCGCGAGAAGGCTGGCTACGATGCGGCGCAGCGGGCGGTCGCGCTCAAGCCGAATGCTTCCGAATCCGAGCGCGCGTATATCGACGCGGTCGCGGTCCGCTATTCAAACGATCCGAGAGCGGATTTGCATCAGCTCGATGTCACCTACAAAGACGCGATGTCCAAGCTAGCCGCACGTTATCCAGACGATCTCGATGCGGTCACGCTTTACGCCGAAAGCGCGATGAATTTGAATCCGTGGCATCTCTGGACCGCGGACGGGAAACCCGCCGAAGGCACCGAAGAAATTGTACGGGTCCTCGAGTCGGTTTTAAAACGTGACCCGAATCACCTTGGCGCGAATCATTATTACATTCACGCTGTTGAAGCGTCGCCGCACCCCGAGCGCGCGCTGCCGAGCGCGGCACGTTTGGAAAAATTAGCTCCGGCCGAAGGTCATCTGGCGCACATGCCCGCCCACATTTACGCGCGTGTCGGCGACCATTTTGCATCGGCGCATTGCAACCGGGCCGCTATTGCGGCGGACAAGAAATTTCTGGGCGAGACCCAGGAGCAGGGCGTTTACCGCATGCTGTATTACAGCCACAACCTTCACTTTCTCGCGTATGCCTCCTGCATGAATGGCAATTTTGCCGAAGCGAAAGACGCGGCCGCGAAACTGGTTGCGAATGTTACGCCCGGTGTGAAAGCGATGCCGATGCTCGAAGGTTTTCTGCCCACGCCAATCGTCGTGCTCTTTGCTTTTGAGCGTTGGAATGATCTTTTAAAATTGCCCGCGCCCGACGTGTCGTTCGTTACTACAAATGCGGTCTGGCATTCGCTCCGCGGCATCGCTTTTGCCAACACTGGAAAAACCGCGGAAGCGGAAAAGGAACAAAAACAGTTTCGTGAGGTGGCCGGCAAAATTCCTCCGGAACAAATGTACGACATGCTCAACAATGTGGGCGCCGTTTTTAAGATTCATGAAAATTTGCTGGCGGCCGAGATAGACCGCAGCCGACATGACGACAAAGCGGCGATTGATCTTCTGAAGCAGTCAGTCGCTGCTGAGGACGCGCTCAATTACAGCGAGCCACCGCCCTGGTATCCGCCGGTGCGGCCGATTTTGGGGCGCGTTTTGCTCGAGGATAAAGACTTTGCTGAAGCAGAAAAAGTGTTCCGTGCCGACCTTGAGAAACATCCACGCAATGCTCGTGCGCTTGCCGGACTGCGCGATTGTTTAAATGCTCAGGGACGCAAGTACGAGGCCGACCAAATCGATCAACAATTTCATGCCGCCTGGAAAGTTGCCGCGGTCACGAACGCAGCGGCATCCAAGCGCTGATTATTGGCAAGATCGACAATGGAGCCGGCGGGAGCCGAGCGACATAGACGGGAAGCCCGGCGGGTTGTCGAGTGGGTATCGAGACAATCAATCGCCGGTTGAGTCTCACTTATTGCGGTCGAAAACGGATTGTGTAGAAGGCGACTTCGTTTTGCCGATCGAAATACGGCGTGATCTCGGCATTTCCGCCGCTCTTTTGAAGTTGGTTTAAATAAGCGACGTCGTACTTAAGCACGCTGTATTCAGCCGGATGGGCGAGATAGATGTAATTCGGGTCCGGCGGCAACGGCGGCAGCGTTTGATTAAATTCCCAAAAAGGCTCCGACAGTTGCGGCCCGTCGGTCAGAAACATGAGCTGTTCGTTAAATCCCCAATCCAAACTAACGATTGTTAAGCCCGAGCGATTTCGATTTTCGCGACAAAACTTATCAAAAGATTCACTCCAGCGACCGCGGCCGCCCGTTTGCCGAATTAACTCCTGAGTGGCTACGATCGATCGAAAACCACTCAGGCAAACGATTGCGATCAATAGAACGGCGGTCGTTCGAATCGGAGCGCTAGTGTTCCAAGCGAGTGTGACGAGCGCAGCGATGATCAGTTGTGGCAGCGGATAGACCAGAACCGCGTGGTGAATCCGGACCGCGTCGGGAAGAATAAACACACCGATAGTAATTAGCGCGGCGGCGAGAACGAGAAATGTAATTGCCCGTGCTCGCGGAATCGTTTGGCGGTAGCTGAGAGCAAAAAAGACTAGGCAGGCGATAATGAACACGATGCCAGTCCAAACCTTTGGGCCCGCGGCGCCCCCATACATCCGCTCGAACACGCCGCCGACATTCATCAGCCGGTAAAAGTGCGAGCCGTCGTACATCGACAGTAATGTCTTGATCTTTTCACGGAACTCGCCGGGTGCATTCGGGTGCGGGCCGGAGACGGTGATGGCAATCATTCGCGGAATCCTAATGAGCATCGGTCCGGCTCCGAAAGCGAAACCGAGACCAGCCAGTGCCACAGCGGACGAATGCTGCCGAATCGCGGCGACGAGCTGCCGCCAGTAACAAAAGACTGCGGCTAAACTCACAGCGATCAGGAACACCGCGAAATCCGCTTTGTTAAAAAATCCGAGGCCGGCAAACAGTCCGACAAAGAACGCGTCCCTCAGTTTGCGCAGCTGGTTCCAACGGACTGCGAAGTAAAGACACGCGCATCGACAAACGAGACTCGGAACGACCACGCCCCAATCCAACACCGAGGAAAAAAAATACGTCGGATCGAAAGCGAGCAACACGCCGGCGATCAGCGCGGCTGCGAGGCCGAGCCAGCGCCAGGTCGCGAGCATCAGAAAAAGCAAAGCGATCAATTCCCAGAATAAATTGGTCGATCGCAGCACGGCGACAGTCGAACCAAAGATGCGGAAGGCCGGTATCAGCATCCAGCTTTTCAGCGCGCCGAGATAAGTCTGGATAAAAAGAGGAAAAGGCCGCCCCGCAAGCGTAATCACTTGATGATCGGGCATGTGCTGGCCGCGGACGTGACCGGTAACGAAATCTTTCGCCAGTCCGGTGAAGACTGCCTCGTCATAGTAAAGCCCTGGAACGGATAAGTTTTGTTTCGCCAGTAACGTCATCGTCGCCGCGAGCACCACCCAGGCTGCGAGCAGCAAAATCAATTCACGCTGCCGCGAGGACGCCTCTGCGCCGGCGGCTTCAGGTCTTATCGACATCATCTTCGCGCCGCGCCACGATGACAGCCCCGAGCGCACATTTCCATTTGGAAATCTGCCGCGCTTGGGAAATTGCCGATTAAGATCGGCTCTGGCGCTTATTAGTTAGGGCGCTTGAACTCCGCCAAGAATTCCACCGAGATGGCGGGTCAACGCGAAGCGCCGGCTGAGAAACAATCTCAAATGCCGGCGCTCGCGGATTTAGTGCGTGATCGTGAATCGTTACGACTTCTCCACGATGATCGTCCCAGTCATTTTGGGATGAACGGAGCAAAAGTAGGTGTAAGTGCCGGGCGCTCCGGCGGTGATTGTGAACTCTTGATCCGTGTCGAGCGCGCTCGATTTCTTGAACTGCTTCTCGACGCTGACCACCGTGTGCGGTTCGTCGTCCCGATTGATCCAGGTGATCTTCTCCCCGGATTTCACCGTCAAGGTCTTGGGGCTAAAATCAAAGTCCTTGATTACAATCTGATTGTGCCCGGGGCTCGCGGCCGAGGCTTCTTTCTCGTCCTGGCCGAGAGCAAAGTTGGCCAGGAATAGGAAGCTGCTCGCGAACAGTAGTGCCGAATACTTTTGTGTCTTAATAAGTGTAAACATGGGTTCGTTGGATTTCTTAGTTGAGGTTGGAGTCGACGACGGCGAGAGCGGACTTGCCATGAACGTACTGAACGTTCGTTAGACCAAGCATGCTGCGCAGTTTTTCCGCTGGGACTTTCATTGGGCCCGGCGAGGGCGCGGTTCCAGGCGCGGGTTGCGGGAACGCGGTCGACATCGCGGTGTGGAAGGTCACGTTGCCTTCGACTTTCTGAAGTACCTGGTGGATGTGGCCGTTGAGCACAGTGACTGAGCCGAAACGTTTCAGATATCCGAGAGCCCGTTCGCTGTCGCTCGTGCCCCACCCCCATTGCGGATAAACCGCCCAAAGCGGGATGTGCGCGAAAACGACAATTGGTGTGCTCGAGCCAAGACCCTTTACGTCATTCTCGAGCCAATCGAGCTGTTCCTCTCCAAGCTGGCCCAGGCCGCCGGCTTGCAGGTTCAAAACGTTGACCAGTCCAATGAAGTGGACTCCGTTTTTGTTAAAGCTGTACCAACCTGAGCCCTTGGCCTCGACGCTCTTTAAATAACGTTCACGATAGAGCTTTCCGCCGTCATTAAGCACATCATGCTCGCCGGGCACGAAGAACACGTCCTTGGTCCGGCAGCTCTTAAGCACTTCGTCGAAAGTGTCGAACTCCTCAGGCTTCGAGAGCTGCGTGATATCTCCGGTGTGAATAAGAAAAGCCGGCGGGGTGGGCATCGCATTGATGCGATCGAGCGCAATCTTGAACGTCTCCGTCACATCTTGGTTTGCCTCTTTGCTGAAGCCGATGTGACTGTCGCTGATCTGCAGAAAGCTGAGATCCGTAGCCGAAGGTAACGAGTCTCCTCCTTTCGCGATTTGAGCAAGAGTTCTCGATGCCAGCACCCCGCCGCTTATGGTCCAAAGTAGGCCCGTGCCCGCCCATGCCATGCAGTGGAGAAAGCCGCGGCGATCGATTCCGTCGTGTTCGTGGTCGTGAGAAATGTAATCAGACATAATTTTTTGTTTAGGTTTGGTTGGGTTGCCTCTAACTGTCTTTACCGATTAGATGCGATTTTATTCCCAAGTTCTTGAGCGATTAGACTTCGGGGTCCGGCACACATCTTGCCTCTAGTCGACTTGCCGCTGTGCCGCGTCCGCAGCGCGCGCCAAAGCCTTGATTAGCTGCAGGAACTGAGCGGATTGTCCTATGAACAGCCCGTCCGCGATAAAGCTGTTGATAGCGCCCGTCGCATCTAACTGTCCTGGACCGCTCGGGCGAATGATTGCGCAAGCCGGCAAGCTAGGGCTGATGAATTCGCAGGGCTCGGGCATAATGAGGTTCGACTGCAGCGTCTCCGGCTGACCCGTCGTGAGATCCTCAAAGGTCACACTCGAATTGTTTACCGGGTCAAAGTCGGTCAAAGGAGTGGCGTTGCCTGCCTTATCCTGCCAGGTCTGAAAGTGCATGATCTCCGATCCGCCGATGCTGATGAGGACTCGCAAAACTTCCAGGCTGGTGACTTTCTGAGCGAGCGTTGCGTAAAGGCTGGTGCCGCCTTGCTCAATAAAGCCGAAGTGAAATCCCGCGGTGAAAGCGATTGCTTTGACGTGGTCGCTGGGATTGTTCGGATCGTCGAGTTCGGCATTATTTCTGGGAATTGCCGTATGCTGTCCGGTGTTCAAACTCGGGACTGCGTCCGGGAAAGTCGCACCAAAATCAGGGTTGGTGGTGCTGCGATAGCGGGTCCACCAACTGGTGTCCACGGTGAGTTGGGTGAGGTTAGTCAGCCGTCCGATTTGCTGGGCCCCAGTCGCCTGACTGCTCGGAAGAGTCCGGAACGCATCGAGGTTAACACCTTTCTCACCCTTCGAGTGAAGATAAGCATTGAGAAACGTTGCGTGGCTTATCTCATCGTCGGTGTTATCGGAAATGTACTGCGGCTGGTCACCATCGAGAATTTGAAGGGCGGCGGTGTAGCCGGTCATCGGCGCATCAACCCCGCCGAGTTCGGTATATTGCTGCCACAGATCGGCTTCGATCAGCTCGGCAGCGGCTAAGAGCTGAAGGATGGCGACGTCACCTCGTGTGAGCTTTTGTTTGCCGCTAGCGGCAAAGGCCTTGGCCGAGCCAGTGAGCAAGGCGGCGCCTGGCGCAAGAAGGGCGGCGCCGATTCCGATCTTTCTAAGAAAGGATCGTCGCGCCAGGTGCTTGAGCGCGGATTGCGCGGTCGGAGTTTGAGATGATTTTACTAGTTCGTTAGCACTGTTGTCGTTCGAGTGATTGTTATCGGAATACATAAGGATACGGGTTGTTGTGTTTTCGGAGATAGAACTTCCACCGTTCCTTACCGCTGCAGCGTGTTTTTATTCCCAAAATATTTAATTCGATCCGCTCTCGACCCCACTTAAGATTCCGCCCAAGTGTCCGGTGATCGAGATCAAGAGTACGGTGACAAGAGCAAGAAAAAGATAGATGAACCCAGGTCTTTGCTGTGGATTGTTCCGCTGACGAAAACGCCAGCCGAACAAAAGCCAGATCATTGCGCTGGAGGTCAGTGCAAAGGTTATATGCAAGAGCAGGTTTCCTCTTAGCTTTGCGCCTTCCAGTTGCAGCTGCCACGCGGCCAAGCCGGTCGCGACCGCTATCGGCGCGGTCAGCGCGGCCGCGACCAGGTTGTAGTAGGCCGCCTTTGCCATCGCGGGATTGCTTTTCCATATCGCGAAGAGATCGAACGCTACGCTGATGATGAAGAGCGCGATCGGAAAATGAATGATTACCGGATGTTGCGCGTGTTTCGCGAGCAGCGCGGCTTTTAGGTTAAAAGCGTTCATGGGCAGTTGGATCGACATCTTCGTTAGCGATCTAACGCGAGGACCGTTCGCCGCCCGCTGTTGATCATGACCGGAACGCGGACGTATCCGTTCTTTTCCGATCGCGCGACGACCGTGTAGGATCCGACCGGAAGCGTCACCGTTTCAGGGTTCTCGTCGCTGCGCGAGATGTGGTTCTCGACGTCTTTGAAAAGCTTTCCGTCGGCCGCATAGATCGCGTAGGAACTGTGTGCGTAGTAGAGCGAACCGCCGTCATTGACCTCATCAGTGGCGGAATAAACTTCCAGCGAACCTGGAGATCGCTCTCCCGCTCGCGCTTCGATCTTGGTGGGTCCGGTTTTCTCTGTGTCGTTTCCGAGGGTTGTGCCGAGAAACGCCTCAGCAACGAACATCGCGACCGCCAGACTTCTCATGTTCACGTACCGGAGAACTGGAGTGAACCTCGATCCGTAACTGTGAGTCTCTTTGTGATTTGTTTTCATTGTTTGATTGCCTCCACCAATTCATACCGATTTGGTGAGTGAATATTCCCGCTTGAGGGAGACGGTTTTCGCACCGAGGAAGTCGCGGAAAGAATCGCTCCGATTCGACGGATCAGGGCGCGACTATTGCCGATGAGCTAGTGTAGAATCGTCCGACGAACGACCAAGATGCAGTTAATGATGCGACGTCCGCGTTGCGAACTGCTGCTTAAAAGTCTGCAAATCGTTAACGTTAACGTCGGAAACGGCCCAGTAGTTAAAGTCCGAATCAGCCCAGTGCAGAAGCTGATATCCCTGGCGCGTTATCGTTTTCGGAGCTTTGGACGCGTCCGACGCTGCTGGCCAAACAAACAGATTGATGAAGTGTTTGCGCCGTTCGTAAACCAACGCCGCCACTGGCCTGTTATCCAAATAATCGAGGCGGCCGCCAATCAGAGGAAATCCCTCGCTGGAAAGATCGACAACCGGGGGAGCAAAATCGAGCTTGGTGTCCAGCCACGGTTTTACCGTGTGCTGGTCGGAGGAAGCGACATCGGTGAGATGGTTTGCCATAAGCGAACGCGCATGACTGGCGATGAGCTGCGTCGCGAGAAACTGGTCACTGCCCGGCCGCTGCAGTCTCGGCATCAAGTTAAAGGTTATGATCGCGGCGCAAATGATCGCAGCCGCCAGAGCCAGCCAATTCCACGGTATCGCGGAAGGAACGGTCCGTCGCTGTCCCGTTGGAAACAGCGGTGGAAAAT
>QHPY01000177.1 GCA_003219215.1 Verrucomicrobiota bacterium | reverse complement strand
AGTATAACGACGATCCACGCGGTTAGATCCATAAAATTGGTGGCGCCCGTTATTCACAGACCAGCGAGTTGGCAACCCTTCGAGCGCAAATTTGTTTCGGGACCGGATCTTGTCCGGAGCCGCCCCACGGATGACAGCGCGCCAAACGTTTTAAACCGAGCCAGCCCCCTGAGATAATGCCGTGCGTTTCGACCGCCTCTAAAAAATAATGCGAGCAGGTCGGCTCAAAGCGACAACCCGATCCAGGACCGCCCAGCGTCGAGAGCAGGGGCGAAATTGTCAGTTGATAAAATCGAATCACCCCACGTAAAACTTTTAGCATGGAGTCGTTAGAATAGAAGCGCGCTTGGCCAGACGCAACCACTCAGCTTCCAACTGCTCATAGCTTGCGCGGCC
>QHPY01000176.1 GCA_003219215.1 Verrucomicrobiota bacterium | reverse complement strand
GTGTTGACGTTGATGTCCGTCTTCGTCTCGGTCTTGGTGGCGGGCGACGGATTGACGATTGTGGTGTTCGTCTCCTTCTTCTCCGTCTTTTCGGCAGGCGGATTGGTTACCGTCGTCTCCTTTTGCTCACAAGCCGCCAAAAACACGGCACCCATTAAGAGGCAGATGTATTTGTTCATGTAAGTGTTGGACGTATTTGGATGCTAGTTATTTAAGGGGTCGGCGAAGGACTCGCAGTCGTCGTGCCAGTGGTCGCTTCGGGGGAAGCGCTTGTCGCCGGCGCGGCGGTTTCAGTTTTCTGTTCGCAAGCCGCGAGAAGTGCGGCGCCCACCAGGATGCAAAGGTATTTCTTCATAGTTGGAAAAACTCCGTCACATAATGTTTCGCGGCAAGAATGCAATTCGGCTGTGCGATTTACAAAGGCGCCTCGTATTTCAGTCCATGCGCCTCGGCTACTGCCCGACACGTCAGCTTGCCGTCTCGGGTGTTGATACCGCCAATCAGCGCGGGCTGTTTTTTACACGCCTCGTCCAATCCGAGATCCGCAAGTAATTCGACGTAACGATAGGTGATATTGGTCAACGCTTGCGTTGCCGTGCGCGCGTACGCCGCCGGCATGTTGGCGACGCAATAGTGCGTGACGCGCTCTTCAACATACGTCGGCTGCAAATGCGTTGTTGGCCGCGATGTTTCGGCGCAGCCGCCTTGATCGATGGCAATGTCCACGAGGACGCTGCCCGCTTTCATCGCCCTCAACATCGCGCGCGTGATCAGTTTTGGCGCTTTCGCTCCCGGGACGAGGACAGCTCCGATCAGGAGATCGACATTCGGCATAAGCTCGCGCAGATGCGACTCGCTCGAATAAAGCGTGTGCGCGCTGCCCATGGTGATGTCGAGAAATCGCATTCGCTCAAGATCGACTTCGAGAATTGTCACGTCCGCTCCGAGCCCGGTCGCCATCCGCGCCGCGTTCACACCGGCAGTGCCGCCGCCAATAACAACAACGCGCCCGGGCAACACTCCCGGTACCCCGCCAAGCAAAACGCCGCTGCCACCATTATGCTTCGCCAAAAAATACGCTCCCATCACCACCGACATGCGCCCCGCGATTTCGCTCATCGGCTCAAGTAACGGCAGACGATTGCCGACCTGAATGGTTTCGTAGGCAACGGCAGTCACGCCGGATTTGAGAAGCGCGTCGGTGAGCGCTTTGCTTGCGGCGAGATGAAGATAGGTAAAAAGAATCTGTCCTTTGCGCAAAAGCGGAAATTCAGCTGGGAGCGGTTCCTTCACTTTCACGATCATGTCGGCGCGCGCGAAAACATCTTTGGCAAGATCGACAATCTCCGCACCGGCTTTTCGATATTCCTCGTCCGGATAACCAGATCCGACGCCGGCGCTTTTCTCCACCAGCACAGTGTGGCCGCGTTTCGTCAACAGCTCCGCCGCCGAAGGGACGAGCGCGGTGCGCTGTTCCTGTTCTTTAATTTCTTTGGGAATGCCGATGACCACTCAGCAAGTGATAAGTGGCGAGTGACAAGTGACAAGACAAAACATCCGTGACGCGTCACTCGTCACATCTCACTCGTCACTCAATTGAGCGACGGATCGTCCGGCGCGGCGGCAAGCATTCGGTACCAGGGACCGAGCCGGTTCATGATGTCGAACCAAAGCCGCGAGAGCCGCTCCGATCTTAAAGCAGCACGGCTGGGCTTTTGCACGATCCACGCTTTTTCTTTCATCTCGGCCTCAAGTTGTCCGGCGCTCCACCCGGCATAACCGAGAAACGCGAAGATCGAAGGCGCGCCATCGGCAGCGCCCGCGACAGGTTCGTCGGCGTTGAGTGATTGCTGATTTAATTTAAGGCCTTCGCCCTTGTGCCATTCGAATGCTGCCAGCATCAACTGATTATTCCCGACCGGGCCGCCAAAAAAAACCGGGACATCCGCCAGATTCTGCGGTGGTGTTTCGCTCACCAAATCCGCCACGCTTTTGTCCAGTGGCCGATTAATAATCACCCCAATCGCGCCGTCATCCGGATCGTGCGCCGAAATAAAAAGAACCGCGCGCCGAAAGTTTGGATCGAGCATATTCGGATGCGCGACCAGGAGGGATCCGGCGAGGCTGCGCGGTTTTTCCGGACGCAAATTGCGCATATAAAAGTAAAACGCGCATCGTCAGATTCCGCAAGTGTCCGGAGATTGTTCGCGATGCCAAGGGAAACGAGCGACCCTTAAGATCGACATCCTTACTTCGTCCACCAGGCCCTCCTAAGAGAGCCGGTACAATTTATAGAAATTTTTGTTGCGACAACGTTTAAGCTCGGGTAGTAGCTGGCCAGATTTGGAAGATTGTTCTGGGGGGAACAGCCGCCCTTCACGCCCATCGGGCGTGGGGGGCGGTACTTTTTTGGGGTTGAATTGAAGATAACACCCAAGGCCGAACGTCGAATATCCAACATCCAATGTTGCAGCCAGAAACATCGGGACGCTTCTCTTGGCCAGTCGCGTTGACATTAGTTGTATTGATTGTCACGGCGGCAGTCGTTCTCATTTTCGTGCGGTTGGAAACGTGGCCCGCGCGCACCATCGGTCAGGGGACGGAAGACTTGGAGCGGCTCGGAAAAGATTTGCGTTCCGCTTTCATCGACATCGCGCATTTGCAACCGCGGATCACGGTCAACAACCGGACTGTGGTCGATCAAGCGACGTCCACGGCTGAACTGGCGATCCTCACGCGGCAGTTGAAGGTAAAACGGGAATTTCTGCATAGCTGGGCCGGCAGCTCCAAACGGATCAAGTTAAGCGGAACGTTTATCGTAAAAGCGGGCTTCGATTTGCGACAGGATGTGGCGGTTGATGTGCGTCCTGACGAAATCTTGATCCAACTTCCGCATGCCGAAATTGTCGGGATCGAGGAAAAGCACGTGGATGTGCTCAGGCTCGAAAATGGTCTTTGGAACCGGATCACCGGCGCGGATCTCGAGAATGAACTCGCTCAGCTTCCGGAAATGGCGCGCCGTCAGGCGATGGAAATAGAATTACCCGCGGAAGCGGAAAAGGAATTGCAGCGTCAATTGACCAAACGAATCCGCGCCCGCCAGGCTCTGAAGCTTGTCTTCACAAACGCGGCCCGGGTCGAATCGCCGGTCACCAATCAGTAGGATAATTTGCGAAGCTGCTTTGCCTGCAGCGGATTTGCCGTTAAAGCAGTGGGCGCGGATGCCCAAAAATCGTCTGTTGTTGATCTCGCTCGCCACTTTGATCGTGCTGCTGGGCACGATCGTCTTCGCCCCGTTTGTTGTTTCTAATGGGCTACGGCTGTGGTTGCACTGGCAGGCGCATCGTCAGCAGTTGAAAATCGAGCTTGGCAAAATCTCCGCGCCCCTTCTCCGACCTGTTTCAATCGTGCGCATCCGGGTCACAAGTAAGCCGGGCGCTGCAACTCAAATCGAGCTCAACGCTGAGCAGACGATTCTTCATCCGAGTCTTGCAAAAATCCTGACCGGCCGTGGCGACGGCGTTCGGACGTTGTCGATCCAAAGAGCGCGCGCTGAAATTCGCCGCGATTACTCGCAAAGCGTCCGGCCAGCGCATTTCAATTGGACGGCGCTGCAAACGTTACTTCCGGTCAATTTCGATATCGGCCATCTCGATTTGAGAGTTGAAAACGGTCCGAACGTCGTCCTTCTGCGTAATGCATCGATTTCCGGGAATCAAATCGAAGCCGGCCGGTTCTCCGCTGGCGAATTCACGATCACATCGCCGTTACTGCGACAAACCTTTTCGCAATTGCGCGGCGCGACTAAATGGCAGGAAGATCGTCTCACTGTCGGTGGGATGAATCTCGCCCGTGGCCTCGATCTTCAGTCCATCACCATCGACTTGTCGCGACTTGAAAAAGAACGCGCCGATCTCCAATTTGATCTCGACGTTCTTGGCGGCAAAATTCGCGCAAGCATTTCCAACGAATGGCCGGGAGAGCATTCGATCTGGAATGTTGCCGGCACCGCCAGTGGCATTTCGCTCGCGCAAACTTCCGAGGCCCTTGGATTCACCGATCGGCTCGGCGGTTCACTGCGCGCCTGCAATTTCACTTTTCGTGGCGATCCGCGAGATCCAATGCTCGGAACCGCTTCCGTTTGGACTGAACTGAACGGACTGAGCTGGCATAATCGCGCCGCCGACGTGATTATGCTCGGCGCGATTTTTTACAATCGGCAGATCCAGCTTCAACAGCTCTACATCAAACAGCGCCAGAACGAACTCAGCATGAGCGGGGAAGGCGCCATCCCCTCCAAATCGGCCGACTGGCTCAATCCCGATTTTCGCGGCCAAATCCTGGGAAAGGTCACTGATCTCGGACAATTCGCGGAACTTTTCGGCGCCGGCCCACGCGATTTCGCAGGCGCGATCGCAATCGAAGGAACGCTCAACGCCCGGGAGCGCAAAGTCGGCGGATTCCTTACCGCCAGCGGAAACTCGTTGTCCCTGTTTAAGAGACAAATCGACCGGCTAACGGCGAAAATTAACCTGAAAGCCGATGCGCTCGAGCTCGAGCAGTTCGAGCTGGTGCGCAAAAAAGATTTCATCCGCGCGCAAGGCAAAATCGACATCTCGCACGACAATAATTACTCCGGCAGCATGGAGGCAAAGGTTGGCGATGCATCCGAATATTTCTTACTCGGTGGCGCCAACTCGAATGGAGCGGCCATTCCGGTCCAGCTTAACACCAAAATCTCTTCCGGTTCGTGGGACACGCAGGCCGTTTTCACTTTGCCCGGATCGAGTCCGGTCGATTTGGCGGCGAAATTTTCATTAAAAATCGGCCAGGACTGGAAAACATTCCTGGCGTCCCCGCTGGAGGCGACCATTCGTTTTCCCGCGGTCGTCCTCGCCAGCGCTCCTCAATTTCTGCATCCGGCAATTTTCAATGAAGGAATCTTGAGCGGAACGATCTCTCTCAGTCAGAACCTCGAGCATCCGGGCATCGCTGGCGAAGTGCAGCTGCTCAACGGAGTCCTGCAAAATGCGCCGCTCGATCTGATCCGCGCGAGTGGACGAATGACTTTTAGCGGCGACCACAGCGCGCTCGAGTTCCTGAATGCCGCGACCAAGGATGTCGATCTTTCGTTGAAGGGCGAAGTTGATTTCCGCTACAGCAAAGATGTTGTTGTAAGAATTTCGAGTGCGACTCCGATTTTTGACACCAGCGCGAGTGTTCAGGATTGTGTGCGCCGAATCGAGATCGTGCCAGTCGATGTCACGCTTGCGCCAACGATCGAAGAGCTCGAGTTCCGGGGCAACTTGTTCGGTGACAACTGGAAGGTGGCGTTAAAAGAAAACGGAACTGCCTCGGTCGCGCCCATCACTACTCAATCGGCGAGGGAATTCCATTTCTGTGCCGGGACCACGCCGCAAGGCGAAGCCTTTAATATCGGCGTGCCTCCGCGGCCGCAACCTTCGCCACCCAGCGCCCGCAAACAGAAACGGCGCCGTTAGGCCGCAGAATCGAGCGGGACAGTGCGCCGCTCGGATTTCGTTGTTACCAACCAGCGCATTAGTCTCTGCTCCAAATCGCGGGTCAGCTCGACACGCAATTCTGAGCCGGCCTCGACACGCAACGGTTCGCCATTGGGCCGATCGAAAAGAAGTTGCACTCGGCGGTGGCCAGGTGAGCTGGCCAGAAGTTCGCGCACTTCGCGCAATTCTTCAGTCGTCGTCGCCGGCGAAAACTGCAGGAGCACGGCCGGCTCACTTTCGGCGGATGTCGATCTTTCAATCCCGTTCGATGCGCCGTTTGGTTTGTCCGCGCTCGGCACTTTTATTTTTTGCGCGGTCGCGCGCAGCAGATCGCCGCGGGTGTCGATTGTTCCGCGTACTTCCACCACTCGACCGGGGACGAGAATTTCCGAAACTGTAATGTAGACGTCGTTCCAGACCACGACCTCAAGCGCGCCAGTCTGATCTTCGACCCACACCACCGCGAATGGTTTGCCCTCTCTGCGCGTGAATTTCTTTTCAACTTGAACAATCGCACCGCCGATTCTGAACTGCGAGCGGTCGTCCAGATTGCCTAACGAACCAATTGGTTGATAATTTTTCGTCGCGAGGAGATCGGCATAAGCGTCGAGCGGATGTCCGCTCACATAAAATCCAAGGAGCTCTTTTTCGTAAGAGAGCCTTTCGTGATCGCCCCACGGCGTCACGACGCGCTTTTTGGTCGTCGCGGCATGGGTCGCTTCGTCGAACAATGAAACTTGTCCGACGGTGCGATCGCGCTGCGCTGCGGCGGCACAGGAAAGTGATTCGTCGATGCAGGCAAAAAGTTCCGCGCGGTCGCGTCCAACAAAATCAAATGCGCCGGCCTTAACCAGGCTTTCCAGCATTTTGCGATTGGCGATGCGCGTTCCGATCCTTCCACAAAAATCTTCCAGCGAAGTGTAACCCCCTGCCCGCTCCCGTTCCTGGATCGACATCGCCATCGCGGCTTCGCCAACGTTTTTGATTGCAGCCAGTCCGTAGCGAATCGCCATCTTGCCGTCCTGCGTTTCGGGAACAAATTTCAAACCGCTCTTATTGATGTCCGGCGGCAAAATCGAAATTCCCATTCGTTTGCATTCGCCGACGAACACCGAAATTTTATCGGTGTTGTTGATTTCGTTGCTCAACAGTCCGGCCATGAACTCGACCGGATAGTGCGCCTTCAAATAGGCCGTCTGATAACTGATCACGCCATAAGCCGCGCTGTGGCTTTTGTTGAAGCCGTAGCCGGCAAATTTTTCGAGCAAATCGAAGATGGCGTTGGCTTTTTTCCCCGGGATCTTGTTAGTGCGCGCGCAACCTTCAATGAAATTGCTGCGCTCTTTCGCCATGGTTTTCTTGTCTTTTTTGCCCATCGCGCGGCGAAGTAGATCAGCTTGCGCGAGCGAGTAGCCGGCGAGTTTGCTCGCTGCCGCCATCACTTGCTCCTGGTAAATCATGACCCCGTAGGTGTCGGCGCAGATTTCTTCCAGCAGCGGATGCAAATATTTAATCGGGGTGACTCCCTTCTTCGCTCTTACGTATTCAGGAATCAGTTCCATCGGCCCCGGCCGATAAAGCGCGATCAATGCGATGATGTCGTCGAGCTTCTTGACCTCGAATTGTTTCGACAAATTTGTCATCCCGCCGGATTCCATCTGGAACAAACCAATCGTTTCGCCGCGGT
Source organism: Verrucomicrobiota bacterium (assembly GCA_003219215.1). GTDB lineage: Bacteria > Verrucomicrobiota > Verrucomicrobiia > Chthoniobacterales > UBA10450 > AV40. The sequence continues at coordinate 23,626 of QHPY01000176.1, read as the reverse complement.
TGTAGAGACTGAACGAGGCCGCGTCATCGAGCGGGATGTCTTTGAGTGAAAACGCCGGCTCGCGTTTGTGGATCAACGCCAGCGTGTCCTCGATTACGGTCAGTGTTTTCAACCCGAGAAAATCCATCTTGAGCAGACCGAGATCGTTCAGCGGGCCCATTGGATACTGACTGATCACGTCGTTGCCTTTCACATCGCGGCAGAGCGGGATGTAATCGGACAAATCACGATCGGCGATGACAACGCCGGCCGCGTGGACCCCAGCGTTGCGTGATAATCCTTCGAGTATCTTTGCGTACTCGAAGAGCTGCTTCGTTTGCGGCTCGGTCGCGACGGCGCGCTTCAATTCCGAATTTTTTTCCGCCGCCGAATCGAGGGTGATATTGAGCTCATTCGGAATCATGCGCGCGATGCGGTCCGCATCGCGATAACTCATCCCCATCACGCGTCCGACATCGCGCACTACGCTTTTCGCCTTCAATTTGCCGAAAGTGATAATCTGAGCGACGCGACGCTCGCCGTATTTTTGCCGCACGTATTCGAGGACTTCTCCACGGCGCGCTTCGCAAAAATCGACATCGATGTCCGGCGGCGACACCCGATCCGGATTGAGAAAGCGTTCGAAGAGCAACCCGTACTGCAACGGATCGATATCGGTGACCCCGAGCACATAAGCGATGAGCGATCCCGCGGCCGATCCGCGGCCTGGTCCGACCGGAATTCCACGCCCTTTGGCGAAGTGAATGAAATCCCAAACGATCAGGATGTAACTGACAAATCCCGTTTTCTCGAGCACGCCTAGTTCATAAGCGAGGCGCTCGCGCAGTTGATTGTCGATCTTGGCGCGCTCGCCGTAGCGCTCTTCCAGACCTTTGTAACAAAGCTCGCGCAAATAACCTTCCCGTGTTTGTCCTTCCGGCACCGGATATTCTGGATATTTCGATTTACCGAACTCGATCGACACATTGCAGCGCTCGCTAATCGCGAGTGTGTTAGCGATTGCTTCAGGGAAATCCTTGAACAGTGCGCGCATTTCTGCCGGCGATTTGAAATATAGTTCCGGCGTGTAACGCATCCGGCTTTCGTCCTGCACCATTTTCCCGGTGCCGATGCAAAGCATAACGTCGTGCGCGTCATGATCGTCACGACGCAAAAAATGGACGTCGTTCGCCGCGGCCAGGCCGAGGCCAAGGTCTTTCGCAATCTTTGGAAGCACCGCGTTGCACCGCCGTTGCTCGTCCATCCCGTGATCGTGCAGCTCGATGAAAAAATTTTCGGGGCCCAGAATGTCACGGTATTCGGCGGCGGCTTGCTTCGCCTTGTCGATGTTGTCCGACTGAATCGCTGAGTTCACCTCGCCTGCGAGACATCCGCTCAGCCCGATCAGCCCCGCCGAATGTTGGGCCAGCAACTCTTTGTCGATCCTCGGCCGGTAATGAAATCCATCGAGATGGGCGGTCGAGATCAGTTTGACAAGGTTGCGGTAGCCGTTGTCGTTTTGGGCCAGCAAAGTGAAGTGATAAGCCGCTTCCCGCAGCGAGCTCGCCTTCTCCTTGTGCGAGCGCGGCGCGACGTAAGCCTCGCAACCAATGATCGGCTTGATCCCGGCGCGCGTTGCTTCCTGATAAAATTCGATCGCACCGAATAGATTGCCGTGGTCGGTCACCGCTACGGCTGGCATGCCGAATTCGACCGCTTTTTGCATCAGCTCCTTCATTCGCACCGCACCGTCGAGCAGCGAGTATTCGGTGTGAAGGTGGAGGTGAACGAACGAATCGCGCGGCATCAACTTAGTATAGACAGCCGCAAAATTTCGCAAAAAATTTCCGCGCATGATTGCGAAAATTTCTTGTTTGCAATCGCAACATCGCGTTGGTAAGGAAGCGCGTGCCGCGCTCGGCTTCGAATGAAGCGAACGCGATTAGATCGACATGAAAAAACTGGAAGCGATCATCAAGCCGTTCAAGCTCGAGGAGGTCAAGGAAGCCCTGGCCGAGCTGGGCATTGAAGGCATGACCGTAACTGAAGTGAAAGGATTCGGCCGCCAGAAAGGCCACACTGAAATCTATCGTGGCAGCGAGTACACAGTCGATTTTCTACCCAAAGTGAAAGTGGAAGTCGTGCTCGCGGACGACATGGTGGAGAAGGCTGTCGCCGCCGTCGTGGGCGCGGCCAAGACCGGCAAGATCGGTGACGGAAAAGTTTTTGTGCTTCCGGTCGAACACGCGATTCGCATTCGCACGGAAGAGATCGGCGAAAAAGCAGTGTGATTACGCGAGCCGCATTCAGCCCATTGCCAAATGGGTTGTCTCGGCTCTTTTTGTTTTCAGCGGTTTTTGTGAATAACCCGCCCGGATATTCACAATTCTTCAACAACTAACTACCCAACTCCTCAACACCCAATGGCCAAAGACAAAACTGCATCCGACGTCAGTAAAATGATCAAAGACAACGACGTGAAATTGATCGACTTCAAGTTCACCGACTTGCTCGGCACCTGGCAGCATTTCACCACCACTCTCACCGAATACGACGAAGAAATTTTTACCGACGGCCTCGGGTTCGACGGCTCGAGCATCCGCGGTTGGAGAGTCATCAACGCTTCCGACATGCTCGTTATTCCCGATCCGACGACCGCTTGGATCGACATCTTCAACGCCGAGCCGACCCTGAGTTTGATTTGCACCATCGTCGATCCGATCACGCGTGAGCCGTACGACCGCGACCCGCGCGGCGTCGCCGAAAAGGCGGAAGCTTATTTAAAGAGCACCGGAATTGCCGACACCGCCTTCTTCGGACCGGAAGCGGAGTTCTTTATCTTTGATGATGTCCGATTCAGTTACGACGGCAATTCGTCAATGCACCGCGTCGATAGCATCGAGGGGCATTGGAACAGCCCACGCGAAGAATTTCCCAACCTCGGTTACAAGATTCGACCGAAGGAAGGTTATTTCCCGGTCTCGCCGATGGATTCGTTGCAGGACATTCGCAACGAAATGTGCATCGAGCTCGAGCGCGCCGGCGTTCCAATCGAGCGCCAGCATCATGAAGTCGCGACCGCCGGCCAGGCCGAGATCGACATTCGCTACGCGCCGCTCAAGCGCATGGGCGACAACCTGCAATATTACAAATACATCCTGCGCAACGTCGCCAAGAAGCACAATAAGACGGTCACGTTCATGCCGAAGCCGCTCTTCGCCGACAACGGCTCGGGCATGCACACGCACATCTCGCTTTGGAACGGCGACAAACCGCTCTTCGCCGGCAACGGTTACGCCGGGCTGAGCGACCTGGCGTTGTTTTTCATCGGTGGCATTCTGAAACACGCGCCCGCGCTCACCTGCCTGACAAATCCGACTACCAACAGTTACAAACGGCTCGTGCCCGGATTCGAAGCGCCGGTCAATCTCGCGTACTCCGCGCGCAATCGTTCCGCCGCGATCCGGATTCCGACTTATTCGCCGAGTCCGAAAGCAAAACGGATCGAATTCCGCACGCCCGATGCGGCAGCGAATCCATATCTCGCATTCTCGGCGCTCTTGCTCGCTGGCCTCGATGGAATCCAGAACCGCCTCGATCCCGGCGATCCGCTCGACAAAAATCTCTACGATCTGCCGCCGGAAGAACTCGCGCAGATCGCGAGCGTACCCGATTCACTCCGCGGCGCGATCGAAGCGCTCCAGGCCGATCATTCCTTCCTGCTCCGCGGCGACGTCTTCAACGCCGACTTCATCGCGAACTGGATCGACATGAAACAAAAGGAATACGACGCTCTGCGTCTACGGCCACACCCGTACGAGTTCTCGATGTACTACGACGTGTAATCTTCGTTGGAATTGATATTGAAGCTAATTTGTTGGGTACGATTGGGCCATAACCGCGGAGATCGCGGAGGTCGCAGAGTAAAACTAGACAGAATGGGCAGAATCTTCAGAATTCCGGACTGCCTATTCGGTTCATTCTGTTAATTCTGTCGAAAACTCTGTGTGCTTCGTGTCCTTCGTGGGGAATCTGAGTGGCGCAAATCGCCGCTAAAAAAACGCAACCGACCGGCAGCAGCCAGGTTACGACTGTGTTAGGATTTACCTGTGAGTGCGACTGCTTTGCGCCAGGTCGATCGTTCGTGGCGTGTCATTTTTGGGATCGGTATTTTCACGGCTGCGATCGGGGTCGTCGCGATGATCGTGTGGCAAGGAATCACCGCGCACGGCGCGCCGGATCCGACCCAACCGAACACGAGTCCGACGGTCGCGTTTCTCGATATCGGTATTCTTGTTTTTCGTGAAGGACTCGAATGCATCCTCGTGCTGGCGGCGATCACCGCCAGCATGACCGGCGCGAAACGCGCGCATCGAAAGCCGGTGGCGGTTGGCGCCGGCGTCGCGTTCGGTGCAACACTGATCACGTGGTTCATCGCGGTGCGCATTGTCGATTCACTGAGCGACAACATGCGCGCACTCGATTTGCAAGCCGCGACCGGACTTCTTGCCGTCGTGGTGCTGCTCGTGATTATGAATTGGTTCTTCCACAAAATTTATTGGGGCGGTTGGATCCGCGCGCACAATCGCCGTCGCAAAGCGCTGCTCGAAAACGGCCACGAAATTGCGAAACGCTCGTTGCTCTGGGGATTGATCCTTCTCGGATTCACTTCCCTTTACCGCGAAGGATTTGAAGTCGTTCTGTTTTTGCAGAGCTACAATCTCCGGCTCGGCGGCGGCGTGGTATTGAAAGGCGCTCTTCTCGGAATAGCGCTCTCCGGAATCGTGGCGGTGTTGACGTTTGTCCTTCAGCAAAAGCTTCCTTATCGCAAAATGCTTATCACAACCGGCATTCTACTCGGCGTGGTGTTGCTGGTGATGGTTGGCGAACAAGCGCAGGAGATGCAGCTCGCACATTGGATCTCGACCACGCCGATTGCGTCGCTCGTTCCGATGATCCCGCGCTGGATGGGAATGTGGTTCTCGGTGTTCCCGACTTACGAAACCCTGATCGCGCAATTCATCGCCGCTGTCTTGGTGATCGGATCGTACTACGCAGCCCGCCATTTTGGCGGGAGGCCGGCGATCGAAGAGCCTGTTCGAGAGGCGAAAGCCGAAGCACGCGAGGCAGTCGCCGAAGAACTGCAGCCCGTTCACTGACGCGAATGAAACAATACTGTAGGGGACGCTGTTAGCGTCCCATCTCGGTGAATCGGGAAGCCAACGGCTTCCCCTACAGGACTTAAAACGCGCCGCTCCTTCGATGAAAAAATTGACGCTATCGACTTTATTCCTGGCGTTGCCGGCGATGTGCGTTTTCGCTGGAGTCCGCCATTTTACTTATTTATATGAAGCGCCAACAGCCCCGCCGGGCAGTATTGAGCTCGAGAACGGAGTGACCTGGGCGCACGGCGCCGGTTGGAACGACGTGTTTATTCGCGAAGAAATCGAAGTTGGAATCACTGACCGGCTCCAACTTGGAATTTATCCGCTCGATTGGAGCCATCACAGCGACGGCGGATTTGAGTACAACGGCGGCGCGGTAGAACTGATCTACAACGTATCGAACCCGGTCGTCGATCCCGTCGGCATTTCGCTTTACCAGGAGATCAGCGTTGCGCGCCAGCATTTCGAATCAGAATCGAAATTGATCGCGCAAAAGAATTTTGGACGCTGGATTCTGGATTACAACGCGACCGTGGAAGCTGAATGGGAAGAAAAAGGACTGGAAGAACAAAACGGCGAATTGCAGGAGGCAGTCGGCGCGAGTTATGAAATCTCGCCGCGACTTTCGATCGGAATCGAATTTTTGCACGAGTTTGTGTTCCCGGATTGGCGTGACGACGAAAAAATCAGAAATGTTTTTGCCGGCCCGAACATTTCGTATCGTCACCAAAGCTGGTTTGTAACTGTCACCGCTCTCGCCCAAGCCACCGACACACCGGATGAGGCGGATTTTCAATTGCGCACGATTTTCGGGCTTGGTTTTTAAAATGCGGATAATGACGAACCCTCACCTCAATCCTCTCCCTCAGCCTGAGGGAGAGGAAGACGCGAAGCGACTGGCGAGGGTGCCGCGACTAGTTCTGACTTTGTCACTGATTAGTATCTCGCAATTAGCGAGCTGCGAATCGACCAATTACGTTCCGCCAGTTACAGCGAAAATGGCGTCGGCGAATTCGCGAAGGCAAGATGTCGATCCTTCGACCCATTCGACTGACGCTCAGGGCAGGCCTTCGCTCCCTCCACGGCGGGCAAACACGACAAGCCTGGCGAAGCTGCACGAAGGCCGCACACTTTTTGTTCATCGCTGCATTGAATGCCACACGCTTCCGGCGATGTGGCGTTACACGACAAAAGATTGGATCGAGATTGTGAACAGTATGTCGCATCGCGCGAGTTTGAAGCCCGCGGAGCGCGATGCGGTGATCGCCTACATTCTGGCCGTGCGCGCAACCGAGCGCTGATCTGTTTGCGCGATTCCAGTTGAAGAGCGCGGCAAGCTTTTCACCTTAAGCGGATGATTTCGTCCACTTTGCGTTTTCTGTTCTCGGCGGCGCTCGTTTTTGTTTGTTTCGACACCTTTGCGGTTACTCCACCGCCGAAAGAAGGCGGCCAGACGCCGTCACCCAGGGGTTCGCCGACGACATCTCCCAAACCAGCGCCGCCCGGCGCAATCGACGAAAAATTGTTTAACGGGATGCAATGGCGCCAAATCGGACCGTTCCGCGGCGGTCGCGCCCTCGCGATTGAAGGCGTTCCCGGCGAACCGGACACCTATTATTTCGGCGCGGTTGCGGGCGGAGTTTGGAAAACGACCGATGGCGGCCAGAATTGGACGCCCCTTTTCGACAAAGAAGATATTTCGTCCATCGGCGCGATCGCGGTCGCTCCGTCGGATCACAATGTCGTCTACGTTGGAACTGGTGAAGCAGCAATTCGCGGCAACACGACTTATGGAATCGGCGTTTACAAATCCATCGACGCCGGCAAGACCTGGAAAAATATCGGATTAAAAGACAGCCGCCAAATCGGCGCGTTGATTGTCGATCCAAGAAATGCAGACGTGGTGTTGGTGGCTGCCCTCGGACACGCGTTCGGCCCAAATCAGGAACGCGGAATTTTCCGGACAGGCGATGGCGGCAAAACGTGGACGAAAGTTTTGAGTAAAGACGAAAACACGGGCGGGATCGACGTGGTGTTCGATCCACATAATCCGAACATTGTTTTTGCGTCGCTCTGGCAGGCGCGACGCCAGCCGTGGTTTTTTTCGAGCGGAGGAGCGGGCAGCGGGTTGTATCGCTCGGAAGATAACGGCGCGACTTGGAAACATCTGGAAGGAAGCGGTCTTCCGGAAGGAATTTTGGGGAAAATTGGCGTGGCGGTCTCGGGTGCGGATTCGAATCGCGTTTATGCAATCATCGAAGCGAAAGAAGGCGGCTTGTTTCGCTCGGATGATGCCGGCCAAAAATGGACCCGGGTGAACGATGATGGCCGCTTTCGCCAGCGCGCATGGTACTTCAGCAAAGTTTACGCCGACCCGAAATCGGCGGACACGGTTTATCTTTTAAACACGGGCGCCTTCAAATCAGTCGACGGCGGCAAAACATTTAATCTGCTTCCGGCTCGCCACGGCGATCACCACGGTCTTTGGATCGATCCGCAAAACCCGAATCGCATCGGCAACGCAAACGACGGCGGTGCGAGCATTTCGATCGACGGCGGAAAAAGCTGGACCACGCAAAACAACCAGCCGACGGCGCAGTTCTATCACGTTGCGGTCGACAACGCATTTCCGTATCACATTTATGGCGCACAACAGGACAACTCGAACGTTTGCATCGCGAGCCGGACTGACTCGGGCGTGATCGGCCGCGAGGATTGGTATCCGGCCGGAGGCGGCGAGTGCGGGTTCGTGATTCCCGACCCGCGCGATTGGCACATCATTTATTCGAACAGCGAGGGCTATATCGCGCGCTACAATAAAACCAGGGAAGACGACCAGGACATCAGTCCGCTACCCCTGGACAATTCCGGGCGCGGCGCGGTGGATCTGGCGCATCGCTTCCAATGGGTGTCTCCGCTCCTGCTTTCGCCCCACAATCCGGATGTCATCTACACCGCAGCGGAATGCGTTTTTAAATCGGCGGATCACGGCCAGAGTTGGACAAAGATCAGCGAAGATCTGACGCGCAACGACAAGACGAAGCAGCAACCGAGCGGCGGTCCGCTAACGAACGACATCACGTCGGTCGAATATTATGACACGATCTTTGCGTTAACTGAGTCGCCGGTGGACAAAGGAACGCTTTGGGCTGGATCAGACGACGGACTGATTCATGTCAGCACGGATGACGGCGCGCACTGGACCAATGTCAGTCCGAAAATGCCGGAATGGAGCACGGTCGATTCAATCGAAGCGTCGCCGCACGACGGCAAGACCGCTTATGCCGCGATCGATCGACACAAGCTGGACGATTTCAAGCCTTACATTTTTAAGACGGCCGATCTCGGCAAGACCTGGACGTCGATCGTTAACGGAATTCCGGATGGCGCGTTCGTGCACGCAGTGCGTGAGGATCCGAAGAAGGCCGGACTGCTTTATGCCGGCTCCGAGCTGGGCGTTTACGTTTCGTTTGATTCCGGTGCGCACTGGCAGCCGTTGCAGTTGAATCTGCCGCGCTCGCCAGTTCACGACTTAGTCGTCAAAGACGACGATCTGGTAGTCGGAACTCACGGCCGAGCGTTTTGGGTGCTGGACAATCTTACGCCGCTTCGGCAGTTGAGCGCGCAATCGGCCAATTCAGATTTCATTCTTTATCAACCGGAAACCGCGTTGCGTTTGCATTACCCGGAGGAATTCGACAAACGCCAGCCAGTCGGCGACAACCCGCCCGCGGGCGCGATGATCGACTATTATCTCAAGACCGCGCCGAAAGATGAAGTGACGCTTGATGTTCTCAATGGGCAGGGAAAGGTCGTGCGGCATCTCTCGAATAAGGAGAAAAAAGAAGGCGAACAGCCGCCGGAATGGCCCGACCGGGTCGAACGCGTGAAAACAATTCCGGCGAATGAAGGAATGAGCCGGTTCGCGTGGGATTTGCGCTACAATGACCCGGTGCAAACTCCTGGCGCCTTCTACAGCGGAACCGGTCCGAAGGGTCCACTCGCTTTGCCCGGTGATTATCAGGTGAAAATGACGGTCGCGGGCAAATCGCAGACCGTGCCGTTGAAAGTAGTGATCGATCCGCGCAACAAAGGCTCGGAGCCGGCGTTGCAAAAACAATTCGCGCTCGCAACCCAAGTAAATGATCGCATTTCGCAGTTGCACCAGGCAATCAACGAGATTCGTGAGGTCAAAGGGCAGATCAAAAATCTCCACACGCGATTCGGAGATGACGAAAAACTGAAACCAACGCTCACGGCGGCGGACGATCTCGATCACAAAATGTCCGACGTCGAAAAGGAGCTGATTCAGGTAAACATGAAAGGATCGGAAGGAAATCTCGCGTTCCCGAGCATGTTGAACGAACGCTTTGATTCGTTCAGTCATTACATTGACGCTGGCGATTCGACGGAGCCGACCAAACCGCAGCTGGAGGTTTTTCAAACCCTAAGCAAACAGCTCGATGAGCAATTGGCAAAATGGTCGCAGATCAAATCTCAGGACGTGGCGAAAGTCAGCGATATGATCAAACAGGCGAATTTGCCCGGGCTGATTATCACGCCATCTAAAACGGAGTCGCCCAAAGAAACGACGTCTTCTTAATTTTGGTCGACGCTGTATTTGCCGGGGCCGATGAAAAGTAAACTGATAAGTAAGATCGACATCTCGAACGCCGGCAAGCGAACAAGAAATTCTCCGCGGCTGCGCCAGACCGCGACCAGGTGAACGAGCGTGACCACGAGCGCAAAAAGCACCCCGATTCGAAAAAATAAACCGAGAATCATCAGCACAGCGCCGGCGCAGCCGACAATTGCGCCGACGAATCCCCAAAACTTGTAGTGCGAATGAAAATCGAGATGGCGCACAGCCGATCCGAAATGCTCCCAGCTTCCCTGGCCGCTCCACAAAATCGGTGCGATTAGAATGATGAATATCAAACCGAGACTGGCACGAAGCAAAAGTAATCCGGTCTCGCGATATTTGCTGAGGAATTGGAGAGCAGCCATCGGCGGGACTCTCAGCGAGCACGCGTGGAGTTTCAATTTAAACCGCGCTCCGTTATTCCGACTGATAAAATGACCAAGATCGACCAGGCAGTTGTACTGGCGGCCGGTCGCGGCACGCGGATGCGCGAACTGACCGCCGAGTTACCGAAGCCGATGATCGAGGTGCGCGGCAAACCGGTTCTGCAACATATCGTTGAAGGTTTGCGCGATGCCGGTGTTCGGAGGTTTCTAATTATCATCGGCTACCGCGCTGAGGCCGTGCGGAATTTTTTCGGCGACGGGTCGCGCTATAAGATCGACATCCAATACGCGACGCAGGTCACGCAAGACGGGACCGGGCGCGTTGTCGATCTTTCCCGAAATTTCGTGGGCGATTCTCCATTTGTTCTCGCTTACGGAGATATTTTGGTCGATCCCGCGAATTACAAATGCATTGTCGATCTTGCGGACGACGTTGAAGCACTTATCAGCGTGACGCGCGGCGAAGATGTGAGTAAAGGCGGCGCGGTTTTTCTGAACGAACGCATGGAGCTTGTCGATCTTCGCGAGAAATCAAAACCGGGAGAAGCGACAAGTCCGTGGTACAACGCCGGTCTTTATGCTTTTCGACCGAGCATTTTTGATTTTACTGCAAGATTGAAACCATCGCCGCGCGGCGAATACGAACTGACAGACGCGATTCGCGAGCTCGCACAATCTGGAAAGAAAGTACAAGCACCCGAGCTGACGGGCGAATGGGCAGATGTGCGCGACCCGGAAATTCTCGCGCGATTGAACAAGTAGCTGTCGATCTTACGAGGCCTGCTCGGTCGGATCTTCGGAGCCTTCTTCGCCGATCTCTTCCTCAATTTCGCGCTGCCATTCGCGCGACAGCCACGGCCGCAGAAATCCGTAAAGCAGATATGCGAGAAACAGGACAGCTGGCATCCATTCGTAATTCATCGCCGTAAAGATGAGGACGAGGAAAATAACCAGAAATCGCGGAATGGATTTTTTCGTTTTCCAATTGATCGCCTTGAAACTGGGGTACTGGAAACGGCTGAACATCATGAAGGAAAGGAAGAGTAGGAGGGGCGGCAAAACGAATTTCCATTTGCCGAGATGGTGCTCGCCTTCAGCCAACCAGAGCAAAAATAACGTGATCGACGCAATCAAGCCGGCAGCAGCGGGAATCGGGAAGCCCGTGAAATTCTTCCCGCCGTTGATGGTGGATTCTCGTTCGTGATTCGCCGACGCGGTGTTGAAGCGGGCGAGACGCAGCGCACCGCACGCGAGATAAATCAACGCGATGATCCAGCAGGCGGTTCGAAATTCCTGAAGCACAATCCGGTAAACCAAAAGCGCGGGTGCGACGCCGAACGAAACGACGTCGGCCAGCGAATCAAATTCGCGACCGAAGGAGCTTTCGTGCCCTCCCAGACGCGCCAGCCGCCCGTCCAGAAAATCGAAAACGAAAGCGCCGAGAATGAACCAGATCGCTTCATGAAAGCGATCGGCCGCGGCATCCGCGTTCGTGCTTTGCAAAAGCGCGCCTTCCAAAATCTTGAGCGTGGCGGTGAAGCCACAAAACAAGTTTCCGGCCGTCATTAAATTCGGCAGGAGATAAATTTTGGATGGATGTTCGTTCATGAATCGGGGAGGCGCGCGATAATTGTCGACCCACCGGTCACGTGCTCGCCCACTTTCACCTGCACGCTGGCCGTGAGGGGCAAGTATACTTCCGTTCGAGAGCCAAAGCGAATCATTCCAAAACGCTCGCCCTTCCTAAGTTCGTCGCCTGCATCCGCCCAGGCCACAATACGCCGAGCGACGGCACCGGTTAGCTGCCTGACCACGAGCGTCGCCCGCGGATTTTCGAACGCCCACGTCATCGCTTCATTCTTTTCCGAGCAATGAGGACTACGCGCGTCGAGGCAAAGTCCTGTCCGACGTTGGCGGTAGATGATACGCCCATCCACCGGCGCGCGATTGGTATGCACGTCGAAGATCGACAAGAAGATCCCGACGCGAAGCATTTTCGCTTTCAAAACCTCGGTCTCCTCGACTTCGCAAATATCTTTGATGACGCCGTCGGCTGCCGCGACCACCGCGTTCGGATCAGCTGGAATTTTTCGATCTGGATCGCGAAAAAAGAAAAGCGTGTAGAAGATCAGGAGCAGAAAAAGCAGGGACAACCAAGCGCTGAAGAACCAGCTGGCAAGCGCGAGAAAAAATAAAATCGCAAGGATCCAGCGACCTTCGGCCAGGGTTTGGAGGCGCATTGAGAGCCCCATTTTCGAAGCGTAAAAGAGACTGGTCAAGGGGACAAAAAAACCTGTGAATAACTGGGAATCGGCGACCACAATACCGTGGGCTTTGGAGTGCCCGAGCCTCCTACCGCTAGCGGAAATAAGTCTCTTGATAGCACGAGATTAATAGTTGTTTCTTGAGGCATTTTCGCTACCTTCTTACGATGCCAGCTCGAGCCGCCGTCTCCGTCGATCCAGACGACGAAAAATCCATCGAAAGAAATCGCCAGCGCGAGCTTTCAACGGTTAATAAACTCCAAAAATACGACGCCGCTCAGATCGACAAGCTGGAAGGTTTGGAAGCGGTCCGGAAGCGCCCCGGCATGTACATCGGCGACCCGGACGAGCGCGGCCTGCACCACATGGTGTTCGAAGTTCTCGACAATTCGATCGACGAACATCTCGCCGGATTTTGCGACAAGATCGACCTAGAGGTTCACGTCGATGGCAGTGTTTCGGTTCGCGACAATGGCCGCGGTATTCCGGTCGATATTCATCCGAAATGGAAAATGCCGGCCGTCGAGCTGGTGCTGACTAACCTGCACGCGGGCGGAAAATTCGGGCAAGGCGCTTACAAATATTCCGGCGGTCTGCATGGCGTCGGCGCCAAATGCACCAATGCGCTTTCGGAATGGTTCAAGGTAGAAGTTTCGCGCGACGGCAAGGTCTATCACATGGCCTTTGCCCAGGGAAAAACGACCAAGAAGCTGGAAGTCATCGGCGAGGTCAAAGGGAAGAAGACCACCGGCACACTGATCACGTTCCTGCCTGATCCGACGATCTTCACGATCACCACGGAATTTAAATTTGAGCGATTGGCAACGCGGTTGCGCGAGCTCGCGTTCTTAAATCCCGGCCTTGAGATCAATCTCACCGACGAGCGCGGCGATTCCCCAAAGAAGGAAACATTTCTCTACAAGCACGGCATCGAGGAATTCGTAAAGCAGCTCGGCGAAAACAAACAAGTCCTGCATCCGAAGCCGATCGTGATTTCGCGGCAGCGCGACGAAGTGTTTGTCGATGTTGTCCTGCAATATAACGACACCTACAACGATCAGATTTTGCCGTTCGCCAATTCAATTCCGAATCCGGACGGCGGTACGCATCTTACTGGATTTCGGACGGCGCTGACCAAAGCAGTCAATCAATACTCGAAGCAGAATCAGCTCTTGAAAGAAAAGGACCCATCAATTTCTGGCGATGACGTCCGGGAAGGTTTGATCTGCGTGCTCAGCATCAAATTGCCCAACCCGCGGTTCGAATCGCAAACCAAGGTGAAACTTGTGAACACCGAGATCGACGGCATCGTCAACTCCGCGGTTTACGAGGGTTTGATGACTTTCTTCGACAAGAACCCGCCGATCGCGCGGCGCATTTTCGAAAAAATTCTGACGGCCGCGCGCGCACGTGAAGCAGCACGCAAAGCGCGCGAAACGATTCGTAAAGGTGCGCTCACTGGCGGTGGGTTGCCGGGAAAATTGGCCGATTGCTCAGAACGCGATCCGGAATTGACCGAGCTTTATATTGTCGAGGGCGATTCGGCCGGCGGCTCCGCGAAACAAGGGCGCGATCGGCGTTACCAGGCGATTCTGCCGATTCGCGGCAAGCTGATCAACGTTGAGAAAGCGCGCGAAGATCAATTTCTCAAGAACACCGAGATCCAATCGATGATTACCGCGATTGGCACTGGAATCGGCAAACCGAAGGAGGACGGCAACGGCAAAGACGAAGGCCGCTTCGACATGTCGAAGTTGCGTTACGGCCGGATCATCATCATGACGGATGCCGACGTGGACGGATCGCATATTCGGACGCTGCTGCTCACGTTTTTCTTCCGGCAAATGACTGAGCTTGTCCGGGCCGGCAAAATTTACATCGCCCAGCCGCCGCTCTACCAAATCAAACGCAAGAAACGCGAGGAATACGTCGATGACGACGTGCAGTTAAACAAAATCTTGATCTCTCTCGGCGCCGAAGACGTGAAAGTGAAGAATCTCGCCGACAGCAAGGAGGTCACGGCAGCGCAACTGAAGGACATTCTCGAATCGCTCGAAAAATTGGCGAAGCTAAGCGAGGTGGTTCGACGCCACGGTGGCGATTTCGAGGCTTATCTGGAGGAGCGCATTTCCAAGTCCGGCAAGCTCCCCGCCTATCTCGTAAAAGTCCGGGAGGGGAATGACGAAAACGTCCACTATTTTCACGACGAGAAAGCAGTCCGGAAATTTCACGAGTCGAACCTCGATCTCAATTTGTTCGACACCCAGATGGAGCAGGAACTGTTGCCGCTGGGAGATATTCACGCGCCGACGGCGAAAACCAACGGCGTTCGTCGCCGCGCCAAACTGGTCGAGCTCCATGAATCGGCGGCGATCCAGAAAATCATCGCGGAGCTGGCGCGCAAAGGTTTGAAAGTCGATCACTACGCGGCAAGCGATCGCCCGATTTTTGAATTGATCGAAGGCGAAGGCGAAAAAGCCGTTTCGCATCCGCTTTTCTCCATTCCTGAAATTCTGGAGAAGATTTTGGAAATCGGACGCCGCGGCGTGCAGATCAAACGGTTCAAAGGTCTCGGCGAAATGAACGCGAAAGAATTATTCGAGACGACGATGAATCCCGAGAAACGTAAACTGCTCAAAGTCGATTTGAATGACGACAACGCGGTCGATGCCGACAAAATGTTTACGATCCTGATGGGCGACGTGGTCGAGCCGCGCCGGCAATTCATCGAGGACAACGCATTAAACGTCCGAAATCTGGACGTTTAAATGACGAAACACAAATGTCGAATGCCGAAGGAATTGTTGTTGATCGAAACTGCTCGCTGTTGCTTCGTCATTCGTCATTCGTCCTTCGTCATTAACTCCGGTGTATAACGCGAACGAAAAAGTCGATCCGGTAAATGTGGCCGACGAGGTGTCGAGGTCGTTCCTCGACTATTCGATGTCGGTTATCATTTCTCGCGCTTTGCCCGATGCGCGAGATGGTCTGAAACCATCGCAGCGCAGAATTCTCTACGCGATGCACGATCTGTCGCTCTTCCCGGGCCGGCAACATCGGAAATGCGCGAAAATTTGCGGCGACACGAGCGGTAACTATCACCCCCACGGCGAAGCAGTGATCTACCCCACCCTCGTCCACATGGCGCAGGCTTGGGCGATGCGCGAGCCGTTGGTGGACGGTCAGGGCAATTTCGGATCGGTCGAAGGCGACCCGCCGGCTGCGATGCGTTACACCGAGGCGCGCATGACCCATCTCGGCGCCGCGCTCATGGTCGACATGGACAAGGACACGGTGGATTTCGTTCCGAACTACGACGAGACGCGGACCGAACCAACCGTTTTCCCAGCGGCATTTCCGAACCTTCTTGTCAACGGCGGCACCGGCATCGCGGTTGGAATGGCAACGAACATTCCGCCGCACAATTTGGTCGAAGTAATCGACGGCATTTGCGCGCAGATCGACGATCCCGACATCACGCTCGAGGGTTTGATGAAGCACGTGAAGGGGCCAGATTTCCCGACCGGCTGCGCGATCTGCGGCGTCAGCGGGGTCAAACAATATCTAGCGACCGGCCGCGGGAGCATGAAAGTGCGGGGCAAAGCGGGCGTTGAAGAAATCAAAGGTGGCAAAGAACAGATCGTCATCACCGAGATCCCGTTCAACGTGAACCGCGCGACGCTGGTCGAGCGCATCGCCGATTTGGTGAATGAGAAAGTTCTGAGCGAGATCACCGCGGTCCGCGACGAATCGGACGAAAACACACGGGTGGTAATCGAGCTCAAGCGCGACGCCAATCCCAAGATCGTCATCAACAATCTCTACAAGCACACCGCGATGGAAAGCTCCTTCGCGGTCATCATGCTGGCGATCGATCACGGCCGGCCGAAACTGCTTTCGCTCAAGGAAGCCAACGCCGCTTACATCGAGCATCGCCGCGAAGTGATATTGCGACGGACCCGCTTCGAATTGCGCAAAGCCGAAGAACGCGCCGAAACCCTCGAAGGTTATCTCATCGCGCTCGCCAACCTCGACGAATTCATCCGCATCATTCGCGGATCGGCCAATCGCGATGAGGCCCGAATCAAGCTCCTCGCGTTCGAGTTTACCAAAAAGCAGGTCGAGCAGATCGGCATTCTCATCCGCAATCCCGCGCGCCTGACGGAAGGCCGCTACGCCTTCAGCGAACACCAGGCCAATCAGATTCTCGATCTTCGTTTGTATCAATTGACCGGTCTCGAACGGGACAAGATCGACAAAGAATATAAGGAACTGATCAAGACAATTCAGGATTTGCGCGACATTCTCGCCAAGGAGCAGCGCGTTTTCACTATCGTCAAAAAGGAGCTGCGGGAACTTCGCGACAAACACGGTTCGCCACGCTTGACGCAATTCGCGGTCGATGAAGGTGAGATCAACATGGAGGATCTCATCGCCAACGAAGGCTGCATCATCAGCATCACCCACGGCGGTTTCATCAAGCGCACAGCTGTGAGCGCCTTTCGCGCGCAGCGCCGCGGCGGTAAGGGCGTGATCGGCATGTCCACGCGCGAAGGCGCGACCGAGGAGGAAGAAGGCGATTTCGTCGAGCATCTTTTCACCGCCACGACGCACGACTATCTGATGTTTTTCACGGAATCTGGACGCGCCTACGTCGAAAAAGTTTACGAGATTCCGGAGATGGGACGCGCGGCTAAAGGCCGATCGATTGCCAACATTCTTCAATTGCGACCGGAAGAAAAAATCGCCGCCACGATTCGAATCCAATCGAAGAAATCCGGTGTTGGCCCGAATGCGGTCGATCAAACCTGGGATGAAAATCTCCACGTCGTTTTTGCGACACAATCGGGCATCGTCAAAAAATCGAACCTTTCCGATTATCGAAACGTTCGGAAAGGCGGCATCATCGCCATCCAAATCGAAAAAGGCGACCGGTTGATTGACGCCAAACTGACGAGCGGAAACAACGAGCTCGTCTTGATCACGAAAGAAGGAATGAGTCTCCGTTTTCATGAGGAACAACTGCGAGATCAGGGTCGAAACACGGTTGGCGTCTGGGGAATTCGTCCGGACAAGAAAGATCGGGTGATCGCGATTGCGATTGTCGATCCAAACGCAACGCTTCTTGTTGCCGGCGAAAACGGCATCGGCAAACGCACGCCGTTCGATGATTACCGCAAACAAAAGCGCGGCGGCAAAGGCATCATCACCATGAAAACCGGAACCAAGACCGGGGATGTCGTTGGCGCTCTGACCGTGCGCGACACCGACGAGATGATGTTGATTACAACCAAGGGCCAAATGGTCCGAACTCGGGTCAAAGAGATCCGGGAAACCGGGCGCAATACCATGGGAGTAAAATTAATGGACCTTCGCAAGGGAGAAAAATTGCAGGCGATCGCGCCGGTGGTCAGCCAAGCGGAAGAAGAAGAAGCCCAGACCGCCGAAGCTCCGACTCCCGAAAAGCCGGAAAAACCTCAAAAGAAGTAAGGGCACGCGGTCGCGTGCCCTTTTCTCGTCGCGGGAAGAAAACTTCCAATCAGTAACGGGTCGTGGTGCTTTGCGTCGTCGTCGCAGGCTGGACCGTCGTCTCACGGGTCGTTGTCGTCGTCGTCGTGGATGCTGGCTCGCTTGCGCAGGAACTCAGGAACACAGCAATCAGGAGCGAAAACCAAGGAATGAGAAGTTTTTTCATAGTGTGAATCATCGCTACATAATTACTTCGCCCCAAACTGTTTCGGCAGATGTAGAATTTTGCGGCGGATTTTAATGTAGCCGCTCCGCTGTGCGAAGGGCTCCGAGCCGGAGTGGCGTTGCGTCGCCGACACGGCGACAGCTACATGTCGATCTTAGCACGCTGCTTCTTCAGCTCGCCGCGTTTTCGTTTCGATTCGAGAATTCTTCGTTTGAGCGCGGCTGGACGCGGCGATTTGCGACGACGCTCCTTTTCGCGGGCGCTAACCTGCGCGCGTCGCACCGCGCGATGTCGATCTTCGATCGCGTCAAGCAATCGTTGCCGCGCGAGCTTGCGATTCATCGCTTGAGAACGCGAATCCTGGACCGTTACGCTGATTCCGCTCGGCCGATGGCGCAGGGTCACCGCGGTCGCGACTTTGTTTACATTCTGACCACCCGGTCCGCCGGACCGCGCGAATGTCTCCTCAAGATCGACATCGCGCACGCCGAGCCGCGCCATCCGCTCCGCGACAAAGTTTCTTGCCATTTGCTCGACAAAATAGACGAGCTTCAAGAATTGTCGGCAACTGCGTTTATTGCGCAGCCAATCGCGCCGACGCTTTGCCAGCGAAGATAGCGTCGAGGTCGGCGAGGACCTTCTCCGGTCCAACGTATTGGGAACCGGTGTAACTGCTTGAGATCACTTTACCGGTAGAATCTACCAGAACGAGCGAGGGAATTCCCGAACCAGCATTTTTAGCCAAGACTTCCTTCTCTTTAAGTTTCGAAAAGTCGATTGCCGGCCAGGGCATGTTTTCCTCGCGCACGTACTTTTCCATCGCGAATAGTGATCGGTCCCTGCTGTAAAAGACGATCTCGAATTCAGGATGTTCGGAGGCGACGCGCTTGTAATAATCGACCAGTTGAGGAGTGAACTTGCGACAGGGCCCGCACCATTGCGCTGAAAAATAAAATGCGAGCAGTTTCTTGTTCGCCAGCGCGCCATCATCGACGTGAGAAAGCGCGCCATTGTGCATTTGAACCAGGTCGCCTTTCAGAAATTCGGAAATCGTGCCGAAATTTGCATCGGAGCCGATTGGGGCCGGTTTTGCACTACGCTCGCGCATAACTCGCGCCTGATAAGCGGCCTCCGACTTGCGAGACGCTTCCGATTGTTCGGCGCGACGCTGTTCTTCTGCGGCGATCTGTTGTTGAACAGCCGCCGTTTTTTCAGGCGAAAGCGAATAGATTCCGCTTTTCAGCGCAGCGATCAACTCCGCGGAAGCGCCGGCTTTAACAAGCACTTTCTCGTTAGTTTCATCGACCGTGTCGGCGAAATGTCGCGTCGATAATTCGTGCGTCAGCGAGTTGCTCGAATAGCCGGCACGCAGCATCAGACTGATCTGGTTGACAGTGAGCGGCAATTGCCCGGCCTGCGTTGCAAAGACGAGGAGGGAAAAGCCCAGATAAATCCAGCGGCGCATACATTTTAACGAGCAGAAAATGCGCCAGGTGCTCTAGCATCGTCCTCTGAGAAGCCGATCCAGCTTACTGCGCAAAAAGCAGCGCCATCTGGTCGCGATATTCAGGCTTCGATTTTGCGGCAGCTTCTGCCAACTGACGCGCGGCGTCCCCCTGCCCAGTCGCGTTTGCGTAACTGGCGCAAAGCCATTGTCGATCCGCCGCGTCGGGCGCGTTCGGCCGAATGAATGAGGTGGAAATGCTCAGCAGCGTTCTTGGCGCGAGTTTGCTCCAGGAAACGCGAACAATGCCGTAGGGAAGCTTTAAACCGACGGTTTGATTGTCGACACTGGATATTCCGGTGTATTCAGCGCCGGTCGTGTCGGTAATTTCGCCCGAAAATTGTGTGCGATTGAGGTCGTTGACCAGGTTCTTTTTCCAAGCGGCCAGCCATTGCGCTTTTTTCCGAGCTGCTGCATCCGGTTCCTTCTGAGTCAGCTGGCGCGGCGGTTGCGAGGGCCCCGCTGCGGTCGGAGGCGCGACCTGTTTTTCTTTTCCGACGATCGCATCGGAAATCGCGCTACGCGTCTTTAACTGTTTTTTTAAAGCTGCTGCATCCGCGCTTCGATTCGGCTGAGTTTTCCAGGTCAAGTAAAACCGACAGTCGTCCAGATATTTTTGCGCGATCGGCTTCAGTTCTGCGATCCAGGCGAACTTTCCGGAGGGTTGCGTCTTTACAAACTGCTCGAGCAGTTGAGCCGCGTTCTGGACGTCGAGCTGGTTAATGTCTTTCAACGCAAAGGAAAAAAACGCGAACAGCTCAGGCGAGCTGGGGCCTTTAACAGAAAGTTGACCGGACTGAACCGGGCCCGGCGACAACAGCGTCTTCGACGTTGCGACAAAAAAGTCCGCAAGATCGACATCGTTTTTGACAAAACCTTTCGTGCCTGCCTTTTCAATCGCCTGAAACGATTCGCGCGCTTGTGCGTCGTTACGGCCGATCATGGCAGCGAGTCCCTGTTGCAAACGCGCCCAATCGTAAAGCGGCTGCCGGTTTCGCGCTTCGGTAGCGATGCGAGCGAAAGCCGATCCGGCGACGTTGTAGTGATCGAGAATGAGCTGGTGTCGTGCTTCGGCTGCCTGTTTCTCAAGTTCTGCGATCGGAATTGCGGTCGAAAAGACAGCGATTTGTTTTTGGGTGTTGCGAACGAAAACAAAAACTCCGAGCGCGGTAACCAGCACAATCGCTGCAGCTGCGGCAATGATTCTTCGCGTTCTGTGTTTTGCCGTCGCAACATCGATCACGTCGCGGCCGGTTAATTTTTTGTAGGCTCGCTCGAGCTCGGTAACCAGCTCGTCGTAAGACGAAAACCGTTGCGCGGGCTCCGGGGCGACCATTCTCTGCAAGACCCGCGCGGTATCAGCGGAAACTTCTGGCGCAACAACCGATAGGAGAAGCGGCTGGTTTTTGAGTGCGCGCAATTCGGTTGCGGAATTCGTTTCGCCTTCGATCGGCGCCTTGCCTGCGAGCGCATGAAAAAGAGTGGCCCCGAGACTGTAAATGTCGCTCCGGAAATCGTCCGGCTGATTGTTCAATCGTTCCGGCGCGACGTAGTAAGGCGTACCCCAAATTTCGCCACGTGCTTCGGCTGCTATTCCAGCCAATCCGAAATCGCCGATCTTGGCCATGTGTTCGTCGGCGAAAAGAATGTTGGCCGGCTTCACGTCGCGATGAATCAAGCCTTTGGCGTATGCCGCGCGCAGGCCTTTGGCGGTTTGAATGCCCGCCTCTAACACTTGCTCTTCCGGCAAACGGGTATGTTGTTCGATGAAATCGTCGAGACTTCCGCGCTCGACGAGTTCCATCACGAGATAAAACTGGCCGTGATCAGTCCCAGATGAAAAAATCTGGACGATGTTGGGATGATTAACCGACGCGGCCATGCGCGCTTCCTGTTGCAAATGCGCGGTCTCGTCGAGTCCGCCTTCGAGATCCTTGCGCAGAAGTTTCAAGGCCACGAACCGGTCGAGCAGTGTGTCGCGCGCTTTGTAAACGGTTCCCATTCCGCCCACGCCGACCGTCTCTACGATCACAAAATGGTCGAACATGCGCTCGGCCCGCACTTTTTCGCCGCAGTTGGGGCACTCAACGCGAGCAAGCGGCTCTGCGTCGCTTGTGTCGATAGAAGTGGCGCAGGCAGGACAAGTTTGCGATGTCGATACGGTCGATTCAGCCGCCATTGAACCGACTGTAACATCGACAATTGCCAGGGCAACGAAGCTCATCGCCCCACCTTTCTCCTCTCCTCTTGCTAAGGGGAGAGGGCGGGGTGAGGAGTCGTTGACCGGTCATGACAGAAGCATCCAACTTTATCCATCTAGTTGTGTCGAAAAACGCGGCGCGCCTGCGTCTCGACCAATTTCTCGCGCGCGAGCTCCCGAAGTTTTCGCGATCGCGTCTCCAACAATTGATCCGCAAAGAATGCGTCAAGCTAAATGGCGCGACTGCCCGACCGCGCGATCTCGTTCGCGCTGGCGATCGCGTTGAAATGAACGAGCCACCTCCGGAAAAGATCGACAACCGACCGGAAGCGATTCCGCTCGATGTTCTTTACGAAGATGAAGATCTCATTGTGATCAACAAACCGGCTGGGTTGGTTGTTCATCCTGGCGCCGGTCACCGTGAGCACACGTTGGTCAATGCGCTATTGCATTACTGTCCGAAGCTTTCCGGAATCGGCGGGAAAGAAAGGCCCGGAATCGTGCATCGGCTCGATAAAGAGACGAGCGGCTGTCTGGTGGTCGCAAAAACCGATGAAGCACACCATGGATTGTCGGCACAATTTGCGGGACGGACGGTCGAGAAGATTTATCTGGCGCTTGTCGCCGGAAAGTTGCGCAAGAGCGCGGGAATCATTGAAGAGAAAATCGGGCGCCACCCGGTCCATCGACAACGAATGTCGATCGCTTCCAAGCGCGGGCGTGCGGCGAAGACAGAATATCGCACTGTGAGCTCATCGGATGAAATGAGTTTGGTCGAATGCAAACTGCACAGTGGTCGGACGCATCAAGTGCGCGTCCATCTTCAGCATCTTGGTCACCCGATTCTCGGCGATAGAGTTTACGGCGCGCAGGCAAAGGCTTTCCCGCGACAAATGCTCCACGCGTGGAAACTGGGTTTTCAACATCCGCGCACCGGCGAACCGAAGAATTTCGAAGCCGCGCTACCAAACGATTTTGAAGAGGCGGTTAAGTCGCTGCGACCGTTGTTCTCTTTTGCGCGCCAAGCATAACTAAAGCCGCCAAGACCGGCGCGATGATGAGGCCGCGCATCCACGGCCCGGCGTGCCATGGCAGAACAAAGAGCCGTTCGTCCCAAAACAAGTAGTAAGAGAACAGTGTGACCGAGAGAACGTTCCAGGCATATGCGCCTCGCCACGCCGCGATTGGTAAAATCCAAACGCAATACCACGGGTGCAAGATCGGGCTAAGCACCAGGACGATTCCAAGCGCCCAGAGCATTCCTCGTTTCCAATTGCGAACGAACAGGAATGAAACCGCAATCACGCAGACGATCATGATCGGATAGTAATGAAAATCTCGCTGATGCGGGTTTGGCAAAACCGTTTCTTCGATCACCCACCAAAAAAGATCGTTAAGCCGGGAAAGCTGCGCGAATTGGCCTAACGACTCCCAGATTCGAACCCTCGGGAAGCCGAACGGAACGCTTAACAGCACCGGGACGAGCGCAGAGATCGTCAAGACAATCGCGCGCCAACGCGATGCAAGCGCACAAAGTAAAAGAAGCGATGCCGCTACCAGATTGAGCGAGATGGCAATCCCAAAAAGCAGAGCGGCCAAAACTGCCAACAGCCACTTGTTTGTCGATTCCTTTTCAGTTGTCGATCTAACGAGAGCGAGAATTCCACCAACCATCGCCAGAGTCATCACGCTATCGAAATGCGCCGCGCCGGCGAAGCTGTAGACGACGAGCGGATTCCACGCGTACCACGCCGCGTCCCGGTAGCGATTCTCACCGCCAATCAATCGAAG
>QHPY01000188.1 GCA_003219215.1 Verrucomicrobiota bacterium | reverse complement strand
TTAAAATGAAATCGCCGTTCATGCGGAAGCACGCCCGCGGTAGCTGTCGCTGTTTCCTCCGCGAGAGCCCGCTCAAGTCGCGTCATCAAATCCGCCGACGGCTGAACCGGCCGGAGCTTGCGCAGTTTGCTTTCGATGTCGGAAAAATCGTTCATACGGAGGGTAGATTCTTTTTCAGGGCGGCGAGCGCGTAACGATACCGGGACGCGGCCGTGTTCTGCGAAATCTCGAGAGCGCTCGCGATCTCAGCGAAAGTAAGTTCGTTCCAGATCTTCATCACCAGCACCTCCCGCTGTTCGTTAGGCAAGAGATCGAGCGCGGCAACCAGGGCGCGTTGAGATTCGTCTTCGACTTCGAACATTGGTTGGACCATCTGATCAGTTTCAGAAACGGCCGTGGATTCTCGGCGAGCGCGCCGGCTGTCGCGCCGGAGAAAATCAAGAGCAATGGAGCGAACAGTCGCGTAAAGAAGGCCGCGGTTCGCGATGTCGTGTTGTTTTCGCCAGAAACGGACGAAAGCTTCCTGGACAATGTCTTCCGCATCGGCCGATGACCGCGCCCATTGCCGCGCAAACAGCAGCAGGCCGGGTGCGAGTTGGGAAAAGCAAGTCTTCCAATTTTCATCAGTGGCGACATTCTCCATGACCTGTTCACGGTCTTTTATAATCAAGACGCCGCCAAATTCTGTTTTTGTCTCTAACTCCGGTAGATTTTTCTCGGATGTTGTAACTACCGCCGTTTCTGGCGGCAGAAATCAGACAAACGTCCCTGCCGGCGAGGACACCGGCAGCTATAACGCTGGGATTTTAGCTTGCCTTAGAGGCGGCTGGCTGAGACAACCGCCGGTATGAACTGGCTAGCAATAATTTGTGCAGGAGCGGCTTACTGGATCATTGGCGCCATCTGGTACATGGCTTTGTTCGGAAAAATTTGGGCGGCGGGCATTCAGCAGCATGGAGTGAAGCTTGAACCCAGCGGAATGCCGGCGAAAATGATCGGCAATTTCATTTGCAATCTCGTCGCCGCTGCGATCATGGCGCGGTTAATCGCAAGGACGGGAATCGCCGATGTCGGCCACGGACTAAAGCTCGGAGCCGGTGTCGGGCTTGGATTTTCA
This sequence comes from Verrucomicrobiota bacterium, assembly GCA_003219215.1. Lineage (GTDB taxonomy): Bacteria > Verrucomicrobiota > Verrucomicrobiia > Chthoniobacterales > UBA10450 > AV40. The sequence goes on along the minus strand of QHPY01000188.1, from coordinate 4,529 downwards.
GCAACGGCCCTGACCATCCAATATTTGTGGGAGTCGAAACCGTTTAAGGTTTGGTTAATCGACTCGAGCTATCACTTTTTTGGGTGCATCGCGCTCGGCGGAATTCTCGCCGTCTGGCGATAACGCTACTTCTTCGGCACCGCCTTCAGGATCAATTTGCCTAACCAATCCGGATTCGCCACGCCATCACGGTAGGCTTGCAGCGATTCGACTGAGGAATTAACGCGCAAATTGCTGTAGGTTTGATCGACATTTTGCCAGCGCTCGTGCCAATAAACCGCCGCCTTCACTCGCGGATAACGCGTCCGAAAAAGTTCGAGCGCTTGTTTGATCCATTCGGGTTTACGAATTCCGGGTTCGCCGGCGGGATAAGGAAATTCGCCCGTGGCCCATTCCGCAATCATGATCGGCTTATTCGGGTCGAGGCCGCTTAATTCCTGATACGGCCAGTCGAGCAACGAAGTAATACCCGGGTTCGGTTCGTCCTTGAACTGCTGGCCGTAAACGCTCAGGCCCAACCAATCGACGTAATCGGAGCCCGGATAATAAGCCGGCGCAAAATTCCAAGTGTCGAGCGGGTAGGAATAATTGTTGGTGTGAAACATCCATTTGACGTTCGTCACCCCGCGGGCACGGACTCGATCGACCACATGCCGATACGCCCGCCGAAAATTTTCAGGACCTTTCCAATTGTCGGCGGCGTCATCCCAATCTTCGCCGCCATAAAATGCTCCCGACCAGGGGAACCAGTCACCGTTCATTTCAACGCCAAACGCGACAATCATTGGATGACCGAAGTCACGTGCGCTATCCGCCCACTTGTCGATGTAGGCGTCCCATTTTCCGGCGACGATATCGGTGAGATTGAATTTGTCCGGTCCGCGATTTTGCGTGTAGGGCTTGTCCCAGGGCGACCAAAACAAGAGAGGAAGCGAACCGTGCCGCCAGACGACATTCAGGTTTGCCGTCGGAAAGGTTTGCTCCCCCCAGTAGCTCGATGACGCGATGACGGCCTGATGTTTGCCGACCATTTGCTCGAAATCTTCGATCATCTCGAGCGTGACGTCGTCTTCTTCGTCTCCGAAATCCATGAACGCGCCCGTGTAGGCCCCATGTTCCGGAACAACGATCTCTACCGGGGCGTTCGCGTCAATTTGAGGCGACGTCGGCTTTTTGCAGGAGGTGAAAATGCAACTCAGCGACGCTGCTACAAACGCAGTGATGATTGGACGCGTTTTAAGATCAAACATCAAACCTCGAGCCTCGAACTTCCAGCTACGCTCGCACCGGCACGCTGGCGGTGCGTTCGAGTTTGCCCCAACTGACCCACGCGCCCTTGATCGCGCGCAAAATTGCTTTCCAAATGCAATAGCTCAGCATCGGCCGATAGATCAGCCGCATTGGTAAAATCCGCCACGCGCGCGTAATCGGTTCTCGTTCCAGAATGCAAGCGAGCGTGGCCAAAATCACGTCCATCGAAAGGAACGTGACCACGAACGGCAAGACCGCACGCCAGGTGCCGAATGGAAGCGACGCGAGCAGAAATAAATCGACCATTGGCGTGATGGCAACAAGGATGATTTGAAAAAACCAAACACTCGGCAAACTGAACCAGCCGAGCGCGCGATAATTCCAATTGAAAACCATGTCGCGATGTTTCCACAGACATTGCAGTGTGCCGTAAGCCCAGCGAAAACGCTGGCGCGCCAGCGTCCGCACCGATTCAGGCGCTTCCGTCCAGGCAATCGCCTGCGGCACGTAAACGATCCGTTGCCGATCTTTGTGCAGCGCGAGAGTCAGATCGGTGTCTTCCGCCAGTGTTTGCAAACTCAACCCGCCAGCGCGATCGATCGCTTCCTTCCGGATCGCGCTGATCGCGCCCGGCACCACCGTGATGCAGTTCCAACGGGTGTAAGCGCGACGATCGAGGTTGAATCCGCAGGTGTACTCGAGCGATTGGCAGCGCGCAATGAATGTGCGCAAGTTTCCCACTTTGGCGTGGCCGGAAACGGCGCCGACCGTTTCGTCGGCGAGCGGCTCGAGTAGCAACGGCAGCGTGTCGCGTTGAAAATGCGTGTCCGCGTCGACGAACACGATAACGCCATGAGCGACCGCCGCCAGCGCGCGTTGCAACGCGCGCGCTTTCCCGCGGTTTTCTTGACGTAGCAAACGCACACGTGGATCGACATCTGACATGCGTTCGACTTCGGAGCTGGTTTCGTCGCGAGACCCATCGTCGATCACGATGATCTCTAGTTCGCCTTTGTAATCAGTTGCAAGGAGCGAGCGCAGAGTTTCGGCGATGACTTTTCCTTCATTGTACGCTGCCATCACGATGCTGACCGGCCCGGCGAATTCGCTTCTCGGCAAACGTCGAAAGCGGTAAGCCAGCCAAATCACGATGAGCGTGCGCGCGACCACCAGCGCTGTTGCCACGATCATGAAAGCCCAGAGAAATTCTTCGAGCGCGTGGTAAACGCGAAACCCGGCGCTGCTGACCAGTCGCGTCAATGATGGATTCGTTGTTTGCAACGGCGGCATCAGTGCGTCGCGCGTTGTTCCCAACAAAGTGCTCAGCGAAACAATCGTGTCGCCGCGCGTGTGCAACCAATCCAGAATGCGGGGCAACGCAGCCACCGTTTGCGAACGATCGCCACCCGCATCGTGCAACAAAATGATGCTGCCATCACGCCGTTGTTGCTTCACTCGTTGCAGAATGATGTCCGCACCCGGTTTCGCCCAATCCTGCGGATCGATATTTTCGAGGACAACCAGATAGCTCAATTCCTGCGCAATTTGCAACGGCATCAACTCGCTCATCTTTGAGGGCTGGGTATCGGCGGCATAAGGCGGGCGAAACAAAGTGGTCGCGCGGCCGGTAATTGTTTCGATCAAAAGCTGCGTCGCATTCAGTTCGAGCCGGACGTGCTCGGGCCAGGCCAGCGCAAGGTTCGGATGATAATACGTGTGGTTCCCAATCTCGTGGCCTTCGTTGACGATTCGCCCAACGAGTCCGGGATATTTTTCCGCGTTCACTCCAACCAAAAAGAATGCGGCCTTTGCGTTTGCCGCTTTTAAAATATCCAAAATCTTCGGCGTCCACTTCGGATCAGGGCCATCGTCAAACGTAAGCGCGACCTGATGTTCGCCCCCCGCGCCTTGGTGATAAAGCGTTGGGAACTCGGGAAACTTTGTGTATTTGGCGGTGAGATAACCCTCCGAGTCGACCGCAAGTTTGCGCATCCCATCAGCGCGACTTTCATCCACGGTTACGATCTCGCCTTCGCCGACGTCGGTGATTGTGTCGGTGCCTTTCAAAACCTCGAGCGCTTCGCGGGTCTGATTGTCGATCTTGAAATCCTTCGCAACAGCCAGCGCGTCCCAGATTGCCGGATCTTCCGTCCCAAGACGATAGAGCGCGAACCCACCAGCTTTTTGCCCGCGCACTTCGCGGAGCTCATTCAAAAACGTGACGACATCCAGAAACCAGACGGCGTGCTCCTTGTCCGCGTCCTCAAAATAAAAAAACGGATTGTAACTTGGTCCGCTAACTTCCGTGCTTTCAATCTCGGCATTGTTCGCCCGGCTCATCGCCTCCGGGAAGCTGATCAACTCCGCTTTTTTGCCGCCGATCGTCCAATCGTAACCGTAACTGCCGAGCGTGATAATCCATTGTTTCGTGTCGCTGCCTTCAAGCAGCACGTGCAACCAACCCTCAAACCACGGCCGCGACCCAAGCGGCCCGGGCGGATCGATGTCCGATGTTTCGTCGAAGAGCGAGGCGACGAACCGATCGACGTTATCCGAGAGCTCGTCGAAATCGATGTAATCAAGCTCCTGGCCCGGTTGAACTGTGAGCCAAAGTTCCTTGTCGTCGTTGTGCAGCGCGTCGCAAAACCTGTCGATGAACGCAGTGATGTCTTTTTTGTAAACGGGATCGATCTGTTCCCAGTCGACCACGACCCCCGCAGCTTTCGCGTCGCGCAGCGCCCCGATCACTTTTGCGAAGAAGCTTTCTTGTCGATCCGGCGGACCGTGCGCGAGATTTTCCACCGCTTCAGGTTGCCACGTGTCCCCTACCAGATTCGTCAGCAACGGCATCAGTTTGATTCCTTTGTTCGTGCAAAATTTTGGCAGCCGAATGTCGGGATCGATCTGAATATCGCCGAGGCCGTTCACGACTGTGATCCACTCCGGACACAAATGTGTGATCAGTGACGCGTGCTCTTCGAGCGATGCGTAACTGTAGGGATCGCCGTTGGTATAAAACGCGAGGCGCACTTCGTCCGGCGGCGCTTTCTTGCGCGGCTTTGCTGGGGGCGCGGGCGTCGCGGTTGCTCCCGCTAATTTTTTCGCCGCCTGTTTGGCGGCGGCGAATTTTTGCCAAAGCAGCGAACTCGGCGGGATCTGGCTGGTGGGGTTCGCTTTTTGCAGGGCTTTCAACTGCCCTTTCAACTGCCTCAACGAAAACGGCACCCGCATCTGCGGCGCGACAAAAAGCGTTTGCACAAAGAGCACGGTCCCGAGAA
>QHPY01000187.1 GCA_003219215.1 Verrucomicrobiota bacterium | reverse complement strand
GCCGGTCGAGCCAAGGCGCTCGTCGTAATGCAGGTTCGACACGCCAGTCATGGTGACAGTTTTGCCGACGATTGAGCCATAAACATGTCCGTTCGTGCCGCCGCCGTTCACCGTCACGTCGTGTCCGGGCGCATAGATCGAAGCAGTAATCTGACTATTGCCACTAATGCTTACGTGCGCCGACGAATTCGTTGGAGGTTGAATCCCGTACAACATTAAATCGCCGGGCTGGTTGTTGCTGTTCATGACGCCGTTTCCGCTAATGTCCGCGTTGCCGGCAAAATAAATCTTCGCGGTGACTCCAGGTTGAATCACGATTTGCCCGGTGCCGCTGACCGAGATATCGCCAGTAACGTAGATCTCGATATACGTTTGGCTGCCGTTTGGATTTCCCGCGATGGTGAGCGTTTTGTTTCCTGACAATGAAATACTGCTGAAGGTGTAACGCGACGCCACGGAACCCTGCGTCGCAACCGCATCGATCGTCGTCGTCCCGTTTATCGATGCGGTCGATGAATCGGCCCACGAAGGAGCGCCGATTGGAATGGGCTCCTGATAAAAGTCAGTGCGTTCAACACCGCTAATATTGGCCGCGCCGCTGACGGTTCCGGCATTGGTTGCGACATCGCCAAAAATCTGCGCGTTTCCGGCTTCGATTAATTGTCCGTCGGTTGCGATATCGCCGTTTTCCTGACGTTTGGCTGGATCATAAAGGCCGTTCGTCGATTTGGTCGGATTGCTCGAATCATAGCTGTCGACCACAATGTTCTGATTCGTTAAATCGACAACGCCGACTGACATGACCGCCTGGTCAAAGGCAGAAACGGGCCGGACAATTGCCTCAATCCGGCGCGAAACCTGAGGAGCGGTGAGCAAGTGTGGCGTCAAGATGCCATTGGTAAAACGCTCCCAGCGCAAGCTCAGCCTGCGCAACTTCGTGTCCTGCGGATTATCGCTCGCGCGGGCTGGTCCAGTAATCGGAATCGTGCCCACTGTGCGTATTCGATAATATTGCCATGAGTTGGTCGGATCGATCAGTTGTGAGGGGGCATCGACACTGGTTTCAATGGTCATTGGCGTGCCGTTGAGACCGGCGTTCGGGATCGTCGTTAGCTCGTAACCGGTAACCACGTTTCCGGGCGGATTATTCCACCCATCCCAGGCGTGGTTCGGCGGCGGGTAAAGCGATTTGCGCAGCTCGACGATCGCGACGTCGATTCCCGACTCGGCGGCCAGCAACGCTTCTTGCCACGTCGATGTCTGGAGCGCGTTTTGGTACTTGGCAGTCACGAGCCGAAGTGTTTCCACCGCTATCAAAGAAAGAATGCCGATGATAAGTACCGTCCAAACCAACACGCTACCTGCTTTCGTCGATTGCTGACGGCGCATTAATAGACGCTGCTTTGGATGTCGGTCCGGCTGTTGCGCAGCAACGTCGTATTGTAGAATGCGGTCGCGGTCGTCGCGGCCAAGGATGCACCGCCGGAATTGAAGGTGGGATTAAAGGTGATGCGAGTTGTGACCACTTTTCCGGCATCGGTAACATCGAAAACGAAGTCTTGAACGCTCACCGCCAGCGGCAGCGCCGCACCATTGTCCTGCTGGCGATAAATCGTTCCCGCCATTAAGTAATAGTGGATCTTCACAGAGCTGCCGCTCGCGCCATAAAAGACGCCGCCTTGCCCATCTAGCGCAGGCGTCTGCGGACTACCGGTTTGGTCGTAATAGGCCGGAATGTAGATTGTCGTGTCGTTTTTGGCCGCCTGAACTGCGATCGACCGGCGCAAATCCATCGCCATGTAATCCGAAATCCGCATTTCATCGGCGTGGTTGACGGAAAAATCGCTCGTGGCCGCGTAATTTCTTTGCAGAGAGGTAAAGCCCATCAACAGACCGAGGCTGATCGAGCAGAAGATTGCCGATGAAACGATGAGCTCGGACACGGCATATCCGCCCTTTTTCGCCCAAGATCGGCGTCGGCCGAATCCAGTCACCATTTTGCAACGCCTCCCTTGGCCAAAATGGCAACAATTTGCCGCGAGATCGTCCGATTATTTGGTGCGGCGGTGTAGTTTACCGTCCAAATGATTTTTACTGCGTTCTCGCCCAGCAACGCCGAATTGCTGGAAACGATAGCGACCGCGCCGTTGGTTCTGGTCAGTTGAGTGTTGCCGACCGTGGTGCTGCCGTATGGGACAAGCGTTAATGTTTCGCTCATGTTCGTCAGCTGGCTTGCGCCAGGCGCTTCAATATTGAGCAGGTTGGTCTTCAGCCAGTTGGTATCGGTCACCTGGTGCCAGTTCGCGATTCGCATCGATTCGACTCTTTGCTGTAAGACTTGACTGGCACAGGCTGACTCGCGCGCCAATTGGATCGTGCCCATGGCAGAGGAGTTCATCAGGAACAGGGACCCAAGGAACAACGCCGACACCGCAGTCGCGATGGTGCACTCGACTAAAGCGAAAGCCGCTTGATCTGTCCTGAGACGACGACGCATCCTGCATCGAGAAGCAGCACCTCATGTACCGAATTATGGTAATTATAACGCGCTGAGGCGACTCAGTGTCGACTATGAGCTGCAGAAACTGGGGGCTGCCTGTATGAACCCAGAAAGCCTCAGCCGACTGGCTCTGGACCAGCGGTTGGGCCTTCGTCGCAAGCCATTCGCAGGTAGTCGCGGTAATCGCCGCTCGGCAGTTGATCGATCGTTTTTGCGAGCTCGGAGCAGGTTATGAACTTCATCCGCAACGCGACCTCTTCGAGACACGCGACCTTGAGTCCCTGTCGATGTTCGATCGTGGCGATGTAATTGCTGGCTTCGAGCAAACTGGTCTGCGTTCCGGTGTCGAGCCAGGCCATGCCGCGGCTGAGCAACTTCACCTGCAGCTCGTTTTTCTTGAGATAAAGCAAATTTAAATCGGTGATCTCGAGTTCGCCGCGCGCGGACGGGCGCAGGCTCTTGCAAAGATCGACAACCTGCTCGTCGTAAACATAGAGGCCGGGTACTGCGAAATGCGTTCTCGGGCGCTTCGGTTTTTCTTCCAGGCTGATCGCGCGACCGTTCCGATCGAACTCGACCACGCCATAGCGTTCCGGGTCGCGCACCTGATAACCGAAAATGCAAGCGCCGCTTTTAAGCGCGAGCGCTTCGCGGAAAAAATCGAGTTTTCCGTAGAAGATGTTGTCGCCCAGGATCAGGGACGCTCCCGAATTCCCAATAAATTTTTCACCGATCAAGAAAGCTTCCGCGATCCCATTCGGTTTTGGCTGCTCCGAGTATTGGATTTGAATTCCAAGCTGCGCGCCGTCGCCTAAAAAATCTCGCAACATCGGCAAATCCTTCGGCGTGGAAATGATTAGGACATCGCGCAAGCCGCCGAGCATGAGCGTCGCCAGCGGGTAACAGATCATCGGTTTGTCGTAAACCGGAAGCAGTTGCTTGCAGACAATCTTGGTGATCGGGAAAAGCCGGCTGCCAGCGCCGCCCGCGAGAATGATGGCCTTCTTTGTCATGTTTCTGTCATGTCGAGCGAAGTCGAGACATCTCTAGATATTTCCGACCTCAGAAATAGTGACAGATTCCTCGACTACGCTCGGAATGACAAAGAAAAACTAGGAAAACCGCACGTCTTTGCCCGGATCCATTTCGAAATCCAGATTGAGCGAATCGGCCGTGTTCGGTTTGATGATTTCCTCCATGAACTTTACGAAAATGGGGTCCTCCCGGAAAATCGCGAACTTGTCCATCGACTCGAAATCGATCGCGATGAAAAACGGCCATTGCAGCTCGGGATCGACGCGCTTGCCGCATTTGATGTTGAGAACCTCCGGGATTTTCAAGAGCTGCATCCGGGTGTTCATCATCATCTCCTCGACGCGAGCGGGAGTGACCTCAGGCTTGAGTTTGTAAAGGACGATGTGGTGAATCATGGAAAGCTAAAGGTATTAGGCGCTCTCGGCAGGCCGCGCAAGTGGGAATCCGGCGACCGCGGAAGCAGTTGATTGAGGAAAGTAAAATCAACAATATCGATGGACGATTCGGGCTCAACTGACACTAGAATGGCGGCGTTGAACATCACCGCGAAAGATCGAGATGTTTGGGTGGCAAGCGCGCTCGCGCTGGTCGCGTTGGCTGCTTTCTATTTTTCGATCAAGGCGACACAGCAGCATTTCGATTATACCTCCCGGATCGCTTCGGCCCTCATGCAGGGCGATTTGGGTCTTCGAGAGCCGGCGCCGTCATGGCTCAACGAAATGGTCCCGGCCAAGGGCAGGCAGTACTCAGTTTTCCCTTTAGGCGCGGTTCTGAGCATGGTGCCGGTCGCCGTCCTACAAAAGGTAAACCTGATTAAAGATTTTCCGGGGCGCGCCTTGGCGGCGTTAATCGCGGCGTTGTCGATTTGGTTCCTCTTTCGTCTGTCGGTCGTCGGCACCAAATCCATGCCGAAACGCATTCTTCTTTCGCTGGTCCCGATCTTTGGAACGTGGACTTGGTGCAATCTCGGGTTCGGCGGGGCGTGGCAAATCGCGCTCGGTCTTGCGGTTCTTGGCGAGGTCGCGGCTTTGTATTTTGTGCTGGTCGAATTTCGCCCGCTCCTGGCCGGAGCGTTTTTCGCTCTCGCGATTGGCAATCGCACCGAGCTAGCTCTTTGCCTTCCTATCTTCATTTATTTTTTGGTCAGACGAATCGCTCCCGACTCTCGGGATTTGAAATCGCTGGTGCAACACTCCCGCGAAAAATCGGGCGTGTTCGTTTACTTTTTAATTGTTCCGCTAGCCCTCGGTTTTTTCACAGCGCTCTACAATTACGCGCGCTTTCACTCGATCTTTGACTTTGGTTACTCCCATATCCCGAAAGTCTTGCAGGAGCCGTGGTACCAGCACGGACTTTTCTCGCTTCACGCCGTTCCCTGGAACATCCACAAAATGTTGTTCGAAGGCTTTCGAGACGCGCCCAATTTTCCTTTTATCAATTTTTATCCGTTCGGTTGTTCCATTTTCCTCGCCAGCCCATTTCTGTTTCTGATCTTTCGCGAGGGCGGGAACCACAAAGCGGCGGCTTGGACAGCGATCGGTTTGCTTACATTCGCCCTTTGGGCACACGGCAATCCCGGCGGCTGGCAGTTCTCCTACCGCTACGCGATGGTGCTTCTGCCCTGGATGTTTCTCTTGCTGCTCGGCAATGGGCCGCCGAAAATTTCGGCGATCGAAGCGTCGCTTTTTGTTGTTTCGGTGACAATCAACGCCATCGCCAGTTATCAATTTCTTTGGACAGACCAGATCCATCCGTGACCAGCCAAAGGAAAATTTTGCAGTGAACGAAGAGGCAACATCGACACCTTCAGGATCGATCCGGCGTGGGACGGATTCGCGGTGGCGAATAATCAAAGAGGCGTGGACACGCATCACGCGTTGGTTACCGGCGGATGATTGGCTCGTCGTCGGTTGGGCCCTGGCGACAAAAGCGTTGCTGCTGGTTTTCGGCGTTGCCAGCTATCAAGCGCTGGAGGATGAGAAAGTCCCATTCGGCTGGCCGTGGCTGGAAATCTGGCACCAATGGGACGCCATCCACTTTGTCCGACTTGCAGAGTTCGGATACAGCGCCGCGGATAAGTTCAAAGCCTGGTTTTATCCGCTTTATCCCTGGTCCGTGCGCTTCGTTAATTACCTTTGCGGAGATTTTCTGGGCGCATCATTTCTTGTTTCCGGCATCGCGCTTTTGTTCGCGGTTGTCATTTTGCGGCGTATCGCCGTCCTCGAGTGGTCGGGTGAAATCGCTCGCCGCAGCGTTTTTTTCTTTCTGATTTTTCCGACCGCATTTTATCTCCACATCGGCTACACCGAGAGTCTCTTTCTCGCCTTAGCGCTTGGCTCGGTCTTCGCTGCGCGCAAAGAACGATGGTGGTTGGCCGGGGTGCTCGGCGCGTTTTCCTGGATGACCCGCGCGAATGGAATCGTTTTGCTGCCGACATTGGCGGTCGAAGCTGGACACCAATGGTTCATCGGCAAACGCTGGCGATGGCAGTGGCTCTGGGTCGCGCTCGTGCCGGCCGGGTTCGCCGTTTATTTGTTTCTGAACTGGCGCATCTCAGGCGACCCGCTCGCATTTCTAAAAATGCGCAAGGAACTTTTTCACATGTCGTCCTCCTGGCCGTGGATTGGAATTACCGATGCATTCCGCAATCTCCGGCGCAATCCCAATCAAGCCGAAATCGTAGGCACTCAGGAACTCATCTTTACTGCGGTTGGCTTTGTCTGCGCGGTCGTGAGCTGGTTCAAACTTCGACCGATTTATGCGACCTGGATAACCGGCAACTGGCTGCTTTTGGTCTGCGTTACTTTTATCGAAAGCATGCCGCGATATGCATTGACGATGTTCCCGATTTTTTTCTTGTTTGCTTTCGTAAGCGAAAAACGATTTTGGAGCACAGTAATCACGGTGTGGTCGCTTCTTTTTCTTGCGCTCTTCAGCAGCCTTTTCGTTCGCGGTTGGTGGGTCTTCTAAGGCGAGGTCGCGGCTAGTTAGATTCGCTTGTTGCTCCTGGCGAAGACCTTCCCAAAAAACGAGTCCAGATCGCGCGCGTCTCAGGGCGAACGTTTTGGTCCGAATCGACCAGCCATGAGACAGTAGCCAGCGAGTTAACCGTAATCGAAACAAGCACCAGACCTATTATGACATGATAAATGCGGGCCAAAAGAACTCCACCCCTGCGCAGGAAGACGAGCAGGCAGAAAATCAAAAAGGGATAAAGATCGACCGAATAACGCTGGGAGAGGGTGTAGAACGATAAGATGCCCAAGCCCTGCAAGGCGAAAGCAACTGCGGCCCCGTGTTCGAATAAATCCGCGCAATTTCTTCGGACCAAATATATCACTCCGAGGATCGCTCCGGCCAGAAGCCAGCTCGCGCCCCAGGGAATGGACAAATACGTTTCGCTGAACGGAATGGAATAAAGGTGCGGGTGAGCAAAAAAGTTTCGGTCTGCTTTTAGAAACGGCGCTTGCCATTGAAGCGATGGGAAACGCAAACCGAAATAATCGGCCAAGCCATACGGAACGCGTTGCAAACTAAACATGCCGTACTTGTGCGCGAATTCCCGATGTACCGGATTGATGTAATGATCGATGCTGACTCCAACGAAACTGCCGAATCGCGCGTAGCTCAAAAGCAGATAGAAGCCGAGACCGGCGCCGAGGGGCAGAAAAAGGGCCGCAAACTGACGCCACCGATTTTCGCGCGGAAGGTGAATAGCCAACATCGGCGCAATAAGAACTAACGGCGCGCCGAAAGTTACCCGTGAAAGAAGAGCGCCGGCCGCGCAAAAGGAAAACGCCGTAAGTGAAACAGTCTGCGCGTGTCCTTCCGTGTTCCGAGAACGGATCGCGAAGAAAAGCGCTCCGAGCGTCCATGCGAGGGCCCAGATAATTGCCTCGTTATAGATCGAAAGGTTTCCCAGCAGCAAAAGCAGCGGCGTGCCGAAAACGAATCCGATCAGGCACGCGGCACCGAGCCAATTTCTCGCGCGCACGGAGAGTGAAGAGCGCCTGAGCGCGTTCGAGATCAAACCAGTAAATGCGAACAGCGCAATTTCGCCTGCCAGGAAACCGGAAATGCGCGACCACGCTCCGCGCCCTGCCGGATAAATCAGATTCAACGGAATCCGCAGCAAAGCTGGAAATGGCCCGAAGTACATACGGGCCTTCCCATCGACGACCATCGCTTCCCAACGGATCGCTTCGCCATCGACGTCAACATTGCCGCGCAAAAAATGCTCCGCCTGAGAATCGAAGGCGTCGCCAAGAACTTCTTTGATGAAAATTTGGCGCCCGCCTGCCGTGGCAATAATCCAGATTAATGCGCTCAGTCCCAGCGCCACCGGCCAAAGCCGTGGCGAAGTCACGGTGTCGATCTTCGGGTCAATCGTCTTACTTTCGAAAATCGAGCGCGCCCTTCTTCAAGGCGTAAACGTAGCCCACCATCAGAATGGTGATGAAGCTAAGCATGCTCCAGAAGATCACGCTGCTGTGCGTGATCGCTTCTTTGTAAACGACCGCCCAGGGATACATGAACACGATCTCGAGGTCGAACAGGATGAAGAGCATGGCCACGAGATAAAACTTCACGCTAAAGCGGGGCTGTCCCTCCCCTTGTGGAATCATGCCGCACTCGTAGGCGGTGTCTTTCGCCGGCGTGTGTCGCCCTGTTTTGCCGACCAAAACGCTGACCAATAACGCGGAAGCGGCGAATCCGATTGCAACAATGATCTGCAGGAGGACCGGCAGATATTCTTGAATCATTCGCGGCCCCGAAGGCTACGGCCGAGTTTTCGTCGTTATTTTACCGTGGCCAGTCTCGGGCCCGGAATATGTCCGTTCGGGGGCGCAATCGCCTTGGCCAGCGATGAAGGGAGGCCCTTGTATTTCTTGCCATTCTTTTTCACCGCGCCGCGTGCGACCAGGTTCTGCAGTTTTTCGTAAGCACGCAACCGGAGCATTTCCTCGCCTCCGCTCGCTGCGTTTCGCGCGCGAAGATTCTCGTGCACGATATCAAACAGCTCCTTGAACTCGTAGGATGCGCGACGAGACAGCACTGCCACCAGTTCCTCAGTCACCAAATCGGGAACTCGACGAGAAAATGCGTTTTTCTTGAGAATAGCCATAAGGCGCAAACAATAGCACATTTTTGCCAGACTAACAGTACAATTGTGACACCCGTCGTTAACTTAGACCATGCTAGGTGGATAGCGCCGAAATGGCGCTATTTTTTGCCGCTTTAATGGTTATGCTCGCGACTGACCGCCCATGCTACTGCCGGCAAACCCAGTCCTATCTCTAGCGTCACCGGCCCCGTTGATTCCGTCACGTAACCGTTGCCGCCATATCGCTGGGATGAAACGATTGGGCTGAGGTGTTTTGTCACCGTTTCCGGCGGCGGCAGTTTGCCCACATCGACATAATCCGAGATTGCCGGCATGAAGGCGGCGCTCATCAACAACATCGGGCGCAGCGCCGCATCCAGCCGCGAGTAGAGCAATGCGGTGTCGATATAAACGAACGCGTCCGACGGCGCCGGCACGGCGTGCGCGGCCGATTTATAAGCAGCCGAGTTCGCCAGCCCGGTGGACGGCTTCATGCTTCGGCTCATCGCTGTTTCAACCGACACCGAATCCAGTCCCACAATCATCACTTGCTTCGATAGCGCGATCGTTGGCGTGATCGCAAACAGCGAGGCCGGAGACTGCATGTAAAAATACAGCACGCCGTTCTTTTCTGTTTTCGCCCACGGCACGTCTTCATCAATCGCGTGGGTCAGCGCGTTGACGACCTTGTTTGCGCGTGTTGGATCTTTCACTCGCAACGTGGTGATGATCGACGGCCAGCGTGCACTCTGCGGCCAATCGGCCAACGATCCTAATTCCAGATCAAAGGCCGCTTTCCAATCATCCACGGTCACGCCCGCGCGCGCGGCAGTATCGAAGACTTTTTGCAACCAGCTTCCCAGCGGCAGGCCGCCTTGATTGATTCCGGCCAGCCTGTCGGGGTTGAGCAATGTCGCGAGATACAAAAATGTTTCTGACGTTCCGAGTTCGAGAGACGACCGCGTCAGTTTTTGTTCCGATTGCGTCTTCGGCATCCCGACGAACAGGACGTCGCGGATCTTACCTTTATCGAATCGCGTCGCTGCGCAAATGATGTGGATTTGATCGACAACCGTGTTCTTATCGCCTGCAAAACCCATGGCATTGCGCAGCGACACTAGTTTTTCTGATAATGTTTTCGGCTGAAGATAGAAGCACAGGGCATAGCTCGCCGGCATGTGTTTCATCGCTCCGCGAAAGGCGTCATCAGCCTCGAGCGTGGACTGTCGATCTTTTCCGGTCGCCGCGGTGACACTCGGCGTTGCGAGCGAACGGCCGTCGGCGCGATCGAGAACCGCTTTCAGCTCCGAGAAATCGTTTGAAGCAAAGAACCATTGCCCGTCGTAAACCGTCGCGACCTGATTCGGCGCCGCTCCTACGATGTCGATCTTATGTTGCTCATACTGCACGCTCTCTGCGACAGATGCGTTACGAACAATCTTCGATCGCCATTTGCCGACGATTTTCTCCGCCTCGGATTGGGTTCCACGAAAGTGAAAACCACCCGCGACGTGCGGATTGTTGTCTTCGATCGAAGTTACGGCAAGGAAGGCGTCTTTTGGATCGAGCTGCGCGATTTCATTCACTGTGTTCGCGGCCGTGTCGGGTTGCGCGACTTTCGAAAGCGGCTTGCTCAGAAAATCCTGAACCGCGGGCTCGTGGTAGAGCTTGTAAAGGTCGGATTGGTGCCATTCACTGCGCGTGCGATTGAAATCCGGAACATGCCCAAGCAGGATGGTCCCGCGCGGCAAGAGCGCCGTCAAAACGAAACGCTTCATGAGCCGCCTTCCATCAACCATCAACCCTCAACGATCAACACGATTTCAGTTACGCCCGCGGATGAAATCGTCGATGCACTGCCTTCAACCGCTGCTGATCGACGTGCGTATAAACCTGCGTCGTCGAGATGTCGGCGTGCCCAAGCATCTCCTGAATGATGCGCAGATCGGCGCCATTGCTTAGCAAGTGCGTCGCGAAGCTGTGCCGGAGCAAATGCGGGTAAATGTTCTTTTCCAAGCCCGCGTGGCGGGCTTTTTCTTTCACGATCTGCCAGATTCGTACGGTCGTTAATTTTGTGCCCCGCTCGGACAGAAAAATCTCGCTGCCGCTCCGGCGCTTTATCAGCTTCGGCCGCTCGGTTGACAAATAACACGCCAGCGCCTCGCATGCTTTGCGCCCCACCGGAACGATCCGGGTTTTGTTTCCTTTCCCGATCACACGAATCGTTCCCTCCTCCGGATAAAAATTCTCCAACCGCGCATTCGCCAGTTCGGAAATGCGCAGCCCGCTCGCATAAAGCAGCTCGACCATCGCCCGGTCGCGCAACCCGAGCGGCAGCTTCGTGTCAATGCCGTTCAGCAACTGTTCGACCTGCATTTCATTCAACGTTTCCGGCAAATAACGCTCGATTCGGGGCAGGCTCAGCGCTTCGGTAGGATCGCGCTCGATCTCGCCTTTGCCGGCGAGAAACCGAAAGAAAATCTTAAGCGCAACCACGATCAGTTTGATCGACGCCGCCGAAAGCCCCGCCTTCTTTTTCTCCGCGAGATATTCGCTGATCATTGGCAACGTCACCATCCGCCACGCCGTAGTCCCGCTTCGGCGGGACGAAGGCGGGCCTGCCGCGCCGTAGCCTCGCGAAGGCGGGTTGACCTTACGTGCGCGCGCGCACCAGCTCGCGAAATCGCTCAGCGATCGCTGCGTCGAGAGCTGGTAATTGTCGGAAAGTCCGCGCTCGACCGCCAGATAGCGGATGAACGACTCAATCGCCCTTTCCACGCGCGAAACATCAGCGAAAAGCTCCACGACGCAATGTTTATGGATTTTGATGGATAAAATCGACCGCTGGTGTTTTCTTTGCTGCAGGAGTTGGAAGATGAGCCGTGTCCAATTTGAAATTGAACAGGATGAAGAGGCGAACGTGTTTGTTGCTTCCTGGGATGATCCGACCGGAGGTGGTATCACGACGCAGGCGAGGAGCTTGTCCGAGCTTTACGACGCCATCCAAGAGTCAGTTCGCTCTCATTTTGCTGATCGCCCGGCTCCACGCGAAGTGACTCTTCACTTCAAGAACGACCCCATCTTGCAACTGGCATGAAGCTTCCACGCGACCTCTCTGGTCGCACGTTCGTCTCTCGAGATCAGGCCTTCGCGTAACTGTTCCAAACCACGCTTCTATTGCACCGAAAACGTTGCAGAGCATCCGCCGCCAAGCCCGGATCACGATCGAAGATTTGAGGGTAGCGTTGTGATTCTGTCGTCGCTCGATCTGAACTCTGTTCGCTGACCGCTGTTCTCTGACCCCTGTCCTCCGGCGTCAGTCCTCTGGCGCGGAACTCAAGGCGTCCCAGGGGCCTACGCGCGACGATTGACAATTGAAGACTAAATGTTCGATCATTTGTTCAAGATGAGCTTGGATTTGAACACCATCCTGAAGGATTGGCCGCACGAGAACCGCACCATCAAGGTGCGCAAGATCCTTGGATTAGACGGCCGGCAAAAATTGCAGCTCCGGATCGATCTCGGCGTGCTGCAAATGGAATTGACCGGCCGGCCGGACGGCCTGCGCCCGCACGGTTGCGAATCGCTTCTCACTTATCATCAACTTCGGGCCACACGTGCGAAGGCCCGGAACGAGGATTACGCGCTCACTCCCGAACAATGCGCCGAGCTCCAGCAGGAAGGCATCCAGTATTACCACCGCTATCTCAGCCTTTTTCAGATTGACGATTTCCACGGCGTCGTCCGCGACACCCAGCGCAATCTCGAGCTCTTCGATTTTGTCGATGCTCACACCGAGCGCGACGAACTTTCCTGGACCCTCCAACAATTTCGTCCCTACGTGCTGATGATGAACACCCGGGCCAAGGCTTCCATTTTTCTCGGGCAGGGAAAATTTCCGGAAGCGATCGCCGAGATCCGGCGCGGGCGCGACGCGATCGCCGAATTCTTTCAAAAATCAAACTTTCCCGAGCTGGCCGCGAAAAGCTCCGAGATTCATTTCCTGGAAGAATGGCTCAATGAAGTCAGCGCCAAACGTCCGCGCTCCAAGCTCGAGATCATGGAGAGCGAAATGGAAACTGCGGTCGCGAAAGAACTCTACGAACGCGCCGCCGAACTTCGCGACGCCATTCAGCAGCTCAAAAAAGTTGAGCTGCTGAAGAACGTTGAGCAGTTGAGAAGCTGAGAAGTTGAGATACTGGCAGACTTTGGTCAGCTTCCCTCTAATTCTCGAAGATCCGCGACGTCCTGCGGACGTCCCACCGCCCGTTTATTTTGAATCAACAATTCTTTGTTCAGAATAAAGACCGGCAAACCTTCCATTTCCGTGAATATTTTTGTGTGAAACGCATCTTCGATGAGCACTCCCGAAATACTGGTCAGGAGATCAATCCGGTTTGGCGCGCGACCGAGCTGAATCATTTGTTCGGGAACGGTGAAATCGGCTTCTGCGAAATCTCCTTTTTCAAACCAAAATCGTGCAGGAGTGAAACCAATTTGGCTGCGTTTTCGCGCGACGGACGCACCAGAAGATCGAGATCGCCGGTATAACGGGGCCGCCCGTGAAAGGCCAGACTGTGCGCGCCGACGATAACGTACTCAACGCCGCGGGAATTTAGTAATTCGATAAACTCTCTCAAGTCGGCGTTCAGGCTCATGCTGGGTCAATTGCAAAAGAATATTCAGCCGCTCTGTCGGTGAAAGTTGCCTGTAAAAATCGCGATCGGCTTTGTCGGCTTCGGCGAAACTCTTATGCTTGCGAACAGTCTTTTGCACGCGACAAAATATAACATCTTCACCAGCGCCTAACAAATCGTTCGAACGCAATCACGCATCATAGGCCGCTTATGATGCCTGAGGACAG
>QHPY01000175.1 GCA_003219215.1 Verrucomicrobiota bacterium | reverse complement strand
CAGGATCGCTCCGGGCGTAGTCAGTTCACCGATGATTCCGTAGATCGCGATGAGCATGAGAATGAACATGACCTCGGGCCGCCAGAGTCTTTGAAAAACGTGTTCCGACGCCGACATCTTGATCTCCA
Organism: Verrucomicrobiota bacterium; assembly: GCA_003219215.1. Taxonomy (GTDB): domain Bacteria; phylum Verrucomicrobiota; class Verrucomicrobiia; order Chthoniobacterales; family UBA10450; genus AV40. The sequence goes on along the minus strand of QHPY01000175.1, from coordinate 32,351 downwards.
CGACCTCGGCGCCTGCGGTTTTGAGCGTCTTGCTATCGATCACACGACCGTTTAGTTGCTTGAGCAACTCCGTAAGATCGACAGCGATCAGATCGATGACCTTTAACTCGAGTGCTTTCTCCGCGCTGATTGACGCGCTTTCTTTCACGGCGGACTTCGCCCAATCGACATTGCGATGGCGCCTGGCCGCGATCGCTTCGATGTAGCTCACGGAAAAATTCTCGAGTTTCTGTTTCATGGTGTCATCCAGCTTCTGTTCGCTGCCAGTCGGATTACCGCCCAGCGTCACCGGGTGGGCGGCACCAATGGTCGTGGCCGGCGCCATCGCCGCGACACTTGCAGCAACGGTGATGAAGCAACCGGCGCTGGTCGCAGTCGCGCCCGTAGGAGCGACATAAACCACCACCGGCACCGTGGAGCCCAAAAAGCTTTGCACGATCGTTTGCGTCGAATCGAGCAAACCGCCCGGCGTGTTCAATTGAATGATCAAACATTGCGCGTTCTGCGCGCGCGCTTCATCAATGCTTCGCGAAATGTAACTCGCTGTCGCCGGACCAATCGCGCCATCGATTTTGATAAGCGAAACCTTCTCCGCCGCGACCGCAACTGTGCACACCAGCAAGAGAACTAGGCCTGCTAATCCAGTCTTCACGGCGACGTGCAATTTCACTCTCCCTTCATGGGCTGGATCTTGATGGCGAAGTCTGCGACCTGCGGCTTCACGACTTTTTCGTAATCGCGATAGCTGAGTTTGATTGCATCGGTGTGCGTGCCCGCTTCGAAAACGATGTACTCTTCCTGTGACAAGCTCTTGTCCACATACGTTGGCACACCGTAAAGATTGCCCAACGGCGGCATTGCACCGAGCGCGCAGTCCGGGAAGAGAGATTTGAACTCCCCTTCCTTGTCGAGCGACACCGCCTTGCCAAGAATCTTCCTGAGCTTTTTAAGATCAATTTGATGATCGGCTGGGAGCGCTGTCATCAAGTGCTCGTCTCCGGATTTTACCATTACAACCTTGGCATGGCGCCGGCCTTTCATGTGTTCGGCTTGGGCGCTCCTTTGCGCGGTAACGGCTTCCGGATGATGCAAAATCTCGTAGTCGACTTTATTTTCCTTCAAGCAATCAATGAGTTGCTTTGGTATTTTCAGAAGCAGCCTCCCATGCAAACTATCACCTTCCCCGATGATCTCTACTTTTCAGAGGGGAGGTTATCCAATGGACCCTTACGCAAAGCCCAACGAGCGTAGAGTCGGCCTGAATCGGCCGAAGATTTCGCACTTGCCGAGCGAGATCGACAAGCGCACCCGCAGCCAACGCCGAGCAGCCAAGCAGGAGATCACCGCCGAGCGGCGCGCGATCAAAAAAGCGGCGCGGCGCAATTTGAAGAAACAATTGCAGGACGAACTCGCACAAGAATCCTAGACACGATTCACTGGATTAAGGGAATTCTAATCCAAGAGATCTTGCCTGCTCGCGAAGGCTTTCGGAGTTGGTTCTGTCGAAAAAAGGCCGGATTGGAGTTACTTGGGTGTCCCGACTTTTGCGCTGCCGAGAAACGTCGCGTTCTCGTCCACGACGAATCGCGGCGCTTCGACGTCACCGCGCAAGGTGCAACCAGCCTGAAGTTCGCAGCGTTCGGTCGCGAAAACATTTCCCTCGACGGTTCCCCGCACTGTCACCGATTTCGCCCGGATTTCGCCGCGGACGGACCCGTGCTGGTCGATTGTGAGCGTTCCGGTCGAATCGATCGTGCCATCCACCTCGCCGTCGATCACCATCTCGTTACGAAACTTGACCGAGCCGTTAATCGAAACTCCTCTAGAAAGAAGGTCGGAGGATTGCGCCGACGTGGATGAGCGTTTGGGTTGCTCAAGGGTTACCGGCACACCGGCGTCAGGCTTTCGAACTGAAAACAGCGACATCTGTATTCTCGGACTCCTCCAATTTTGACTGCGTGTAAAGCTAATCTTGTTCCGCGACTTAGAATAATTGCCATCCGGTTTCATTTAAAATCTGTTTTGATCCGTGGAACCCGCGGTAGAACATCACACATGATGCTCTTTCTCGATGAAGAGCAGGTGCGAAAGCATTTGCGGATGGCCGATCTGATTCCGGCGATGGAAAAAGCGTTGATCGATTTCTCGGCCGGGAAAGTAACTCAGCCGGTGCGGCAGGTGATCCCGGTCGATCCGCCAGGCGGATTTTATGGAATGATGCCCGCGCTAACTCCGGAAGGACTCGGTCAGAAAATTGTCACGTTCTACCCGCCGAACGCGAAAACGAATTTGCCGACGCACATGGCGACAATTCTTCTGAACGATCCACAAACGGGCGCGCCGCTGGCGGTGATGGACGGAAGATTAATTACGGAGATGCGGACTGCGGCAGTTTCGGCTGCGGCGACGAAACTTCTCGCGCAGCCGAACGCGAAGATTCTCGCGATCCTCGGGAGCGGCGTGCAAGCGCGCAGCCACGCGGAAGCGCTGCGACTGGTGAGACAATTCGAAGAAATTCGCGTTTGGAGTCCAAACAAATCGCACGCGGAGCAGTTCGCGAAAGAGATCGGCGCGAAAGCGATGTCGGCTGAAGCTGCGGTCCGCGACGCGGATGTCGTTGTGACAGCGACGAGCTCGAGGATGTCGATCTTGCGTGGAGCCTGGTTGAGGCCCGGTTGTCACGTCAACGCTGTCGGCGCCTGTCGACCGGATTGGCGCGAACTGGACGACGACGCGATGCGAAATGTCATTTTCGTCGATTCGCGCGAAGCGGCGCTGAAAGAATCCGGCGATGTGATTCTTCCCGGCGCAAAAATCTATGCCGAGCTCGGCGAAGCGTTCGCCGGCAAGATCAACAGTCGCGCAAATGAAATAACAATTTTCAAGTCGTTAGGCATGGCGGTGGAGGACATCGCCGCGGCGCTTCTCGTTTATCAATCGGCTGCGCGAAAATAAGCCACAGGTTCAAGTCTCCAGGATCTCTTTCGCCTGGGCCAGCGTCTCGCAGGTCAAGATTCGAACGTCGCCGCCATAATGAAAGATCGACATGATTTGCAGGCCGATGTCGCGGTGCGGATCGGGAATGACGCGCACAACCATGGAGGCTCCTTTTTCGTTGCACATGTCCATCGCTTTCTCGATGAATGGCGCGCAACCGACATCCATCGATTGCAAGTCGCTTAAATCGGCCAGGAGACGAAATCCGCGTTGCAATTTTGCGAGGTCATTACGGATTTGCTCCAAGCCTTTCTCGGTTTCTTCTGCTCGAACAACTCCGTGGTAGCGGATTGCCAGCAACTTTTTCGGTTCGTCGACTTCGAAGTTAATCATTATTTCAGACGATTATATTTCTTCAACAACTCACGCAATCGATCGTGCGGAAGCGCGTCGACGCGATGATTGTCTGCGCCGGTCATGGTTTGATTGTCCACCAGCGCGTTCAGCACCGCTTCTTCGGTCGCTTGGACCACGCCGTTGAAGGTTGGATCCATCAAATCGTTCGGGATCGTTTGCACCGCATGGGTGACCTGGTCAGCAGCCCACACATTTTTATTCGCGGTCGAAAACGCGACGAACAAGTCGCCCGAACCGTTTCCCGAAATCGTTCCGGTGCGGGCGAGCCCGAGTGAAACGCGGCGTGCGAGTCGCTTCAATTGATTCGGGAGCAGCGGCGCATCGGTGGCGACCACGGCAATGCATGACCCGGTGTCCTCGCCGTAAACAGTGCCCGGAATTTCTTTTCCGACCGGCACACCGGCGATCGTTAAGAGGGCTCGTCGTCCAAAATTCGCCTGAACAAAAACACCGACCGTGTAGCTCTGCGCGGGCTTATCTTTTCCGGGTTTGATGTCGATCTTGCGTGACGCAGTTCCGTTACCGCCTTTGAACTCGTAACAAATCATGCCGGTGCCGCCGCCGAAGCTCCCTTCCTCGATCGCGCCGCCGTGCGCGGAATCAAGCGCATGAAAAACGTCCTCTGGTTTCACATGAAAGCCGTTGGTGTCGTTCAGCCAACCGTCCCACGTCTCGGCAACGAGCGGTAAACTCCACCAATATCCGCTGGCGTCGGCTGCGCCGTGCTTGATTCGCCATGCGATGACGGCATCGCGCGCGACTCCGACGCTATGCGTGTTCGTGATCACGATCGGTCCTTCGAGAAATCCGCTCTCTTCAATCCAATTCGTACCGGTCATCTCGCCGTTGCCATTCAAACTAAACACAGCCGCGTAAACCGGATCGTTTAATGAATCGTGTCCGCGCGGAATGATCGCAGTCACACCCGTGCGGACAGGTCCTTTGCCGACAACGAGCTTTCCTTCGCCGCGAATAATCGTTGTGTAACCAACTTCGACACCTGCAACATCTGTAATCGCGTTTAGTTGACCTGGCGCACCGTCGAATGGAACGCCGAGATCGCGCGCTCGAACAATTTTGTTTACGACTGTCGATCTTGCGGGCGGCGATTGTTGCGGCTCACGCGCGTAGCAATTCAGCGCGAGCACCAACATGAATACGAAGGAAAGTTGGTGCTTCATTTCTTTGTCCATTTTTCTTCAGCAAAAGTTTTCCACTCGCCGTTTTCCTGCTGGCGAATCAGTGAGGTCCAAGTCTTCGTCTGCGGATCGAACGTGAAATGGTTGGTGAGTTCACCGTCTTTAGGTTCAAACCGAAACTCGATTCCAAGTAAGTCACTGTCGATCTTGCCGCGGCCGAGAGCGGAATAGCGCGCGCCGAAAACGTCGACCCAGTGACAAACGTAATTCTTCGCGGCGTCATCGAAGCCAATGAACACAAACGCTTCGTATTCCGGTTTGGCGTCGGCTGAACCATAATGAAACCGGATGAATTGATGCTTTAGGACCCATTCGCAATGAACGCTGGTTTGGGCGATGCGGCCGTTGCCCATCTTTCGTTCGACTTTCCAATCGCCGACGAAATTATCGAGAAGGTGATCTTCCAGCGGCGGCGGCGGACCTGCGGCGTGCGTGTCAGCAAATACTAGCAGGAGTACGATTAGGAACAACGATGTCGATCTTTTCATTAGTCGTATTTTTTTATTCGCGGCCAAAATTGATGCAGGTCGCCGGTTAATCCGCGGCACAGAAAAATATCGAAATGCTCGTCTCGCCGCGAGTACGGATGTTCCGCGCGTCCGACCGCTTCGACACTTCGGAAATGTTCGCGGTCGCCGCTGCCATCGCTGCCGAGAACGATCACAATGCTGCCGTCGTAATCGCGCGGTCCCCAAAGCCAGTAGCTTTGATGATTGCAAATTGATTTCGGCAGACCGAATCGCGGCCCGAAGAAATCGATCGCGCCTGCTTGACCGTAACTGTTCGCGAAAATCACCGTCCGCGACTGTTCTTCCGGCGAAAGTGATTTATAAACGCGCGCCGTTTCACGCGCCATTTCTTCCCAACCGAATTCGTCGGCAAAATATTGCGGCAACGGACCGGTCGGCTGGTTCTCAGCTTTGGGTGGCTCAAAGCCGAGCTTCTTTTGATAGGCGATCGCGCCTTCGGGCGAAAGAATCGGAGAAACGGTCGGCGCGAGAATGACTGCCGACGCCAGAACCAAAATTGCGTACACAGCGCGAACCGATCTCCCGCGCGTATTTGTAATGTTTTCCAAGCCAACTGCGCCTGCTGCGAAGAGCAACGGATAGATCGAGGCGAGATAATAGTTTTTGCCGCGGAGCACGATGAACGTCGCGAGCAAGACGATGTAAACAATTCCAAGGACTCGAAACCGACGGCCTTCGTGTCCGAGAAAAAGCCAAATCAAACCGCCGAGCCAAAGCGGAAATAGAATCGGGTTCATGATCTGGGCTTGATCGAGAAGGAACGCGATCGGACCGCGTACGACGTCGCGATGCGTTTGCCGGATGTTGCGCATCAATTCGAGAAACGGGAAATCGTGGCGAATCAGCCAAATCAGATTCGGCAGAAAAATTAGAAACGCGATCGCGGCGCCGATCCAAAATTGCTTTTTGACCAAAAACCGGCGCTCGCGTGTCAGAACGAGCCCGATCACAACAGTAACGACGAAAAATGCGATGCCGTATTTCGTTTCCATGCCGACGCCGGTGAAAACGCCGAACCAAATCCAATAACATGCATCGTCGCGATTGATCGCGCGGATGATGCACCAAACGCAGGCCATCCAAACCAGCGGCTCGAAAGCATTCATCGTGAGCCAGTGATGCATCACGAGATAAATCGGCACGCAAATTACCGCGAGAGCGGCCAGGACTTGTGCAAAAGTTCCGCCGCCCATTTCACGAGCCAATTTCCCGGCAAGCCAAACGGTTGCGGCGCCGGCGAGCGCGGGGAAAAAACGCAAACCCGGAAGCCAATCGCCAAAAAGATGTCGGGCGGTCCAGGCGACGAGCGCGATCAGCGGCGGTTGATCGACATATCCGCAATCGAGGTGCTCGCCGCAGGCGAGGTAATAAAGTTCGTCGCGAAAAATTCCATAGCGGCCAGCCGTAAGCAGGTGAAAAATTAATTTCGCACCGGCCAAAACGAGAACGACCCCTTCGCCTGAGAAAAATCGCGATGTCGATCTTGCGCTCACGAAGTTTGGGATGCTTTTCTATTTTCGTCCGCGAAGCAACGCATTTAGACTGATTTTGTGAGTTACGAGGTTTTCGCCAGAAAATATCGGCCGCAGACGTTTGACGACCTCGTTGGACAGGCGCATGTCTCGCGCACGCTCAAGAATGCGGTCGCACAAAATCGGCTGGCGCACGCGTACCTATTCGTCGGTCCGCGCGGCATCGGGAAAACGTCGACCGCGCGAATTTTGGCGAAAGCGCTCAACTGTGTGAAAGGACCGACGGTCACGCCGGACGGCACCTGCGATAATTGTCTCGAGATCGCGGCCGGCAACAGTCTCGACGTTCTTGAGATCGACGGCGCGAGCAACAACGGCGTCGAGCAGGTGCGCGAGCTGCGCGAAAACGTGCGCTATGCGCCATCCAAGTCGCGCTACAAGATTTATATCATCGACGAGGTGCACATGCTGACCACGGCCGCCTTCAACGCGCTCTTGAAGACGCTGGAGGAGCCGCCGCCGCACGTGAAATTTATCTTCGCAACGACCGAACCGCAAAAAGTCCTGGCGACGATCGTGAGTCGTTGTCAGCGCTTCGATCTGCATCGGATTCCGGCAAAACTGATTGCCGATCATTTGCAGTTCATCGCCAAAAAAGAAAAGATCACGCTCGAACCGGCGGCCGCGCATGCGATTGCGCGCGGCGCGGAAGGCGGGCTGCGCGACGCGGAGTCGATGCTTGATCAATTGGTCGCGTTTTGCGGCGACAAGATTTCCGAGAACGACGTCCTCAATGTTTTCGGATTCACCAGCGAGCAAACGGTGGTCGATTTGACCGGCAAAATTCTGCGCAGCGAAACCGCACCCGCACTCGATGTTCTCTACCAGCAATGCGAAGCCGGCAAGGACATGATGCGGCTAATGTCGGATCTGATCAGCTATCTGCGCGACCTGCTCGTGTTCAAAGCGAAGCCGGATGCACTCCAAGAAGATGTCGATCCCGAACTGCAGAAAGTACTCGCGGCGCAAGCCGAATTGATTCAGAACGATCGGCTGCTCGATTTGATCGATCAATTCGCGCAAGCCGAAGGGCGAATGAAATGGGCGCCGAACAAGAAACTGCATTTCGAAGTGGCGCTAATCAAAGCGATCCAAAGTTTGAATCAGGCCACGCTCGATGAAGTGATCGAAAGACTCGGTGAGATCCGCGACGGAAACCGTTCCCCGGAAAAAAAAACGTTAAGCGCTGAAACTATGGGGGCAAATGCCAGTGCGACTCGCACCGTCCCGCCCGCGTCCAAGAGAGCTGCAGCCGACCCGCCTTCGCCAAGCTTCGGCGTGGCAGGGACGGCGTCCAATACAGCGCCACGTGTCGCTGAATCGCCCGATGGCGGGGACGACGCCAAAAACATTTGGCAGCGCGTTTTCTCGAAAATCCCAACTCAGAAGGCGTTTGTCCGAAATTCGGCCGCGGTAGCGCATGTTCTGCCGAGCGAGGGCCGCCATTTCATTCTCGGGTTTTCCCCCGATCAAAAATCGCCAATGGATATTTTGGGCACGGCGAGCAACCGGAAGCTGATCGAGACGCTTCTGCGTGAAGTCAGTGGCAAAGATTGGACACTGAACTTAACCGTACGAGAAAATTTGGTGTCGAAAGCGCAATCGTCCGGCGAGAGCTCATCCGAAAATTACACGGACGATCCGCTAATTCGCGAAGCCCTGGAAATTTTTAAAGGCGAGATCAAGCGCTAATCCGCCTCTCCCTCAGGGAGAGGGATTGAGGTGAGGGTGAAGATCAAAAAATAAATTATGAATCTGAACAAATTGATGAAGCAGGCGCAGCAGATGCAGGCGCAAATGGCGAAGGCCCAGGCCGAGCTCGAAGAAAAAACGGTCCAAGTAACCGCGGCGGGCGGAAAAATAAAGGTTACCGCAAACGGCGCGGGCGAAATTCTTTCGATCAAGATCGGACATGAGATTGTCGATCCGAACGACGTCGAGTTTCTGGAGGAAGCTGTCTTGAGCGGCGTGCAACAAGCGATTGAGCAAGGCAAAGCGCTGGCCCAATCGGAAATGAAAAAGATCACCGGCGGACTCGGAATGCCTGGGCTGTAGTCGAGATCGCAAACCAGACCGCGGCGGCAAAAAAGAATAGATACGTGGCGTTACGAAGCCCGACGATTAGAGAAGGCCAGTAGGGGTGGCCGTTGAAGTCCCAAGCCCCGAGGAGCCAGGGATTGCCGCACAAATACCAGTAGAGCGCATAAACGTAGGCGCTGGTCAGCACGGCCGCTGGAATAAGAAACCATGCTGAAAGGAAAAACCACAAGGGCAGCGACCAGGCGAAATATTGAAACGAAAAGCCGCCGTTGAGAGCGTAAACGAGGACGTAACTCATCGCGATGGTCGCGCCAAGATCAACAATCGATCGACGCCGGCGCCGCAAGCAACTCAAAATGACGACAAGCGCGAGGGCGATTTTCCAGCTGTTTTCCAGATAAAATAAAATCGGAGCGTGCGTCGCCTGTGGCCATCTTGCGGGCGACGCAATGATCGAGAACAACAGAACGCGCGGGCCCCACGTCGCAACTCCGGCGATAGTATGGAGATCTTGCGCGCGGTAGCCGAAGACATTCTTATAAACGACGGGCGCGTCCTGAATGAGCGCGGGAAGATAAGTTACAAGGGCAACGACCCCGACTAGGGCGAGACAAACAAAACGATGTTTCCATTTTGGAATGAAAAAGATAAGCGCTGGAATCGCGACAACTCCCGGCAATTTTATCCAGAGACTCGCGCCAACAACAATAGCCGCTGGAATTAGTTTTTCCTTGGAAATAAACCAGAGGGCGAGCAAAAGAAAAAATGCGACCGCGCAATCGGTGTTGCCGTGATAAGCAGAGAGAATGATGGCGAGCGGATTAAGCCAGTAACAAGCGGCTGCAACAAATCGCCACGGACTCGCGCCCAGCAAGAGCAATAAGAGAAACGCACTGCCCGCATCGAGTAGGGCGAAGGGGGCGCGCAAAAAAATATGAAACGCGACACCGCTCTCATCCGATGCGCGCAACAGAACTGACTCTGCTTCGCTGATAAACGGCGGATGATTGGCTGACGTATCGCCGTGGTAGTAACCAATAAGTCCGTGCTCGCGCACATCGCGCGCATGTCGTTCCCAAATTTCAACGTCTTGAGTTCCCTCAGTAAAGATGACGCAATAAAAGCGAAGCGCAGCTCCAAGCGCGATAACGACCCAAAACCAAATTCCGGGACGCAAGTACCAATGATCTCGGGCGTCTGTCATGTCGAGCGAAATCGAGACATCTCTTACTATTTCGGTTACCCGATATCAGTCAGAAACATTTAGAGATTCCTCGACTCCGCTCGGAATGACAAACACTTTGGAGGGTTAGAGGCTGCTATTGCCGACCCTCAGCTCAATCCTCTCCCGAGCAAGGGTGAGGAAGAAAACGTCGCCGAGCAGCTACACCTTTCGCATTTCACGTTTGTGTTTTTCGTAAACGCAAACTTCGCGGATCTGCAGAATCGACATCTTCTCCGCCAGCCGCCCGAAATTTTCGCCAAGTTGCGCGTAAGAATGCGCGTCAGACGCGGTCGTAAACGGGATTCCTTTTTCGACCGCGAGCTCAATGATGCGATCGGCGGGATAAAGCTCGTTCACGGGTTTGCGCCAACCGGCCGTGGAAAGTTCGATGGCAAGATCACGCGAGCGAACGAAATCGAGGGTCTCGTTCACAATCTCGCCAATCTCGGCGTTCGGCCGATGTCCATGAATCTTAACCAGATCAAGATGCGATAGACAGTCGACCAGACCGGTGGCGGCGATGTTGCGCACGCGCCGAAAGTAATCGGCATAGAGATTGTCGATGTTGCGTCCCTCGAACTGCGTCGCACCGGCCGGAACGCTGTCGAACATTTGCGTGGGATTGTCGAGGTAATGGACCGAGCCGAGAACGAAATCGAGTTTGTCCCAATTCTTTTCGATCCACTGTCTTCCGGCGGCTGATGTTTGCGGATCGTTGTCGAGCTCGATGCCGGCGCGGATCCTTACGTCGGGATTCGCCGCCCGCAGTTTGTCGATTTCATCGAAATTAATTCCGGCATGGAAACGATCGTGATCGGTAAACGCAACGTCGTTCAAACCGCGTGTGCGCGCGCCATCGATCCACAACTGCAACAGTTCTCGCGAATACACCTGAACTCGATGCCCTTGCGGATGAGAATGGTAATCGGAGAAAAGTCGCAGATTCACGGCTCGGTCAGAAACTTCTGCCGGATGTGAAGCTCGGGATATTTCGGAAAAAAAACTTCGGCGGTAAAGACTTTGCCAGGTGTGAGATCGCGGGTGGCGATGTTTTCTTTATATTCAACATGCTCACCGGGATTGATGAGGATCGTCCCGAGTTTTTCCTTGATCGCGTGGTTCTCAGACCATTTGGTCAGGACAACGTCGGCGGAGTTGAGCAATTGAATCTCAATTCGCTGATCGGTCGGAAAATCAAGCGGGATCATGCGATTGCCCATGTTCGTGACCGTGACTTTAACTTCGATTTGTCGAATTTCGGAAAGCCGCACCGGCTGGGGCGAGACTTGAAGATCGAGAATCAGTCCGCGCAATCTGCGATCATTGTATTTTGGAAGGACTTGGGACGAAGAAAACGGATGGAAGATTCGACCGACCAGGCCTCGCTTTTGCAAGGTCGTGGTTGTAATCGGAGTCGCGGTTGCCACAGGAGCGGCAGAAGGCTGGGACGCCGTTTCCTGCGCCAGCAGGTCGAGAGCCGTGGCAAGAACGATGGAAAAAATGATGGCCGGACGAATCATCGACGGGTTACAACACGAAACGGTAGCGTTATCAATCGACCATGAAACCCATTTTCCCGAGTCTGATTCTGGCACTTTTAGCCATTTCTGCCACTGGTAAAGATCGACATTGCATTTTTCGCGCCCACGTGGAAGCGAATCCGAACGACACAGCCATCTTCTCCAGCTCTGTTCGCGCACTATTTTCCGGGAAGCAGGTAGCGATTGAGCGAATGCCGCGCCTGTCGGAGCGCGATGTGGTGGCCTTCTATCCGTATCCAGCGGCGGATGGAAATTACGGCGCGCTTTTTCAATTGGATGACCACGGACGGCTCGCGCTCGACGCGCTGAGCATCGAGCGACGCGGTAGTTTGCTTTTTATATTCATCAACGGCCGTCCTGTCACCGAATTGCAAATCGACCGCCGCGTTTCCGATGGACGAATCTACATCGCTTCCGGCCTAACTAAAGCCGACACCGAGTTGATGAAAAAAGACTGGAGACTGATCGGCCAGCGGAAACGCTGACTTTTTTGATGCGATCGTTTCTTGCAACGCTGCTCACGCTTTTCGCGTTCCAGTTTGCAGCGGCCGTGGCACAAACTGAAACCGCGACTGTGGATCTTGCGCTGCCGACCGACAACGACGCGATTTTTCGCGGCGGCGGCCCCGATTTCTACCAATACGTCGAGCGCGACTATCACGGAGAAAAATCGACGCCGTGGGAAGGTGGCCAATATGGTTTTGTGCGCGATCCAGTAGAGACGAGTTCGGGCGTTGTCTACACTCGCTTTCATGAAGGCATTGACGTTCGTCCTCTGCACCGTGACGAAAACGGAGAACCGCTCGACGAAGTACGCGCGATCGCTGATGGCAAAGTCGTGCACACAAATTTCGTGCCCGGCTATTCAAACTACGGCAAATACATCGTGATCGAGCATCGATGGGATGGTTCGCCCTATTTCAGTTTGTATGGGCACCTCAGTGCGATCGACGTTCGAAGTGGCGATACCGTCCATCGCGGCCAGCACATCGCGGTGATGGGTTATACCGGAGCCGGAATCAATCGCGTGCGCGCACACGTTCATTTGGAACTTAATTTGATCCTCAGCCACAACTTCGACTCGTGGTACGACGCGACTTACAAAGACGAACCGAACCACCACGGACTTTACAATGGGATCAATCTGGTCGGACTTGATATTGGGCGGCTTTATTTAGCGCTCCGAGAAAAACCTTCGGTAACCATTCCGCAATTCCTCAGTCAGGAGGAAATTTTTTACAAAGTGGCGATCCCGAAATCCCGGCACTTTGAATTGCCGAAACTTTATCCTTGGATGGCAAGCGGAACAGTCGAGCCGCGGTCGTGGATAGTTAGCTTCACGCGGAGCGGTTTGCCGCTGAAGATTGAACCCAGCGAGCGGCGCGTGAAACAGCCCGAGGTCGTTTACGTGAAACCGAGCGTGCTCAACGCTTCTTATCTAACCAATGGTGTCGCAACCGGATTAACCAGTCACGCACATCTCACCGAAAACGGAAAACAAATGATGCGCTTGCTGATTTATCCAGATTGAAAGATCGATTCGCCACAGGACAGATTCGCCGTGGCGAACAATCGCGCTAACACGAAGTGGGCTGGCGCTGCGCGACCGCAACACCGTGCGGAATCGCGCCGGCGACAAATCCGAGGCATTCAACCGCGCCACTTGGCTTCCCCGGGAGCGCGATCACGAGTGAATCATCAACCACCGCTGCGAGATTGCGCGAGAGAATTGCGTTTGGCGTGATCTTCATCGATTCGGCGCGCATTACTTCGCCAAAACCGGGCAGTTCCACCCGCATGATTCCGCGAATTGCTTCCGGGGTCACGTCACGCGGACCAATTCCCGTACCACCAGTCACTAAAATCAAGCCGCACCCTTGTTTGGAAAACGAACGAATCGTTTCCTGGATTCGCGCCGCGTCATCGGGAATCACTGCTTCGCACAATACCTGCCAGCAATTCTTCTGCGCGACTTCTTTGAGCGCAGGTCCGCCGAGGTCCTTATAATCGCCCGCGCTCGCGCGGTCCGAAACTGTGATAATCCCACAAACGATCTGCATTAAATTTTCGTTTTCTTAACTAATCGCACATCGGCGATCTGCATCTTTTTGTCGACTGCTTTGCACATGTCATAGATCGTGAGCAAAGCGATCGCGACTCCGGTGAGCGCTTCCATCTCGACGCCGGTCTGAGCAACAGTGCGCGCGGTGCAGGCAACTTCCGCGCCGTCGCGCGCGGCAACGATGTCGATCTTCACGTCGCTCAGCGGCAACGTGTGGCAAAGCGGAATGAGATGGGCGGTCTGTTTCGCCGCTTGAATTCCAGCGAGGCGCGCAGTTGCGAACACATTTCCTTTTGCAATCCGATCTTTTGAAATCAGATCGAGGGTCTTGCGCTGGAGCTTGATTTTTCCTTTGGCGATGGCGGTGCGAGCGCTGATCGGTTTGGCTGAGACATCGACCATTTCCGCCCGGCCATCGGAGCCGATGTGAGAAAGCCGATCCATCACTCAGCCGCCGATGGCGATCATCTTCCGGTCCGGCTGATAATTGTTCCGGAAATCGTGTTGCTCGGGTTTGCGATCGACCACATCGATAAAAAACTGGCGCAATTCGTCATCGCTTGCGCCTGCGCGCAGCGGTTTCATGATGTCGAACTCGAGATAACTGCCGAGACAGGGCCGCAACTTGCCGTCGCAGGTGAGACGCAACTTGTTGCAGCTCTCGCAGAAATGGAGGTTCGTCATCGCGCCAATAAACCCGATGCGCTGTTCGCGTCCGTGAACTTGATAATAAGTCGCCGGACCATTTGTCCGGAATGTTGGTGCTGGAATTAAGTTGCCGAGCTGTTTTTCAATTGCTCGTTTCGCTTCGGCAATCGGCAGAAAATTTTCATCGCTCAAAACCTCAGTCGTGCTAACCGGCATCATTTCGATGAAGCGAAGAATCAAATTGTGCGAGCCTGCGAATTCAATCAGCGGAACGAGCTGATCTTCATTGCGGCCGCGCATCAGAACCGCGTTCAGTTTGATTTGATCGAATCCCGCTGCGATCGCCGCTTCAATTCCTTCAAGAACGCGCGCATGCAAATCGCGGCCGGTAATTTGCGAGTAAAGGTGTCGATCCAACGTGTCGAGGGAAATATTGAGCGATTGCACGCCAGCTTCGCGCAACGCCGTCGCCATCGTTTGCCCGGGCGCAGCTTCACGCGTGAGCAACGTCCCGTTCGTCGAAATTCCGAGACTCATTATTCCGGGGATTTTTGGAATTTCACGGACGAAATCGACGACGTTGCGTCGCGTGAGCGGTTCGCCGCCGGTCACGCGCACTTTGGTTACACCGAGATCGGCCGCGATCCGAATGAGTCGCAGCGTTTCTTCATAGCTGAGAATTTCGTCGCGCGGCAGCCATTCTTGCAGCTCGCGCGGCATGCAGTAGTTGCAGCGCTCGTTGCAACGATCCGTGATCGAGACGCGCAGATAGGAAATGCGGTGGCCGTAGCGATCTTCCATTTCGCTAGCGACGTTACTGGCTGTGCGGTGTTCAATCAAGACGCGGGACAATTGACTGACCAGGTCGCGGCTGTATCATTTTTTATGAAAACAATTTCCAAAACCCTTTTGTTAGGTCTGACCGCTGGCGCGTTGTGCCTAACGAGCTGCGAGACGGTGGAGAACCGAATTTCCGAGCATCAGGACATGTTCAATACTCTGTCCCCCCGCGATCAGGCGTTAGTGCGGCAGGGGCAGATTCGTTCGGGGATGTCGATGAACGCCGTGTGGCTGGCATGGGGTTCACCCGCACAAAAAACTTACGGCGAAATGCGCGGCCGCCAATCCGAAACCTGGATTTATGTGGAAAGTCGGACGGCACCGTACGGCTCAGCGTATTATCCTTACTATGGTTACGGTCCGGGATTTTACGGCGGCTTCGGCTCAGTCGGTGTGGTTCGGACGCACCATCACGGACGCTCGTTCGTTTTCTTTGGGGATCCGTTCTACGACCCTTTTTATTACTCCTACATTCCGCCGACGATCTCAGTCCCATACAGGACAGTCACGTTTTCAAGCGGACGCGTAATGTCGTTCCAATATTTGGCGCCGCCCTACCGATAAATTCTGGTCGCGTTGGAACGCCGAGCGCGCCAGTGTAGCAGCAGAGAGCACACATGGCTTATCGCTCATTTCGACATTTTCTCGAAACGCTCGAGCAGGCTGGCGAACTGACGCGCGTCTCCGATCCGGTAGACACCAATCTGCTCATTACCGAATGGGCGGACCGAGAAATGAAATCGTCCGGCGGTGGAAAGGCGTTGCTCTTCGAGCAGCCAGTCGTTGACGGACAAGTTTCGAAATTTCCAGTCGCGATTAACACGATGGGTTCGCGCAAGCGGATCGCGATGGCGCTCGGCCGCGAGAGCATTGACGAGATCGCGCAGGAAATTCAGCTGATTCTCAAAGCAAAACCTCCAACCGATCTGCGCGAAGGTTTCGCGTTGTTGAAACAAGGAATTCATCTCTTGCACGCGCGACCGAAACAAGTCCGCGACGCTCCTTGCCAGGAAATCATCCATAAGATCGAGTCCGATGCCGGGCGGGCGGATGATTTCTCGTTGCGACATCTACCCATCCTGAAATGCTGGCCGAAAGACGGCGGCCGTTTCATCACGCTGCCGAATGTGCACACGCGCGATCCCGAAACCGGCGCGCGCAACGTGGGTGTGTATCGAATGCAGATTTTTGATGAACGAACGACGGCGATGCATTGGCAGGTCCACAAAGTTGGTGCGCGCCATGGCAAACGTTATTACCAGCGCAACGAGCCGATGCCGGTCGCAGTTGCGCTCGGCGGCGATCCTGCGTTGTCATTTTCCGCTACGGCCCCATTGCCGGACGGATTGGATGAAATTTTGTTCGCGGGATTTTTGCGCCGCAAATCGATCGAGATGGTGAAATGCAAAACGATCGACCTCGAAGTTCCAGCCGGTGTCGATCTTGTTTTAGAAGGCTACGTGCAACCTGGCGAGATGCGGCCGGAAGGACCGTTCGGCGATCACACCGGTTACTACACCGCAGTCGAAGACTATCCCGTTTTTCATCTGACTGCGATCACACATCGACGAGATGCGGTTTACCCAACGACGATCGTCGGCATTCCGCCGATGGAAGATTTTTACATCGGCGACGCGGTAGTGCGGATTTTTCTGCCTGTCTTCAAAATGAATTTTCCGGAGCTAGTGGACATGACGCTGCCAGCGGAAGGTGTTTTTCACAATCTCGTCATCGTCAGCATTCGGAAACAGTATCCCTATCAAGCTTTCAAGGTGATGCATGGCTTGTGGGGGATGGGACAAATGATGTTCAGCAAATATATCGTGGTGGTGGATGAAGATTGCGACGTGCACAACACAAGCGAAGTATTGTTCCGCCTCTGCGCGAACACCGATCCTGGGCGCGACACAACCGTTATCAAGAATCCAAGCGATTCGCTCGATCACGCGCCGACTGAACAAAACATCGGTTCGCATATGGGCTTTGATGCGACGCGTAAATTGCCGGGCGAAAATTATCATCGGCAATGGCCGGAGTTACTAAAGATGACCGATGAAGCCAAAGCGTTGGTCGACGCGCTGCAAAAGAAAACGCGTTGATCCCGCGGCCGCGGGATCAACGCGTCTCTAAAGTAAAGTAAACCGATCCTAAATCAGGGTCTGCGGAATAACTGACCGGTATCAACGTCACGGGTCAATCCGCCCGGCGGAACTCCGCGCAAATTATAAATGCGTCCGGTGTAAGGACTGCGATACATTCCCGGTCCACCGGCACGTGTCGCGAACGGATAACCTCCCGGCGGTGGCGGACCATATTCGCGCGCGCGGTCTTCCTGGATCGCATGGCCGATCAACGCTCCCGCGGCCGCTCCAGCGGCCGCGCCAATAGCAGCGCCGCGAACTCGACCGGTGGCTAGCCCGCCGATAAGCGCGCCGGCGCCGGCACCGGCTGCGGCCCCCTGGCCGGTTGGCGTATCGCACGAATCCAAGCCGAACGCTACGAGCAAAACGCCGCAAATAATTGTGAAAGGCTTTTTGTTCATAATGATTTCTTTGTCGGCCTATTAAACCGCGCAATCGAGATTATGTTTCGATCACCGCGGCCGCACGAAAACTTTGTTTACACTCTCGTCTAAAATCAGGTCTCCCACACGGGCTTTGCCTTTGCGACAGTCGTAAACATTGCCCGAATACGGGCTTTTGATGTATCCCCAAGTACTTCCACCGGTCGCACCCCCGCTCAGAATAGCTAAGTCACTTCCCGACGGGTAAGACTTGCCGTTCGGCGGCGGATATTTCTTGGCGGCTTCTTCTTTGCTGATGATTTTTGGCTCTTTCGCATTCCGGGTGTCCTGCGCCCACGAATTGGCGAGCGGTCCCAAAGCGAAGCAACCCACAACCAACGCTGCAACTAATCGAGAATATGTCTTCATATACAATATAGTTACGATTCCGATGCCTCAGACGGATGGCGCTTTCTTCTCATTCAAAAAAACTTGAGTAGTTGCGCGCCGATCCGCCCTGCCTTTTCCAATTTGTTGAGACGATATTCTTTTTCGAGGACACGAAATTTGTCCAGCTCCATTCGCCGCAATAATCCCCGATAAATCGACGCCATGATTTCCGCCGCTACCATCGATTTGCGATCTTCCGCCGGCAACGCCTTCGCCGCGCGTGCGAAGAATTCACGCGCACGGCCGGCTTCGAACTGCATCAGCCGGACGAATCGGTCGTTGTATTGTCGATCTTGCAGTGCCTTCTCGGAGTAATCGAAGCGCGCCAAGTCCTCCTGCGGCAAATAAATCCGACCAGCGCGGAGATCTTTGCCGACATCGCGGATGATATTTGTCATCTGCAAAGCCAGGCCAAGCTGAATCGCATATTCCTTACAAGCGGAGTTGCGA
This sequence comes from Verrucomicrobiota bacterium, assembly GCA_003219215.1. Taxonomy (GTDB): domain Bacteria; phylum Verrucomicrobiota; class Verrucomicrobiia; order Chthoniobacterales; family UBA10450; genus AV40. Next base: position 13,977 of record QHPY01000175.1, on the reverse strand, counting down.
TAACCAAAGATCTCGATGCTGACCAGGCCGACCGCGCTGGCCACGCGATAGCAATAGACCCGCAATTCCTCGAAGGTCTGGTAACGCTTGATGCTCAGGTCCATCTCCACGCCCCCGATGATTTCCTCCAGCATCTCGGGAGCGAGGGCGTATTTCTTCATCAGACGCCGGACATCGTCCGCAAACGAGGATTCGTTAGGCCGCGGCGTCCGCACCCATTCGCGCCACTGGCTCAACCGGCGCCTTTTTTCCTCCACCCTAAGATCGACATCGTCGGCAATGTCGTCGATCACGCGGCAAAATGCGTAGAAGGTTGTGATATCGCGACGGCGTTCGCGCCCAAGTGAAATAAAGGCGAGCGCAAGATTCGATTTGCTGGTCCGGGTAATTTTAGCCGCGTTCACAGCCCTGCTCGGTGCAGTTTAATATTCAATCCACGCCTGGTGATAGACGTGGCCAGTTTCGCCCCGACGGAACAAACACACCCACGACGCCAGTAACCAGCCGGTGATAAGGCCGCGCAGGAAAACAAAAATCGATTTCCAAATTATCATCGCGATCAGGCGGTCGGCGATGGCTCCGCGCACGATTGCATCCGCCACCGTCAAAAAGAAAAAGTGGATCCCGCAAATCAGGAGAAACCAGCCGAAGCGGTTGAGATTATTTCGAATGAATTCGCGATGCGCGCGGATGGCGCCGCGCAAAGTTTCGTTGTGAAGCGCGAGGGAGATTTGCACCGAACTGAAGGCGATGATCAATCCGCACATCACCACTCGTTCGATCGGGAGATAATCAAGCACGTCGGGAATGTTCATGAAGTAAGCCAGCAACAACGGGAGTCGCACAATCAGCGTGCTCACAAACACCACGATCCCGGCCCATTCCAAAACGTAACTGAAACGGCGCATGGCAAAGCGGAAGAGTTCGCCTTCCTCGAAACTTAAGCCGCGAATCCAGGCGAAGCAGACCGCGATCAAATAAATCTGAATGTAAACGCCGAAAAGATATTCAAAAATAAACGCGACCGCATCGACGCTGGCGGAAATTTGCAAGACGCCTTGCGCGGGAAGCAATCCGCCCCATAGCGGCAGCGCCCAGTAAACAATCGGTTTGAGCAGCGCCGCCACCGCGCTGAGCAGCAAGATCAAATAGAGAAGGTAACCCCAAAAGCGAAATCGCTTATGCAACGCGCGAACGAGCGCGCCGTGCAAACCCCGCCAGTTGATCAACATCAGCACAGCCGCGATTGCCGATAACGGGTAAGTCGTAGTGGCACTGTCGAAAATCCCAGCGACGCCTTCGAGCGCCGGAATCGGCGCTTCCTGCCACACCTCCATGAATGTCGGCCAATGCCAGGTTGCCAGCGAAGTTATCTGGGTTAGATCGAAATCGGCCGTGCTCTGAATCGGTGTGAACGTGGAAAATTGAAATACAAAATAAGCAAATCCGAGCAGAACAAATGTGAGCCAGACCCGTTTGTAGCGGAGCAGACAACGAAACCCATCGCGCAGCGGCACTCGGACCGGATTAAAGAGCAGCACGATGACGTAGCCGCTTAACAACCCGATCAGTGGGTAAACGCGGGACAAACCCGTGAACATCTTTTGGCCTAACGAATCAATCCCCAGTGCGGAATGAACGGCCAGTAAACAAACAATCCGCGTCCGACCAAATTCCTTTCCGGCACCGGCCCCCACCAGCGGCTGTCAAAACTGTTGTAGCTGTTGTCGCCCATCGCAAAATAGCTGTGACCGGGAACTTGAAACGTTTTCGTCGGATCGGACATGGCCAAATGCCCCGGACCATAACCCCGATATCCGTCTCGCCCCTCCATCACTCTCTCGAAACCAAAGCCTTCCACGACCTTTCCATCGACGAACAACTTCGGCGGCTCGATCCGCAGCGTGTCCCCAGGCAAACCAGCCAAACGTTTTATGTAGAACTGAGTCTGATCGCCAATGTCGGGAATATTTTTGGTACGAAAAACGAATACATCGCCGCGATGGGGCTTGACGAAGTTGTAACTAAATTTGTCCACGAAGACCTGGTCACCCGTATCGACCGTACCGCGGGCGATGACTTGGCCGCGTCGATAGCGGATTCCCGGTGATACCCTAAAGTCGGCTCCCAATTGCTCAGGTGGACAATAAACCCGGTATTTTTCGTGCCGACAGATGATCCGCGACCAGGTGAAGAAAAAGAAAAACTTCTGACGTTGAACTTGCAGGACCTCGTCGTCTACCCGGGAAACCACGTTGATGTAGTTGCGCCCGCGAACGATGAACTCGGCGACTTGCTGGAGAATATTTGGCGGCTCCGACGTCATCGGCCGCCCGATAATGCCGTTGAGGGTCGGTTGCATCGAACCGGTCGGAATTTTGAAAGGCTGCAAGAAATAGGAACGAATACCGACCGCAACGACGATCGCGACCAGAATTACTTCACAATTTTCCCGCCAGTGCGACTCCCACGTCACCGGCGTGAGCTGATGCAGTTTCGCGTCCAGTTCTTCGGCGCGGCTTTCGATTTGTTTGCGATCGCGCTGGCGCAATGCGGCATGCAGCCGGCGGATATCCGCGCCAATCAAATCATACGTTTCCGTGTCCAGAATATCGCGTTTGTAGCGCAAATATTTCTGGGCATGGCGCAACAACAGTTTGCTGTGTTTAACGTAGCGCGACGCGAACATGAGCTAAATGACGAAGCGCCAATGTCGAATGACGAAACAATAACCAAGCTCGAATGATTCAGAATTAGTCATTTCGGATTTCATTGGTCATTCGGATTTCGTCATTTCAAAGCACGGTTACTGCGCTTTGAGCACCTGAATGAAAGCTTCCTGCGGAATGTTGATCTTGCCGATGCTCTTCATTCGTTTTTTTCCTTCTTTCTGTTTCTCCAGGAGTTTGCGTTTCCGGGTGATGTCGCCGCCGTAGCATTTCGCGGTCACGTTTTTTCGCAAGGCCGAAACGCTCTCGCGCGCAATAATTTTTCCACCGATCGCTGCCTGGATCGCCACCTGATAAAGCTGCCGTGGAATCACTTCCTTCAACTTCGACGCCAGTTGACGTCCCCTGCCCTCCGCGCGGTCTTTGTGCACAATCGTCGAGAACGCGTCGACCGGCTCACCATTCACCAGCAGATCGAGCTTCACCAATTTCGCCGCGCGATAACCCGCGTGCTCATAATCCATCGAACCGTAACCGCGGGTGATTGATTTAATCTTGTCGTTAAAATCGACCAGGATCTCGTTCAACGGCAGCTCGCAATGCAACATCACCCGCCGCGAGTCGAGCGTCTCGGTATGGTCCATTTGTCCGCGTTTTTCCAAAATCAACTGCAACAGATCGCCGATGTTTTCGTTCGGGCAAAGGACGTAGGCTTTCACGATCGGCTCGCGAATTTCTTTGATCTGGCTCGGATCCGGCAGATGCGCGGGATTGTCGATCAGCAGCGTCTCGCCGCGCGTCGTCTCCACTTCGTAAACGACGCTCGGGCTCGTCGCGATAATGTCCATGTTGTATTCGCGGCGCAATCGCTCCTGGATGATTTCCATGTGGAGCAGCCCGAGAAATCCGCAGCGAAAACCAAATCCGAGCGCGACCGAGCTCTCCGGCGTGTAAATGAACGCTGAATCGTTCAAGCGCAGTTTCCCGATTGCTGTTTTCAAATGTTCGAAATCACCGGTGTTGATCGGATAAATCCCGCTGAAGACCATCGGATGAATTTCCTGAAACCCGGACAACGGTTCGCGCGCGGGATTGCGTTGATCCGTGATCGTGTCGCCGATCTTCATGTCGGCGGTGCTCTTGATGTTGGCGATGAAATAACCGACGTCGCCCGCACTCAGCCCGGGCTGCACCAACATTTTCGGCGTAAACACGCCCACTTCCTTGATCTCGTAGCGCGAGTCGTTGCTCATCAGTTTGATCGCGTGATTCGCTTCCATCGTTCCCGAAACGACCCGCACGTAACCGACCACGCCGCGATAAACATCAAACACCGAATCGAACACCAGGGCGCGTAACGTTGCGTCTTTCGGTTTCGCCGGCGCCGGAATCCGGTGCACGATCGCTTCCAATATTTCGTCAATCCCGGTTCCCATTTTCGCGCTCGCGTGGATCGCTTCTTCCGATGGGATCGCGAGAATTTCTTCCAACTGTCGATGTACTGACGCAACGTCAGCGTTTGGCAGATCGATCTTGTTGATCACCGGCACAATGGTGAGGCCTTGTTTGTGCGCGAGATGCACATTCGCCACGGTTTGCGCTTCCACGCCTTGCGCAGCATCGACAATCAACAGCGCGCCTTCACACGCTGCCAGGCTCCGCGAAACTTCATACGCAAAATCGACGTGTCCCGGCGTGTCGAGCAGATTCAAGCGGTACATTTCGCCAGATTTCGCGCGGTAATTCATCGTCACCGGATGGGCTTTGATCGTAATCCCGCGCTCGCGCTCCAGATCCATCGAATCGAGGAGTTGATCCTGTTTCTCGCGCTCGTGGATCGTGCCCGTCGTCTCCAGCAATCGATCCGACAAAGTTGTTTTGCCGTGATCGATGTGCGCGATGATGCAGAAATTGCGCGTCAATTCGATTGCCATGAAAGCCGCACTATGCGAGCGCGATCAGAAGCGGTCAACGACCTGACGAACTGATCGCTTAATCTGTTTCTTCCTCTTCCTCTCAATCTTAATCTTTCCTTCGTCTTGTATCTATCTAGTCAACAGATTAAGAGGAAGATACTGAGCTCATGCCGAAACTGATTCTCACCACCGAAGCGCAGGGCAAAGTTGCTTACGAATTTGCCGAGCGATCGATCACAATCGGCCGCGCCCCGGACAACATGATCGTGATCGATGATCCGTCGGTCTCGAATCGGCACGCGCAATTGGAGCTGAGCGGTGAAACTTATCGCCTCAAAGACCTCGATTCGACCAATGGCACCAAAGTCAACGGCGTTCCCATCACCGAAACGGCTTTGCGTTTCGAAGACCGGATCCGGTTCGGCGCAATCGAAGCGCGATTCGAGCCCGACGTGCGCGGCTCGCAACCGTTGCCGCAACGGGAAATCATCGAAGCCAAACCAGCCGAATCGAGCGCGGCGCCGTCGGGTTTCGGAAACGCGTCACCATTTCGGCAAAGATCGACATCTCGCGATCCGTTGCGCCTTGTCGTTCTAGGTATGGCCGCAATCGCGCTCCTCACGTTTCTGGCCAGCATGCTTGCGGTTCTGCTGATGCGCGCGCCCTGATTTGTCCCTACCATCTGCGAAAATCTGCGTAATCTGTGGATGAATGCAGAAGCGCTTGTTGCTTTTCGATATCGACGGCACCCTGATTCATTCCGGTGGCGCGGGTGTCGAGGCGCTTAAGCTCGCGTTGACGGAGCGCTTCGGAATCAAAGATGATCTACACGATATCGAAATCGCTGGAATGACCGATTCCGGAATCGTGATCAGTATCCTAAAGAAACACAAAATCCCGACGACCGCCGAAAACGTCGCCGCGTTTCTCGACAGCTACGTCCATTTCCTTTCGCTCGAATTACCCCGCCGCGAAGGAAAACTTCTTCCCGGCGTGCTCGAGTTGCTCGAACGATTGAAAACGCGAAAACGTCTCGTGCTCGGCCTGCTCACCGGCAATGTTTCGCGCGGCGCACAACTCAAACTCAGTCATTACGGTGTCTGGCATTTTTTTGAATTCGGCGCCTTCGCCGACGATCACCACGATCGGAACGAACTCGGAGCATTTGCCCGCGCGCGCGCGAAAGAAAAGCATGGGCGCGAATTTTCTGCGGACGAGATCGACGTCATCGGCGATACGCCACGAGATATCGCCTGTGGAAAAGCGCTCCGCGCCCGCACCATCGCGGTCGCGACCGGCACGTGGAGTCGCGAAAAACTCGCGGAACATCATCCTGATATTTTGATCGATGATCTTTCCGATGTTGACCGTCTAATTGATACGCTCGGTTGGTGATCGACCAGCGATGCTTGAGAGAATTGAGAAAGACGGCGCCAGTTTCCCGTCCTATGCCACCAAAAGAACAACCAAATGTTTTGCCGCTTGAAGGCGAGATCGACCTCCACGTTTCGCCGGAGGTCGCGGAATCGTTGCGTACGATGATTGCCAAGAAGCCGAAAGTCGTGGTTGTCGATCTTACCAAAGTCCCTTACTTCGACAGTTCCGGTCTCGCGGTCCTCATTGAAGGCATGCAAAAGGTTCAGGAATACGGCGGCCAATTCGCGCTCGCCGGCGTTCAGGAAAGCGTCCAACATATTCTCGAGATCGCCCGCCTCGACCAGGTCTTCCAAATCTTCCCAGACGTCGGTTCGGCGCTCGCCGCGCAGTAACTGATTCTCTAGCGAAGAAATCGCCGTGATTCTTTGCGACCTTTCGTCTAGTTCTCATTAGGTCCATCGAGACAGACTTATGACCAACGCTTCCCAATATTCCGCACCGGAAATGTCGTGGCGCCTGCGACTCATGCGAATCTTCTTATGGATTTCAGTACTCGGATGGGGAATCGGCTTGGGCGCTAAGCTATTTGATTTGTTGGTCGTGGCGGGAGCGTGGAGCGCAGCGCCACCAGCATCGTTCGCGCTTTTACCTTACGGCCCACATTTTCCGATGAACCCCGGGGATTTCTTCCAGCCTTTATCAGGAGCGATGGTGCTGGGCATTCTTGGAGCGCTCATTAGCGGATGGAAAGCACCGTTGCGGTTACGCTTGTGGCTATGGTTGCCAGTGATCATGTTTCTCATTATTTGGGCAGTTACCCCGACCGTGTTTTGGCCCATGATCCATGAGTTGTATGGGGCCGCCACCGGCAAAATGGTGAGAAGCGACGCCGAGCTAATTGCTCTAGCCCGGCGTTGGATCATTTGTGATTGGTTCCGAGTCGGATTGATCGCGGTGGGATTCCTTGCATCCGTTCGCGCGATCAGTCTTCCCATTACGGCACAGAAAAGTTCTACCGTTTAGCACCTTGAAGTAAAATCACGAGGGTTTGCTCGACGTTTTTGGAAATGTCGAACTGGGATGCGCGCGCGATGATTGTCGATCTTGCGCTCTTGCGACGCGATTCGTCGGACCAGAATTGAATGGCGTCGCGCAATGCCGAGACATTGTTCGCAAGATCAACAATCGAACCGTAGACACCGTTCTCGATAATTTCGCTGAAACCGTTGTCGCGCGTGGTGATGACCGGCAGTCCGGAGGCGAGCGCTTCCAGGCACGCGTTCGAAGCCGGGTCGTATATGCTCGGCAAAATGAAAATGTCAGCCGCGGCGTAGACCGGCCGAAGATCAGTAACTTCGCCCAGAAAGCGCACCGGCTCTTCCGTAAAAAAACGTTTTGGTTTGTAACCGCGTGCGTCTCCGCGACCGGCGACGAGCAAACGAAGTTTGCGATCGCGACAGAGTTCGAACGCCTCAATCGCGAATCTAAGTCCTTTCCGTTCCCAACCAGAGCCAGCGAAGAGCAGCGCGATCTCGTCGGGCTTCAATTTCAAATCATTTCTCGATTTTTCGCGCAACTCGGGATCAAAACAGAATCGATCGAGCGGGACGCCGTTATGGACAATGGCGATCTCGGTCGCGGGATAACGATAAAGATCGACAATCTCTTTCTTAACCATTTCCGAATTCGCAATGACGCGGCCCGCGCCGCCTTTCGCTAAGAGCGCTTCCTCGAGCTGCAAGATGTCCTGATGCTTCCGGTTGATGCCGCGAACAAATCGTTGCAGCGGCATTTCAAATTTTCTTCGCCGGTTCAGCCATGCCTGATGCACGCCGTCGCCCGCACGGTAAACATCGCAGCGCCAGACGCGCTCGAGACTCATCAAGACATCGCAACGAATTTGCGGACGCAACTTCTCCAGCTCGTTGGCGAATCCGATCGCCGATTTCGCCTTTACTCGCGCGACCGAACCGAAACTCCACTCGTTAAGCGGCCAATCATCGTTCGCAATGAGCTGCACTTCGTGTCCAAGATCGACAACCCCCTGCCCCAGTCGCTTCAAATAAGATTCGGCGCCGCCGCTCGGCGAATAACCGCGACGCACAAAAGCGATTTTCAACTTACGGTTGGACATTTCACCCTTACCAATCTTGTCATTCCCGGGGAAGTCGAGGATTCTCTTATTGTCTCAGAAATACTTAGAGATGTCTCGACTTCGCTCGACATGACAGAAAAGCAGCCATCGCAAAGTTCTGTGTCAACGCCCCGCATTCTGCCGAAGAGCTTGCTCTATTCGATCTTCGCACGCATCGGCGGGCCGGGACTCGATACCGATTCATTTGAAGCTTTGCGTGCGTCGTATCGAGGAGGTTTTCTCGGCAAAGCGATCGCCTACGACAATCGCCAGCGCGAAATCCCTTCGCGCTTTATTCAATCGCTTCGCTGGCATCCGGTGCGGCTGCTCTCTTTTCTCGAACGCCCTTATTATTATGGGGCAAAGAAAAAATACCTGGATCGGGTCGCGTCGCGCCATCTCGACAGTAGTCGCTACGATTTCTTTCACAGCTGGTCCGGCGATTGTCTGGAAACACTGCGCGTGGCGAAGAAGAAAAGGATTCCGTCGTTGATCGAAATTCCGACATGGCACCGGGGAAGCCAAAAATCAGAAGACAGAGGACAAAGAACAGAGGACAGACAGACTTGGAAGTCGCGATTCTTGCTCCAGCCTGAAAGGTTTCTTGAAGAATATCAGCTCGCGACGCTTGTCGTTGTTCTTTCCGAAAAGGCGGCCGAATCTTTTCGGATCGCAGGTTTTCCGGATGAAAAATTATTTTATCTGCCACGCGGCGTCGATATCCAGCGTTTCAAGCCGGGAACGCGTCCGCCAATTTTCCGCGCAATTTTTTCGGGCGCACTGATCGAGCGAAAGGGGATTCATCATCTTCTCGAAGCATGGCATCGATTGAATCTGCGCAACGCCGAACTCTGGCTTCTCGGCAGCGTTCACGATGAAGCGAAGCCGTATTTGAAAAAATTCGGGCGCGAGAATGTTCGCGTTCTCGGCTTCAAGCGCGATCTCGAGAATTATCTCAATCAAGGATCGGTTTACATTTTTCCTTCGCGGTTGGAAGGCAGCGCCAAGACGATTTACGAAGCGGCCGCTTGTGGTTTGCCGATCATTACCACCCGTGAAGCCGGTGACGTTGTGCGCGACGGCGTGGAAGGAATCATCGTCCAGCCCGGCGATGTCGATGCAATCGCGGCGGCGATTGAGCATTTGTCTCGCCATCCTGAGATTGTTGCGAGCATGAGCACCGCTGCCCGACAGCGTGTGGTGGAAAATTTCACGTGGGAGCATTATCGGATGCGTTTGTTAGGCGCGTACGAAAGGGCGATCCAAATGGCGCGATAATCTTTTCGATCGTGCGCGACTCGCTTACACCCCTCACCTTAATCCTCTCCCTTCACAAGGGGAGAGTCGGATTGACAACACGACAGCACGAAGACGCGCTAGAATTTGCGTTGAGGACTGATCCTTCTGCCTCTCCCTTTGAAAGGGCGTGGCTATGGTGAGGGTGAGGGTTGGAAACTCCGTGCCGCAACAGATGAAAATTCTCCTGATTCAGCTCAAACGTATCGGCGATCTGATTCTGACCACGCCGGCGGTTGCGGCCGTGCGCGAGAAATTCCCGGACGCAAGCTTGACGATCGTCATTTCATCGGAGGGCAAAGCGCTCGCGCCCGCGATTACTGGCATTAATAAAATTTTGGTCATGCGTCGGGGCTTTGGCGGATTTAGAACAGTCGCCGCGATCGCGCGCCAGAAATTTGATTACTGCATTGATTTCACGCGGAACGATCGTTCCGCGCTGCTGGTGCTTCTCTCGCGCGCGAAAAAGCGGATCGTGTCGTTTCGAATCAAAGTCCGCTCGAGATTTCGAACGCGTTTCTACAACGAATTTGTCGAGCACCGGATGCGAGACATGCACGTGATCGATTATCATCTCGCGCTGCTCGAACCACTTGGAATTTCCAACGTTTCGCGCGCGGTTCGGTTGCAATTGCCCAAAAGCACGCGCGAAGCAGCCGACGAATTATTGAGCGCGCACACTATCAAAAGAGACTTCATCGTTTTTCATCCCGGCTCGGCGCGCGCGGAGAAATTTTGGAATGCGCGGCGATGGGCTGATGTGATTAACCACGCCGCCGAAAACCACGATGTCGATCTTGTGTTGACTGGCGGATCGTCGCCGCTTGAACAAAGCCATATTAGCGACATCAAATTAAAAGTGCGACGCCAGATTGTCGATCTTTCCGGCAAAACCGATTTGCTCACACTCGCGGCGTTGATCGGCAAAGCGCGCCTGTTGATCACAGTGGATTCCGCGCCGATGCATCTGGCGTCGGCATCGCGCACGCCGCAAGTGATTCTTTTTGGCCCGACCAATCCGTTTCACTGGCGTCCGCGCGAAAGTCCGGCGTTGATTTTACAGGGAACATCGACATCGCGCTTTACCGAATTCGTGCCCAAGCAGCTACGGTTGCCGATGAACCAAATCTCGACGGAGGCGGTGATCGATGCTATGGAGACGCTGTTGTCGGCTCCGGCAACGTCGCCACGGTTATGAGCAAGGCAGAAGGCGCCAAAGTAAAACTCTCGTTCTGGGAAACTATCCGGAGGGCATGGAAACCGTACATGCGTCTCTACAGCTATGCCGGTCCCTACAAATGGCGCTTTGCGGTCGGGCTCGCCTTCGGCATCGCCTACGGTTTGGTGAACGCGTTGTTGCCGCTGACCGTATTCCAAGTTTCGAATTTCGTTTTCCACGGCGCCGCGCCAAATCCAAGAGCAGTGATCGCGCATCGCGAAATGTTAAACGTCGGCCCAAAGATTGACTCGCTCGTTTGGGTTTGTCTTGCGATCCCGGTAGTAATGGCGGTCCGGAGTCTCTGTTCCTACGGCAACGTTTATTATATGAACTGGGTGAGCAACAAGGTGGTGAACGATGTTCGCAATCAGCTCTTCGCGAAAGTGATGCACCACTCGATGGATTTCTTTAATCGGATGCAAAGCGGCTTTCTCATGTCGCGCATCGCCAATGACACGCGCAACATGCAGCAAGCGCTCGCGAGCGTGAGCAGCGACGTATTCAAACAACCCATCACTATCGTCGGCGCCGTGGTCGTGCTCCTTCTGATGGATTGGAAATTTACGTTGGTGAGTCTCGTTCTTTTCCCGATTTGCATCATTCCGATCCGCATCTTCGGTCGCCGCGCGCGCGCGGCGGTGCAACGCGAGCAAAAAGGCGGCGTCTTAATGTCGGTGACAATGCAGGAGAGTTTCGCCGGCATTCGAGTCATCAAATCGTTCGCACGTGAGGAGCAGCAGGAAAAAATATTCCGGCGCGGCGCGCAGCAATCGTTCGCTCATACGATGCGCACGGTGAAAGCCACCGAAGCCGTCGGACCGCTTGTCGAAATCATTGCCTCGATCGGTGTCGGGCTCGCGCTTCTCTATGTTTACGCGGCGAACCTCTCCGCCGGCCGGTTCTTCGGACTGATCTCCGGCATCTTCATTATCTATGAGCCGATCAAAACGCTGAGCAAACTTCACATCGTGATGCAGCGATCGCTCGGTGCGACTACGCAAATCTTTTCCATCTTAGACTCGGTGCCGGCGGTGCAAGACGCGCCAAATGCGGTTGAATTGGTTTCTTCCCAGGGCCGGATCGACTTTGAAGACGTAACCTTCCGCTACTCGACTGGTGTCACCGATGCGGTGCGCGCTATCAATCTGCACATCGAGCCCGGTAAAACTTATGCCCTCGTTGGCGCGAGCGGCGCAGGTAAGAGCACTATTTTGTCGCTCATTCTGCGCCTCTACGATCCAACGTCCGGCGCAGTGAAAATTGACGGCCACAATTTGCGCGCGTTGACACAAAAATCCTTGCGCGCGCAAATCGGCCTCGTCACTCAGGAAACATTTTTATTTCACGACACCATTTTCAAGAACATCCAGTTCGGCCGGCTGGGTGCGACTGCGGAAGAAGTCTACGCGGCTGCGCGGACTGCGTTCGCCCACGAATTTATTTTGGCTCAGCCCGACGGCTACGACACCGTTATTGGCGACAAAGGCTGCCTCATCTCGGGGGGGCAGCAACAACGCCTAGCCATCGCGCGCGCACTTCTCAAAAACGCGCCGATCCTATTGCTCGATGAGGCGACTTCTTCACTCGATACCGAATCGGAGAAACAAATTCAGAAAGCGCTTGATAAAGAAATCGGCAGCCATGCCGAGCTCCTCGAAAAATCCGGCTACTATCGTCGCCTTTACGATTTGCAATTTAATCAGCCAACCGAAGCGGCTTCAGAAGCTGCATCCGAGCCCGACGTGCTCGCTGAAGAACTTGTCTAATTTTCCACCCGCAAGAATCTAAGATCGACCTCCAATCCCACCAATGCCCTTTAATTTCGACCTTCACACTCATTCGTTTTTTTCCGGCGACGGCGTTTCCAGTCCGGAGGATTTGATCGCGGCCGCGCGCGCGAAAGGCCTGCATGGCATCGCCCTGACCGACCACAACACCTGCGATGCGGTCACTTACATGCTCGAAAAAGGCCTGATGCGTCTCGACGGCCAGCCGGTCGATGGCTTTCTCGTTTTGCCCGGCGTCGAAGTGACTACTGCCGATGGCCACCTTCTTTGTATCGGCGCGGAGCTGCCTTACCTGAAAGGAAAACCGGCGCGCGAAGTATGCGAAATTATTCATCAACGCGGCGGTCTCGCTATTCCTCCGCATCCCTATGATCTTTTTCGGGCCGGAATCCGTTTTTCAGTTCTCGAGACGCTCCCGATTGATGCGATCGAAGTTTTTAACGCTGCCACTACCCTGCGGCGCTATAACCGATACGCGTTCAAGTACGCACAGGTCCGGAATCTGCCCATGGTCGCGGCCAGCGACGCGCATCAGGCCGCGGCGGTCGGCACTGCTTACACCATTTTGAATACGAACGATTTTTCAGTAAGGGGGATTCTCGCCCAGATCCTCAAGAGCAACGAGCTCAACCAAAGGTATCTCACTCCGCGTGACAGCCTTCGTAAAACCTGGAACAACTGGCTCCGTTTGCGTCGTCGCAAAAAAATTCCTGAGCTAGCGGCCAAAGATAGCGGCAACGGCCGCTAAGACTTCTTTAGACAGAATCAACAAAATGCTTTTCATCTAACCGGAAACAATTCTGATCATTCTGTAAATCCTGTCTAAAATTCTGATTCTTTTTCCTGGGTTCCTGCTTTCACATTCGATCCTCCCGGCTCTCATGCCGCTACACCTTGCGCCTTTGCCTTGCCTGTCGCTCGTCCCACTTGCTCCATTCCTGATTTGTTTTGAGGGAATTGCGATAATCCTGTAAATCCTGTCTAAACTTTTCTGCGATGAGCGCCTACGTAATTGTCGAAATCGAGATTGTCGATCCAGTCGGCTACGAAGAATACAAGAAGCTTGCCGGCGCAACGGTTGAGAAATACGGCGGCAAATACATCGTCCGTGGCGGAAAGACCGAAGTGTTTGAAGGCGATTGGGACCCGAAACGGATCGTCGTCCTTCAGTTCGAATCCATGGAGCGCGCCAAAGAGTGGCTCAATTGCGAAGAATACCGCGAGCCGCGCAAGATGCGCCATCGCACCGCCAAAACGAACATGATCCTAGTCGAAGGGACTTAAGCGGCCGCTTAGTTAAGCTCAAATTGTAAACATACTGGCAGCTATCGATTCGGAAGTTGGAGCCAGTGTCGGCTGGCGCGACGTAAGTAGATTCGTTCACGCTTCCAGTGCTTGCGCCAGCGGTGCGTGTCACCGCAATCGTTGCCGGTGGCAGGGCACAAACTGGGAACGCGCCGGCAGCCAACGTGAATTTTATCGGAGCGACGCCACGCTTAACTGTGAAGACACTGCTACCATCTGCATTAATTGGAGGCTGGATTGTTGCTTGATACGGAGGCTTCGCGATGACGAATGG
>QHPY01000186.1 GCA_003219215.1 Verrucomicrobiota bacterium | reverse complement strand
TTTCGCAGACAAGCCAATTCGCTTCCGCGGAGAGTTTTATCGGCGAGATGTCGATCTTAGCCGGGGGCGTAATTTCCTGCATCAGCAGGATCTCGTCTTGGTAACCGTAGGTTTGGATATCGCCAGGATCGTTTGTCTTGAGCGGAATCGGCCACTCGATCTCACCGACTTTCCAACCGGGCGGTAGTTTCCATTTAATTTCAGTCGGGAGGCCGGCGTCGCCGGAAAATTTCCAATAGGTGTGCCAGCCGGGCGCCATTCGTAAAAGCAATCCCGCCGTGAACGCTTTTCCGGGAACAATCGCCGAGGTATCAGCGAGGAGCGTGGCTTTGACCAGCTCGCGACCCTGATAATTTTGAGCGGACGCTAAGGGCGTGAGCAAAATCGCGCATAGCGCAATCAATAGCGGCCGCCTCGAACTCATCCTGATAGTTACCATTGGCCGAAGTTTACGGCAACGACTCTGGCTCGGCGCATGCTGCATAACAGCCATGCGAGGTCTGATGATCTTTCTCGTTATCGCCGGAATCGGCGGTGGATTGTTCTTTCTGCAAAAGCGCAGCGACCAAAAACCGGCAGCAGCCGAAACTGCCGCCCAGTCCGCTCCGTCACCGAGACCGATCTACGAACACGATTGGGCAAAGCATTCGTTGGATACGACGCACTCGGTCATTCAAAAAATTCAGCAGCAAAGAAAAGACGACGACCTGAAAGACGCAGTCGGGCGTCGCTAGGATCGATCCGCCGCGGTACGGATTTGCCGTGACGAACAACCGAATATCGCCAGCGCGAATTATTGTGCTGGATGATCAGCCTTACCGGTCAGCTGCTTTTGAACGGCAGCCTTGAGTTGGTCGGGCGAAATTGCTTCCGCCGCAGTGGCAGATTCCTCTTCACGGCCCAGCTTCGTCAGATCACGAACGGGTTCGCCTTCGCCATTTAGGATGATGTCGCGGCCGGTCTGTTCATCGCGCTGGACGTGAAAGCGGCCATGGGTGATCCCGACCAGCGGAACAAACTGCTCATTGTTGTGCTCGACGAAAAGGACATCGCGGTCGCCGACATTGAATTTCGGCGTGTCGGTAACTTCCATGGTCTCGTCGCCCACTGTGCCGCCAAGGATCCGGATCGTGTACGAAGAACCCGCATTGCCTTTCACATTCTCCCCGATTTGAAATGTGACGTAGGTGTCAATGTGCCGTTGAGCGCCCTCGCCCTCCCATACCGAATGCACGTTGGTCACCGTTCCTTGGAAAATAAGTTCGGCCTGTTGAACCAACTGCTCGAAAGTCGGTGGAATCACGGTCGTTGCCGGAACGCGGACAAAAGCGATACCGATTAATGTGAGCGGAAGAAGATATTTAATTTTCATGTGGTTTAATTAATGGTGTAATTGCCCGTTGTGATCGCACTATCATTGTAACCAGCCTTAAAAGCTTTCGCTTTCACGGTCCTCAAGCCTTTCCCCGTCACCGTGATTCCACCTCCGGGATAAGCGGTCGAAGTCGTTGTCGGGTCAGTTCCGTCCGTTGTGTAGCGGATCGTTGCCCCAGAAGTGGAGCAAAACATTCGTACTGTGACTTGACCGGTAAACGTGCCCCCACTCGGTGAGAGAAACGGGGTAGAAACGGTTGTGCCCGGAGTTGGTGTTGGAGTGGCGGTAGGCGTCGGGGTCGGAGTAGGCGTACCTGACGCTTTGAAAGCCTTATAGGTATATTTGTTCGAGACCCATGAATTGTTAACCCTTAAATAGAGCGACACATAGATAGTTCGCCCATCGGTTGGCATCTGATTCACGGTCGCCGAAAGCGCGCTCCCCATACCGGAGTTGTAGATATCGGAGCTCCCCGTTGAGTTTCCCACCAGAAGCGCATAGGCCGTAGCGCTACCGGCACTCCAGGTAAAGGTCACGCTGGATGAAGTGAAAGTAGATCCCGCAGATGGACTCAGCATTACAGCCGGACTCGTAGTAGGGGTTGGAGTCGGCGTTGCAGTCGGAGTGGCTGTCGAGGTTGGTGTTGCGGTTGAAGTTGGAGTCGGAGTGGGCGTTGCCGTTGGCGTCGGCCTTGGCGAAGGTGTTGGCGTTGGCGAAGCGGCCGCGCCGTAGAGCGATTGCCCACCGGCAATGTCATCGTTGGAAAGGGCATCGCGATCGCTGATGGTGGAATTCATGACCGCATCGACATGCTGGCCAGCTTGGTCGGGATGCGCAAGGCCGAGAGCGTGTCCGAGCTCGTGGAGCGCGACGCGCTGAATGTCGTAAGACCCGGAGCGCAATGCTCCCCGATAAGAATCGAATGACTGCGCCGTATTAAACAGAATGTCGGCTTCCATCATCGTCGAGCCCGAATACCTGTAATAGGTTACCGCGAGCGTGTTTGAGCCGAAGCTTTGTCCAAAGATTGTGCTCGAGAAAGCCATTGAATTAACGCCGTCCCCGGAAGCGACGGGTGCCGTGGAATTCATCACCCGGCCGAACTGCATTCGGCCTACAACCTGATTCCACATATCGAGAGCGGGCGCCATAGCCGTGTTCCAGGAAGTGGTACCATCGAGAAGTGTGCGACCGGGCGTGCCGAGCTCAAGCTGCATGACAGGCGTACTTCCGTCAGGCCATTTCGGTCCTTCGAGAGAATAAGCGTTGGCGTCCCTCGGCACGAGGGTGCCAAGCGCGACTGCGAAAACGGCGACAATTGCCGCGAATGGGCCTAAGACTGAGCGTTGAGCGAAACCAGCGTCCCGATGAGTCATATTTTCTAGGTGTTCTAGACTAGAAAAGCAATATCCGTGCACAGCTGCACGAAAATCGCCGCGAATTCGCAAGAAACCGGGCCCTGCCCCCGAAGTCGCGTTTCTACGAAACGCTCACGGCCGGTCGCTCGAAACCCTTCACTGATGTCGACTCAAGGCACAATGAAGATTTGTTGAGAATCAGGATCCTTTACTTTGCTCCCCGGCGCGTAGCCGCTCACGTCGATATATCCGCCACTGGCGTTGAATGGATTAAAAACGAGACCGGGCCTGCCAGGAACCGGTCTGGCCACTGGAAATTGCGCGGCACTCGCGGACTTTTGCGGGGATGGCGAAGGTTTCGCCGACGATTTGTTTGCCGCAACTCCCGACTTTGCAGGCGTCGCTGGTCGATTTGATTTGCGCGAAGCGGCGCGCGGTGTGGGTGTCGGAGAAGGGACGGCTACAGGCTGGCCTGGGTTAGACACATCGGACGTGGTCGTTGAAGGGGGAGGCTCCGGTTCCTTAAAAACGTAGCGCACTGGCGCGGTCACGGCGCGGCCAATCTCGTGCGCTGTTTCGCAACTAACCAAGCAGATTGCAATCAGCGTGATCGCCCAGCGACTCCAATTCATCGTGGTTTTATACGGCGTCTTTTCTTTAGCGCAAGATATCGCCAACGAACTGGTCGATTTCTGTCTCCGTCGTCGCCCACGAGCACATTAGCCGATAAACATCGGGCTCGATGAACTTATAAAAAAGCCAGCGGCGCGAGTTCAAATCGTGAGTGAGATGTTCAGACAAGCGAACAAAGAGAGCATTTGCTTCAACTGGGAGCATAATCTCGATCTTTGCAGCTGCCCGAAGACGCTCGGCAAGCTTGCCTGCCATCGCATTGGCGCGCTTCGCGTTCCGCAGCCAAACGTCGTTCTGCAAAAGCCCGAGCCACTGCGCTGCTAAAAAACGCGTTTTGGATGCGAGCTGGCCGGCTTGCTTCAAGCGATAATCGAATTCTTGAGAAAGTTCTTTTTTGAAAAATATCACGAGCTCGCCCGCGGCCGCTCCATTCTTTGTCCCGCCAAAGCAGAGAACATCCACGCCGATCTTCCATGTAATTTCTTTCGGCGAGCAACCGAGCGAGGCAATCGCGTTCGCGAATCGGGCGCCGTCCATGTGCAGAAACATTTCGCGCTTCCGCGCGAGTTCAGCAATGGCGCCGATTTCATCGCGATTGTAAAGCGTGCCGAACTCGGTTGCTTGGGTGATGCTGATCACGCGCGGCTTGTGCGCATGTACGTCGGGCTGGCGCGCGATCACCGCGTCCACTTCGTTGATGTCGATCTTGCCGGCGTCACCGCGAACAAGAAGCAGCTTTGAGCCGCGCGTGAAAAATTCCGGCGCGCCGCACTCATCAGTTTGAATATGGGCGTGATCGTGACAAACGACGCTGTGAAACGGTTGGCAAAGTTGTGCCAGTGCGAGCGCGTTTGCGGCCGTTCCATTGAAAACCAGATAAGCGTCGCAATCGGTTTCAAAAAGATCCCGAACCAATCCCCGAACCCGACTCGTCCATTGATCCGTGCCGTACGATTCTGCCGCGGCATGATTGGCCTCTTCCAACGCAGCCAACACTTCGGGACAAATCCCTGCGGTGTTGTCACTGGCGAATTGGTGATTCTCGCCACTCGACTGCATATCGATCTTGCTAGCCGAGTTCGGCACCAGCAGCAAACGGCAATCCCTCGAATAGGAGAAATTGCCTGACGGACCCGAGCCCCAGGGCCTGCAGGGCCCGCCAGGCAAATCACTCTAATACTCCCCTGAATCCAATCCGCGTTGCAGCGGCTTTTCACCCCGAACTTCGAAGTTCGGCCTCAAAGTGACCGTATCCTCAGGCAATTTTTGTCGGCCGCCCTCAAATTGCTTCGCCTTTACCTCCGATTAACGCGCGATTACTTTTTGGTTATGGGCGCTTTGCAGGCAGAAATCGAACGACGCGGCGAACGCATATTCGATTTGGTTGATCGGCATCCGGAGCCGCTGTTCAGCAAAGCCGGTTTCTATCAGCGAATGATGGCGCTCTCAATGCGCGACGAACATTTCAAAGTGCAACTGTTTCGATTCGTCGATGTCTTGGCGTCGCTCCATCGCGGCACCGACATCGTCCAGCATCTCGACCAATATTTTGCGGACATGCGCAATGGCTATGCACCGTTGATTCGAACCGGAGTTCGCGCGGCGAAGATCGTCCCGTGGATCAGCGGACAGTTTCTACGCTGGAACGTGTCCGGAATGGCGCGCCAGTTCATCGCTGGACGGAATCCCCAGGATGTGATGAAAACACTCCGCAAACGCCGCGCGCAGGGAATCGGGTTCACGGTCGATCTTCTTGGCGAAGCCGTCGTGAGCGAACAGGAAGCCAACGAATACGCCACGCGCTGTTTGGAATTGCTCGAACACCTCGGACGAGAAACGCGGGGCTGGACGGATCCGCTCGGCAAAAATGCGGAGTTGTTTCCGGTCGTTAATCTTTCCGTAAAAATTTCCGCGCTTTATTCGCAGATGAATCCGGCCGATCCGGCCGACGCGATCGTGCATCTCGCGCCGAAACTGCGCCCGATTCTACGGCGCGCGCAGGAGCTCGGCGCCTTCGTAAACTTCGATATGGAAAGTTACGCGCACAAGAACGCGACGCTCGAACTTTTCAGAGCGCTCTTTACCGAAACTGAATTTCGCAACTGGCCGCACGTGGGAATTGTAATCCAGGCTTATTTGCGCGATGCGGAAGACGATTTGCGCGATTTGCTCGATTGGGGACGTAGACGCGGAACCCGGTTCGCCGTTCGATTGGTTAAAGGCGCCTACTGGGATTTCGAAAAAATAAAATCGCGTCAGAACGGATGGGCTTGTCCGGTCTTTCTGCAAAAACCGGAGAGCGATCTGAATTTCGAATTGCTCACGCGGATCATGCTCGAGAACGAATCCATCGTTACCTCGGCGTTCGGCTCACACAATGTCCGCAGCATCGCACACGCGCAGGCGCTCGCCGATCAGCTCGGGATTGACCGCGGCCGTTTCGAATTTCAGTTGCTCTACGGCATGGCCGGTCCAGTGAAACGCGCCCTCGTCGAAATGGGTTATCGAGTCCGCGAATACAGTCCAGTCGGCGAGCTCTTGCCCGGAATGGCGTATCTCGTTCGTCGTCTGCTCGAGAACACTTCGAACGAAGGTTTTTTGCGTGCGAAATTTTCCGAGAACGTTGCCGAGTCAGAATTGCTGCGCGATCCGGCGGATCTCATCGCCGAAGGTCCAAATGGCGCGAGGCATGTCGAAGTTAGCGGCGATGGCGCTTCCCTCGATACGCCGCCCGGTGATACTTATGAAAACGCGCCCCTTGTGAATTTCGTTTACCAACAAAATCAGGACCGAATGCGACAAGCGCTCGAGCATGTGCGAACGCAGCTCGGCCAAAAATATCCGCTCATTATCAACGGCGAGAAAGTTTGGACCGATAAGACGATTGCTTCGATCAACCCGAGTTTCCCGGACAACGTCGTTGGTCACGTGGCCGAAGCCGGAATTCCAGAAGCAGAGCGCGCGGTTAAAGCAGCGCGCGACGCTTTCGAAAAATGGAGTCGCACTTCATTTGAAACGCGCTGCCGATTGGTCGAGCGCGCCGCTGATATCATGCACCGCCGGCGTTACGAACTTTCGGCGCTGGAAGTCTTTGAAGTTGGCAAAGCCTGGGCGGAAGCGGACGGCGACATTCGCGAGGCGATGGATTTCTGTCGTTTTTATGCGCACCAAATGCGCTTGATCGGCCGACCGCGGCTCACTCAGCACGTCCTTGGGGAAGAAAGTTACCAGCATTACTGGCCGCGCGGCGTCGCAATGATCATCGCACCGTGGAATTTTCCGATGGCGATCTTGTGCGGCATGACGACGGCCGCGCTCGTCACCGGCAACACCGTCATCATGAAACCCGCCGAGCAATCAGCGGTCATCGGAGCAATGTTGATGGAAATTTTTGAAGAAGCCGGCGTCCCGCCCGGCGTTCTGAATTATTTGCCCGGCAAAGGCTCGGTCATGGGCGCGCACCTGGTCGACCACAAAGATATCGATCTTATCGCGTTCACCGGATCGCGCGAAGTCGGGTTGCGGATTTGGGAGAGCGCCGGCAAAACACGCGA
>QHPY01000185.1 GCA_003219215.1 Verrucomicrobiota bacterium | reverse complement strand
GTCACTTGTCATTCCGAGCGAAGTCGAGGAATGGAGCGAGTGGGACGAGCGACATGAACGGTTGCGCCGCGAGGGAAGCGGCGAGAGAGTCGGGAGACGAACGAGTTCAATCGATACTGTTTCAGAAATATTTAGAGATGTCTCGACTCCGCTCGACATGACAAAGAGATGACCCCGCTCACTTACGTGATCATTGGTTTGATTGTTGTAGGAGTTCTCGCCGCAATAATCTTTTTTGCGATCCAACGCCGAAGCACGCCCTCGGAGCTGCTTGCGAATGCGCGAACGGCTGAAGAAGAAATCATTCGGCGTCTCGAAATGCTGGACCGGGGATTGCGTGACGAGTTTTCGCGGAATCGCGAAGAAGGCGCTTCGGCTGCGAAGAGCCAGCGCGAAGAATTAGGCAAATCGCTCGAAGGCGTCCGCGCGATTGTCGATCTTCGCTTGAAAGAATTGCAGCAGGACAACGCCAAGCAGATCGACAAGATGCGGGCGACGGTGGATGAAAAATTGCAGGGCACACTGGAGAAGCGCCTCGGCGAATCGTTCAAACTAGTGAGTGATCGTCTCGAACAAGTGCACAAAGGCCTCGGCGCAATGCAGCAGCTGGCCAGCGACGTTGGCGGCTTGCAGCGCGTCCTGACTAACGTGAAGACGCGCGGTGGCTGGAGTGAATGGCAGCTTGGCGTTTTGCTCGAAGAAATGCTGACGTCCGAGCAATTCGCCAAGAACATGAAAACACGGGACGATACCGATGAGCGTGTCGAGTTCGCGATTCGATTACCCGGTGACGATAACGGCGCGCCGGTCTGGCTGCCGATCGATGCGAAATTTCCGATGGAGCATTACGAGCGTTTGGCTACAGCGCAGGAGAAAGGCGACGCGGTGGCGGTCGACGCCGCCATGAAGACTTTGGAGACACAGCTCAAGCGATGCGCAAAAGATATTTGCGAAAAATATATCAATCCGCCGAAGACGACTGACTTCGCGCTTTTGTTTTTACCAAGCGAAGGACTTTACGCGGAGGCTATTCGCCGCGTTGGCTTGGTGCAAAACGTCCAGCGCGATTGTCGGGTTACTTTTGTCGGACCAACGACGCTGGCGGCGTTGCTGAACAGTCTACAGATGGGATTTCGTACGCTCGCGATCCAGAAGCGATCGAGCGAAGTCTGGAGTTTACTCGCCGGAGTGAAAACTGAGTTCGGGAAATTTGGGGACGCATTGTCAGCAGTGAAAGACAAACTCGAGCAGGCCGCTCGGAAAATGGAAGATGTCGATATCCGATCCCGAGCGCTGACGAAAAAACTGCGCGACGTGGAAGAGCTGCCGAGCAACCCGCAGCCGTTGTTGAAGGATTTGTTAGGCGACTCAGACGAAGATTAGAGGACCTCATCCCACTTCGACTTGTCTTTCAACATCAATTCGCGAAGCAATCGAATCGGCGGCATGCCATGATTGAGAAGCTCGTTGTGAAATTTCTGAGCGGAGAAATTCGCGCCCTCTTGTGCTTGGTAATCGTCGCGCAATTTCAGAATCTGCAATTTGCCGAGCGTGTAATTGAGATAGCCCGGATCGAACGTGCCGCGCATCGCCTCAGCCCGGGCCGGTTTTTCTTCGTAGTAACAGTTTTCCCGAAAAAACCTGGTCGCTTCCTCCACCGACATTTTCTGAGTGTGCATTTTGATCGCGACGCACAGGCGGCATAATCGCAGCATCGCTTCGTCTGCTTGCGCCAACCGATATCTTGCCGCCCGTTTGGCGTCGGCTTCGCTCGGATTGGCGACCGTCCCGTAGCCTTCATCGATCATCAGTTTTTCGCAGTAATGCGCCCAGCCTTCGATGAACGCGTAGCTGCCAAAAATCTTTTCCACCTTGCTGGCGGGCGATGCGTTCAGGCGCAGGAACTGAACGTAATGTCCGGGATAAACTTCATGAATGGAAACAACGTCGGCCGTGTAGAAGTTGAACGCGGTCAGCCATTCGTCCTTTTGCAGCGCCGCCCAATCGTTTTCTGGCGGTGTCACATAATAGTAAGCTTCGGTCGCGCGCTTCTCGAACGCCCCCGGTGTGTCCATGGATGCGAAAGAAGTCGCGCGGCGGTATTGCGGCGTTTCTTTCACGCGCGCTCGAACTTCGGATGGGATCGTGACCAGCTTTCGGGTGACAACAAACTTTCGGATCTGCTCGAGGTCTTTCCCGATATCGCCGAGCAAGCTCTCCGGCGTCGGATGTTCGCTTTGCATTTGTTTGAAAACTTCCGCCGGCGATTTGTTCGAATCGATCCTCTCGGCACTTTCGGCGAATGCTTTTTGCTCTTTGCGCAATTGAGTCAGCCCGATCTCGAGAATTTTCTCGGGCGCAAGATCGACAAGTTCAGTCTCTTTCAACAGCCGTTGAAACTTTTCTTCGCCGAGCGCGAAATCGTCGGTGGCTTTCGGCAATTTGTCACGTTCGAGCCAGGCGGCGTAATCGGTCAGCGCAGCCGCTGCTTTCCGGTTCGCCTCTAAAAATTCCGTCCGAATGCGTTCGTCCTTAAGGTCGGCGACTGCTGCGACAAGATTTTTTCGCAGAAAATCGGCCGAGCCCTTTGCAATCTGGATCGCGAGCTCGACGTAGGGCTTGGGCAACACCGCATCGAGATTCGTTCTGGCCGCGATCAGAATGTTCGGCACTTGCGATTCGATCGCGACAATGCTGTGGACGCGATCATCCAGCGGCGCGAAATTGCGTTTGATATAGATGTTCACGTCTGCCGCGCGCGCATAAACCATCGGGTCGCGCTCATAGATCGACATCGCTTCGCGCTGGAAAATTTCTTTGCGGATCGCTCCTTGCAGAATTCGCAAGTCGATCGATTGCCGCTGACTCAGTTTATCGAGATCGAATTTCCGGAGTCGGTCCTCGAACCGTTTCAAGCGGGAAAGTTCGGCGTCGAGCGCGAGCCGGCTGTAATCCGTGATTTTGCCATCGTATTCGTGCAGGCCCATGGCGGTGCCGAGAAGGGGTCGCGCGGCGAAGTAGCCCTTGATGAATTCCTCCGCTACCGCCTCATATTCCGAATCGGGTGTTTGGAGTGCAACCGCGTTGGTCAATGGCAAACACGTCGCGGCTGCGACACCAACGCAGGCGAGAAATTTCTTCAAGAGAATTACCACGGCGGCGCAACTTTAGACGACGCTTTGCACGTTGCCAAAAATTTTGGATGAGCGAATGTCCGACCGTTTCCAGACTCAATCCAAGATGAAGCGCCGTATCCTTATCGGAGCATTCGGTTTGTTGGCTCTCGCTCTGCTTTTCAGCATCGGCTTTCACAGCTTGTCCGCCGCTGATCAAGACGAGGACAGCGGTTACTCCCAGATCGCCATTTTCGCCAAGGCGGTTCAGTTAATCCGCCAGGATTATGTCGATGGAAACAAAACCAGCTACCACGACCTGATCACGGCTGCGCTCAAGGGCATGCTCGGCTCGCTCGATCCGCACAGTCAGTTCATGGACCCAAACGATTTCCGCGACATGCAGGAGGACACTCGCAGCCGGTTCAACGGTTTGGGCATTGAAGTGGCAATCAAAAACGGCCTGCCAACTGTCGTGACGCCGATGGAGGACACACCCGCGGCCAGGGCTGGCATTCTCTCGGGCGATCAGATTTTAAAAATCAACGGGACTTCGACCGAGCGAATGGATTTGCAGGACGTGATCAACCATTTGCGCGGCGCGCCCGGCCAGAAAATTTCGCTGACGTTGATTCGGCCATCCACTAAGGAGGTCAAGGATTACGCGCTTGAGCGTGCCGAGATCAGAGTGCAAAGCGTCAAGGGCGCGCGACTGCTCGATCCCGATCTGACCGGCTCGTTCAAGATTGCTTACGTGCGGCTGATTCAATTCAACGAGCCGACCGCCGATGAGTTGTCGAAAGCGCTCGATGAAATGCAAAAGCAAGGGATGCAGGCGCTGATTCTCGATCTTCGCAACAATCCCGGCGGTCTGCTGAACAGCGCGGTCGATGTTTGCGCGCAATTTCTGCCGCCGAACACCAAGGTCGTTTCCACCCAGGGTCGCGTCGCTTCGCAGCAGCGCGACTACACAACTTCCGGCGTCGCAAAACAGCGGCCGAATTTTCCGATGGCAGTCTTGGTGAACGAAGGGAGCGCCAGCGGCGCGGAGATTGTCTGCGGCGCACTCAAGGATTTGCACCGCGCAATCGTGGTGGGCGAAACAACCTTCGGAAAAGGGTCGGTCCAAAATGTGATGCAGTTGCCGGACGGGTCGGCGTTGCGTTTCACGACCGCGAAGTATTACACCCCGAGTAAACAAGTCATTCATGGCAACGGGGTCGCGCCCAACATCCGTGTCCCAATGAGCGTGGAGCTGGAACGCCAACTTTTTGCCGCGCGTAGCAGTGGCGACACGATCAAGCCGGAGGAGGACAAGAATTTCATCAAGAGCACGGATCCGCAGATGCTGCGAGCGATCGACGCGCTCAAGGGCGTAATGATTTACGCTCAGGAAAACGCACCCAAAGGCGAACCGATCAAGAAGTAGCCGATCTCACCGCTGAGGTCGCAGAGGTTTTATTTTGGTTTAGTTTTGCTCTGCCTCTCTGCGAACTCTGTGCTGAATTCAAAAATAATACTCGCGCTCGAAACTTCCTGCGACGAAACAGCGGTTGCGATTTTGCGTGGTCGCAATGGCCACTCCGGCTCGCAGCTGTTGGCTAGTGAAGTCGCGTCACAGATTGCGGAGCACGAAAAATTCGGCGGCGTTGTGCCAGAAGTCGCGTCGCGTAATCACCTTGTGCACGCGCCGCGCTTGCTTGAGCGCGTCACGCGCGAAGCGAAGATCGGCATCTCGCAAATCGACGCCTTCGCGGCGACGAGCGGACCGGGTTTGGCCAGTTCGTTGATGATCGGTGCGTCAATCGCGAAAGGGCTCGCGATCGGTTTCGGCAAACCATATCTCGCGATCAATCATCTCGAAGGGCATTTGCTCTCGCCATTTTTTGGCGAAACAGAAATCAAGCCCAACGTTTCGCTGGTCGTCAGCGGCGGACACACGATGTCGATCTTTGTGCGCGGCGTCGGCGAATATGAAGTCATTGGTCGAACCGTTGATGATGCTGCCGGCGAAGCGTTCGACAAAATCGCGAAGTTGTTAGGACTTGGTTATCCCGGCGGACCGGAGATTGAGAGATGCGCCGCGAAAGGCGACTCGAAGCGGTTCGATTTGCCGCGGAGCATGCCAGAATCGGAAAACTTCAGCTTCAGCGGTTTGAAAACGGCGGTGCGCTATTTGTTGCCGACGTTGGGCGGCGATTTTCTTGCCGACGTTTGCGCGTCGGTCCAACAAGCGATTGTCGATGTTCTAGTTCGGAAAACGATCGCGGCTGCAAAAAAGTTCGATGTCGATCTTGTCACGGTCAGCGGAGGCGTCAGTTGCAACCGCGAACTGCGAAAGCAATTGAGCAAAGCGTGCAAAGGCCAACGCGTGGAATTCAAAACCGCCGAAGCGTGGTTATGCACCGATAACGCCGCGATGATCGCGTTTGCCGCGATGCTCAAATTGGAGAACGGCGCCAGCTCAAACGTTACTGAAGAGATCGACCCGAACCTCGCGCTCGCCGTTTAATATTCCCGTTCGAGCAGATAATTTGCGAGCGCGTGCAGAGCGTCGCCCTTCGCACCGAAAGTCGCCAGTGCAGCGTGCGCTTGCTTGGTGAGTCTCTTCGCCTCGGCGCGCGATTTGTCCAATCCGATGATCGCGGGATACGTCGCTTTTTGCGCGGCGACGTCTTTGCCGGCGCTTTTGCCGAGCTTTTCACTCGTTTGGGTCACATCGAGAATGTCGTCGATCACTTGAAACGCGAGACCGAGCGCGCGTCCAAATTTGGTGATCGCATTCAATTGTTTCGGGTTCGCATTGGCGCTCATCGCGCCGAGTCGGACCGAAGTTGTCAGGATTGCGGCGGTTTTGTTTTCGTGAATGTAACGCAGCCCTGCCATGCCAATCTGCTTTCCTTCGCCTTCGAGATCGGCCACTTGTCCAGCGATTAGCTTTTGGCTGCCCGCAGCGACGGCGACCTCGCGCAACAAGATCGACATATTGTAGCCCGAGGTCGGCTTCGCGCGTGAGACGATTTCAAAGGCGATTGTAAGCAACGCATCGCCCGCGAGCACCGCGATGCCGTCGCCGAAAACTTTGTGGCAAGTCGGACGTCCGCGGCGGAAATCGTCGTTGTCCATACTTGGGAGATCATCGTGGACGAGCGAATAGGTGTGGATGCATTCCATTGCGCAGGCGAGCGGCAGCGCGTCGTCGACTTTGCCGCCGCATGCTTCAGCGGCGGCGATACAAAGAATCGGTCGCAACCGTTTCCCGCCGGCGAACAAACTGTACCGCATCGCCTTGTGAATTGTCGCCGGTCGGACGTTCTCCTTCGGCAGATATCGATCCAGCGCCCGATCGATCCTCTGCTGCCGCCCCGCCAGATAGGAACCTAATTGCATGCTTGGTTGAACAGTGAAAACCGCGTTGCCGGTTTGGCAATGCAAAAGCGTCTCAGAACCATGCTAATTTTTTCGGCTTTGCGGTGTCTATCTCATTGAAGGAATGACAATGG
>QHPY01000184.1 GCA_003219215.1 Verrucomicrobiota bacterium | reverse complement strand
GGTTCTCCCACACTTCGCGCAGAACTGACCAGTAAAATGGCCGCGTCGCGGTAGCGCTGGAGCTAGGAGCTAGGAGCTCGAAGTTAGCCTGCGATTCTCCTGGTGTGTTGGATGGACTATTCATTTATTTCCCTCACCTCTGACCTCCGAGCTCTGACTTCCTTGGCGCGCCGTAGCCTCGTGCGAAGGCGGCTGGCCTTCGTTCTTGCTCATGACCGCCACAAACAAATCGGCGATGCTCGGCGTCCGAATGTCGCCCAGCGCGCCAAGCTGGTTGCGATCGACATGATCGAAAAGGAACACGCTGCGGCCGAAGACCTGACGCTCATGCAATGGTTTGAGCGAACGCGCGCCGTCGAGATGATCCGGATGAACCATCACTTCGACATAGCGGGACTCGAAATCTTCCATGCTGCATTCCAAAACAAGCCGGCCGCGATCGATGAAGATGAGATCGGTCAGGACATCCTGGACTTCTTCGACCTGATGCGTCGTGACAATGATGGTGCGACTGCCGTCGAAGTAATCGTTGAGCAGCGAATCGTAGAATTGTTTTCGATAAAGAATGTCGAGTCCGAGAGTCGGTTCGTCCAGCACAAGCAGCTTCGCATCGATCGCCATGACCAGCGCGAGATGGAGTTGCGCGACCATGCCTTTGGATAATTCGCGAACCTTGCTCGTTCGCTTGATCGTCGTCTTCGCCAGAAAACTTTCCGCTTTCGCGCGATCGAACTTCGGATGCACGCCGGCGACGTAATCGAGCAACTGCGTAACGCGAATCCAGCGCGGCAGCACGGCGACGTCGGCGATGAACGAAACATCGCGCATGAGTTGCTCGCGCGCGGCCCACGGGTCGCGCCCGAGCACTCTCAGTTCTCCCTGGTATGCGGTCAGTCCGAGAATCGCATTCAGCAAAGTGGTTTTGCCCGCGCCGTTCGGCCCGATGATTCCAAGAATGCGGCCTTCTTCCACGCGAAGATCGACATCGTCCAACGCGACCGTTGTTCCAAAAACCTTGCGCAGACCGCGAGCTTCAATCGTTGCCATGGCTCAGTGCTTCTCCTTTCCAGTCTTGGATGAATGACGGGCTGCGGCTTCGAGCAATTCTTTTGGATCCAGACCAAGCCGCTTAATCGTTGCGTGAACACGTGGCCAATGTTCGTTCAGAAATTTTTGGCGTTCGCCTTTGACCAACAAATTGCGCGCGCCCGATTTCACGAACATTCCCAGTCCACGCCGAGTTTCGACCAATTCTTCGCTGACCAATTGTTGATAAGCCTTCAGGACCGTCAGCGGATTGACCCGATACTCGGCCGCGACATTGCGCACCGACGGCAACGGATCGCCTTCCTTGAGCACGCCGTCGAGAATCATGTGAACGACGCGATCGCGAAGCTGGCGATAAATCGGCTGACCATCATTCCATTCACGGCTCATCCGATCCTCCGCGGGCTCTCGAGAGCGAGCTCAGATTTGCGGTTTTAATTTGGTCGCTGGCTCTCATCTAGTGATATAGTTAACTATAACACCATCTCACGTGCAACCTTTTTTAATCTTTTCCGTCGCCAGTGCCTCCCCCTGAAAAGTGCGCTTTACGCTTTCTCGACTGGAGAATCCGCGCCTGCCGCCGCCTTTGAATGAAAATCTACTAGAATTAGATGGCACTCATATATAAGCGCCCATTTTTCGTCCAGGAGCCGTCCTGGTAGAAAACAGGATTGGGCCCGAGCTGACCTACATTTTTAATTGGGCGACGGCGGCGTCGCACTCTTGAACTTTTGCAGCGAACTTTCCCGCTGGAAGAAGCGAACCCGGCACTGGAAGAATTTCGCGACAGCAAGTTTGCCGGCACGGCCGTCTTGGTCGTCAATAAAGATTAACTGTGTGAACGCTCTCATTTTAGATCTAACCCTGATTTTACCATTCCGAGGGCGATCTTAATTTCCTAGCGCTCAATTGAGAGTGTTGCGTTCCGATTCGAAATTAGGTCTGAGGCCGAGCGATTTTGGGGAGCGAGATCAGCCACAATATGTTCGAAAGTTGGGTCGCCCCGGAGCGGGTCCCAGTAAGGATGGAGTTTCAGATTGCCATAGCTCAAGGTACTGGGGATTCGCAGAGTTGCTCCTACTTGTTTGACGGCAAGGTCTTTCTCGCCGCACCACGCGTAGATAACGCCTAGGTACTTGACCAGCTCGGCGCCGTCGATCGAGTCCTTAGTAACTGGCAGCAGCTCGACAGCGTGCCGCCCCTCGCGTAGCGCGTCTTCCTTGCGACCGAGTGCAGCATCAACTAATCCGAGCACCGAAAAACCGGGAGCATAATTCGGTTGTTCCCTCATCGTCTTTTCGATTTCAGCGCGAGCTTGTAGAAGCTCGGCCCGAGCTGCGGCAGCATCGCCTCTGAAGCGAGCGGCCAAGGCTTTGCAGAGCGAGCGAGGAAAGTTCAAGTCAATCGATATGCCGGTTGGTGGCATCGCCGCCAGCGCCTGCGCGACTGCGGCTTCATCGCGTTCGCAAACGCCGACATAGAACCATTGAGCCGCCAGATTTGGCGCGCTGGCCGGATCCTCGACCAAAATTTTTCCGATCGTCTCGCGCAATGGGCGCGGGTCGGCCTTCCACTCAAGATCGACGAGAGCACGGGTCACGCGCGTATCAGTATCGCCCGGCGTTAATGCAAGCGCGCGATCCAAGGCAGCGGCCATTGCCCCAAACTGCCGAAATTCCTGGTAGCTCAGCGCGATCTGCTGGAGCATAAAAAAGTTGCGCGGGTCGAGTTCGAGGGCTCTTTCCAAGCTACGTGCTGATTCGTTCCACAATCCTTGCCGCCGATCCATGTAGCCAGCTAACTCAAAAATCTGCGAGTTGTTGGGCAAACCGTGCTGAGCAAGTGCAAGTTCGGCCCGCGCGCGATTGTAATCGAGATAGCAGCGGTAGAAGAAATTTGCTCGGGCTAGATGCGTCTCCCCAGCATCGGGCCGAAGGCGCACCACGCTCTGGAGCGCAGTGTCTGCCGCTGCCAGCCGACTTGGCGTGTGATCCAGACCGAAGAAATACATGTAGTCGTGCGCGGCGGCGAGCTGACAGTAAGCGAGGTAAAAACTCGGATCGCGAACGACGGCCTGTTCGAGCAAATTAATTGCTTCGCTTAATCGTTCCTGGATTTGACCGTTGAGAGCAACGGTCTCGATGAGTGCCTTTGCGCGAACGTAGAGGCCGTAGGCGGCAACATCTTTCGTCGGGCGCTCGCTAATCGCGGCCTGCTCTTTTGGCGTGATCGCGACCTGTAGGTGCGCGATAATTTGCTGCACGATCTCACTCTGGATCGAGAATACGTCGGCCGCGTGGAGTTCATAGGTCTCTTCCCAGATGCTACTATTTTTGCGGGCATCGCTAAGTCGGGCGGTAATGCGAAGCTTATCCCTCATTTCACGCAGGCTTCCCTCCAGCACATAGGCAACGCCCAGGGCTTCGGCAATCTCAGGCAAGTTGCGCGGCTTAGCAGGAGCGTAACCGTTGACCGAAGTGCCGCTAATAACTTTCAGATCTGCAATCATTGAGAGCGCGCGCAGAACGTCGCCTTGCACGCCGTCGGCCAAGAATCCGTGACCCGTGTTGTCGTTCAGGTCTGCGAAAGGCAACACCGCGATACTTTTTTGCTGCACCAACGGCGAATCGTTCTCGCTCGTTGACATTGGCAAACTGGTCAGCTCAGGTGCTAACTGGCGGGACAAGCCCCAAAAGCCTAGTCCAAGACCGGTCGCGATCGCGACCACTAAGACAGTAGTAACCAAGCGCCGGCTCTTGCGTGCAGGAGTCGAGCCATCGCTGGCGGATTTGCTGTCTTGAGGTCGTTGTCGGTTGAGCACTGCCGCGCCCCGCTCAGGAACAACAGTGGGGGTGTTGGGATTCATAGATTTAATTCCTGGCTGTGGGAGCTGCCCTTTACGGCCATCGATGCGGGCAGGAGTATTGCATCTGGTCTGGAAAAGCAGAATACGTTCCAAGGCGACTGCATGACCGGACTTCGAACATGTCGTAGCGGCGCCATCTAAATCGACCCTTGCACGGAAGCAGTGGAATCGGTGCGATCGGCTCGAAACTAGCTTCTGGAGTGGTCGACCCTGGAATTTCCAAACGCATGCAAAACCTGCGCGATCGCCCAATTCGGCAAAAAATCACCTTCCTGATCATGACGATCACAGCCGCCGTGCTGCTTCTGGCATTTGCGGCGCTGTTCTACTTCCAGGCCTACACCTTGAAACGGCACTCGGCCCACGAACTCGCCGTCATTGGCGAGCTTACCGCACATGAATGCGCCGCCGCGGTCAGGTTTAAAGATGAGGATGCCGCCACGCAAATCCTGACTGGCCTTAGAACAATGCCACAGATCGTTAGTGCACGCCTTGAGCTCTTGGATAAACAGCGCCTGGCCTTTTTTGGAAGCGCAAGGGAAGAAGGCGAAATCCAAGGAGCGCGGTTGACCTCCGGCGTCAAATTTAATGGCGACCGCATCCTATTGGCCCAGCCAGTGACGCTCAGTGGGGTCCGTGAAGGAACTCTATTCTTATTGGCGGATTTGCACGCTACGAGATCGCAGTTGCTAAAACTTTACGGCGGCATCTTTGGTCTGGTCCTCCTAGCCTGCCTCCTTCTCGCTTTTGCCCTTTCTGGCCAGTTCCTACGTTTCGTGACCGATCCGATTCTGCGGCTCGCCGATACCGCACGTACTGTGGCAGATCATAGTGACTACTCCGTTCGCGCGCGCAAGGTATGTAACGATGAGGTGGGTCTGCTGACGGACGCCTTCAATCAGATGTTGGCGCAAATCCAGGCGCAAGACAGCGCAGTCCGCAAAGCGGAGGAAAAATACCGGCTCATCTTCGAAAACGCGATCGAGGGAATGTTCCAGAGTACTCCTGATGGGAAATATCTCAACGTGAACGCGGCATTTGCTCGCATGTACGGTTGCGACTCACCCGAGGAAATCATCACCCAGGTCAGCGACATTGCCCAAACCACCTACGTCGATCCTGCGCGCCGGGAAGAGTTCAAACGTCTTATCGAGACGCACGGTGTGGTGGAACTGTTTGAGTACGAGGCCTACCGCAAAGACGGAACTAAAATGTGGTTGTGCGAAAACGCACGCGCGGTTCGCGATGTGACCGGGGCGATCCTCTATTACGAGGGCACTGTGCAGGACGTCACTGAGAGAAAGCGCGTCGAAGAAGTCGAGCGGGCGAGCAAAGCCAAAACCGAATTCCTTTCGCGTGTCAGTCACGAACTTCGCACACCGCTTAACGCGATTATTGGATTCGGACAATTGCTGGACAGGCAAAGTCCGACCGAAACACAGCGCCCACGCATTCGCCACATCTTGAGCGCCGGCCAACATCTACTCGGGCTCATCAACGAAGTTCTTGATATCAGCCGCATCGAAGCGGGCAAGCTGCACCTTTCGGTCGAACCAGTAGCTGTCGCGGACATGCTTGAAGAAGCGCTGGATTTGATGCGCCCACTTGCCGCGGAACGCAAAATCGAATTGTGCGCCGAGGTAGAGATGGATGCGGCTGTTTATGTAATGGCGGACCGACAGCGTTTCAAACAGGTGTTGCTCAACCTGCTTACGAATGCTGTAAAATACACGCCCAAGTCAGGACATGTAGCCGTTTCCTACTACTCAAATGGAGATGACAACATCAGAATAACTGTCAGCGACACGGGACCTGGGATTCCCGCCGAGAAACTGGGGCGTTTGTTCATGCCATTTGAGAGACTTGGCGCCGAGCAATCAAATGTGGAAGGTACCGGTCTTGGCTTGGCTCTTTCGCAACGTCTAATGCACGCAATGGGTGGTGCGATAGGCGTCGAGTTTAGTGCTCCGAGAGGGAGTAAGTTCTGGGTCGAACTTCCGCGCGCGAAGTCGCCTTTGCCAAAAGCCGTGCCGCATAAGAGAAATGGCTCCGGCCGCCGCGAGAATTCCAAGGCTGTGACGCGCAAGGTCCTCTACATCGAAGACAACTTTTCAAATCTGACGTTGATAGAGGAAATGTTTGCAGAGCGACCGCAGTTCGAGCTGCTAACGGCAATGCAGGGTAAGGTGGGCCTCGACCTGGCTCGTCAGCATTCACCGGATCTCATCTTGCTCGATCTGCATCTTCCAGATTTAGATGGGCACGAAGTGCTTCGTCAATTAAAGTCGCTCGATACAACTCGTGACGTTCCGGTGGTTGTTATCAGCGCCGATGCCACTGCGTCTCAGATCGATCGGCTAATGAAGGCCGGCGCTATGGCTTATCTGACGAAACCATTGGATGTCGTCGAGTTCTTCCGCGTCGTAGATCAAACAACGGCCACTGGCGGAACAACGGGTGCGCGGCAAAAGCACAGCGCCGCCGTTTTGGCGATCAACGAGAATTAATTGTAAGGCGTTTTTTCCGAAACGCCGTGCCCGCCATAGCGTCGAATTCAGACGGCTTTATTTTCGACCTTCGACACGCGGCGGAGCTCGCGTTCTTTCAGGCGTGGGCTAGATAATGTGATGGCTTCATCACATCTTCCGTCTGAGCAAACGGACGCCGGTGAATTTCAGCGACAGGAAGACGCATTTCGGGAATGGATCTCGAATGATGGATCGACATCGTATCCCGCTGCCGCTGGTCGCTATCATCTTTATGTCTCGCTCGCGTGCCCGTGGGCGAGTCGCACGGTTATTTTTCGAAAACTAAAGGGCCTCGAGGACGCGGTCGGTATGACGATTGTCGATCCAATTCGCGACGAGAAAGGTTGGGCCCTTCGTAATCCTTCGAACAAATGGCCGCCGGGTGAGTCGTTCGAATCAACCGATCCGATCAATGGCTTCCACTATTTGAGCGAAGCTTACGCCGCGACCGATCCCAGCTTCGATGGCCGAGTCACCGTCCCGGTGCTTTGGGACAAACAAACAAAAAAGATCGTGAACAATTGCGAAGACGATATTTGCCCCATGTTCAACAACGTCTTCAACGACTTCGCGAAAAACAAAG
>QHPY01000026.1 GCA_003219215.1 Verrucomicrobiota bacterium | reverse complement strand
AGCCGATGTCGACCAGCACTTCGCGCGGGCGAACTTCCAAAATACGTCCTTTGACGATGCTGCCTTCCCGGAAATCCGGCATCGGCTTCGACATCACATCCTGCATTTGCACCATAATTAAAAAGGCCTCCTTGGGGCGCGCGATCCCGCCCCGGCGGGATCGATCTTTCCGTGCAGCTAAAGCATCGGAAAACGGAGCGCCACAGTATGTGTTTTCGCGCGAATGGTCAAACGTTGATCCGTGAGGCGAGACTCGTCCCTAATTGCTGCTCGGAGTTCTGCTGGTGGTCTTCCACTTGTCTCTGGTCCGTCGCATTTCCACCGGGGTGCCACGGGTGCAAACATCGCACCAATGCCGTTTGGCTGACTCAAGGCGCTTTCGCGCGCCGCACACTTCGCATTCGAAGACCTCGGTGGATGTCCTTTTACTTGTCGATGGCATCATATTTACCTGATTTCTGCGCGGACGGCTCCATTTACGCTGGATTCGATGGAAACACAACTCGAAGTCAGCGTTGAGCACGCTCTGTTTCTCTCCATATTTAACTCACGATGTCGATCCTACGGATTTTGGTCTTGGCGGCGCTTGTTGCTGCGACTTCGCTGCGCGCGGAATCGCCCGTCGAGCAAAAAGTGACCCAGGCGATCAAATCGCCGGATCTAAGCATTGTTCATCTCTGGGCGCCGTGGTGCTCCAATTGTCAGGCCGAACTCAAAAACGGCGGCTGGTTGAAAATGGTCAAAGACAATCCGCAGGTGAAATTTTATTTTGTTTCGGTTTGGAACGACGGCGGCGATGGCAAATCGATGCTTTCCAAATTCCAAATTGCCGATCAACCAAACGTCGCTGTTCTGGCTGATCCCGGCCCGCGCCGCGGCGACAGCAAAATCAAACAATTTGCCGGAATGCCGCTCTCCTGGATTCCGACAACCTGGGTCTATAAAGGGGGCGATCTTCGCTATGCTTTGAACTACGGCGAAGTTCGTTTTTCCGTGCTGCAACAATTTCTCGAGGACAGCAAATCGGAATGGTCGCATAAGGGCGAACCCAAACTCGGAGAATGATCGAGATTCCGGCCGCTCCAACGATTAGGGCGAAAAAGCCGCCGGCGATTCTCTCGCTCATCGGCGAGACGCCCCTGGTCGAGATTACCCAATTCGACACCGGCCCCTGTCAGCTTTTTTTAAAGTTGGAAAATCAAAATCCAACCGGCTCGATCAAAGACCGCATCGCATTGTCGATGATCGAGGCCGCGGAGGAAGAAGGAAAACTCGAACCCGGCGGCACCGTGATTGAAGCGACTGCCGGAAATACCGGACTCGGTCTCGCGCTTGTTGCCGCGGCAAAAGGTTACCGCGTCGTTCTCGTTATTCCTGACAAGATGTCGCAGGAAAAAATCTCGCACGTGCGCGCGCTTGGCGCCGAAGTACGGCTGACTCGATCAGACGTGACGCGTGGGCATCCCGAATATTATCAGGATGTCGCCGCGCGGTTGGCCGAAGAAATTCCCGGTGCGTTTTACGTGAACCAATTCGGCAATCCCGCGAATCCGCTTGCGCACGAGCGCACGACCGGTCCGGAAATTTGGGAACAAATGCGCCACGATGTCGATGCAGTTGTCGTCGGCGTCGGTTCAGGTGGAACCTTGACCGGCCTCGGCCGCTTTTTTAATCGCGTCAGACCGCGTCGCGGAATTGAAATGGTCCTGGCTGATCCCACCGGCTCGGTGCTCTATGAATATGTTAAGACCGGAAAACTGGTGGAATCCGGCAGCTGGGCGGTCGAAGGCATCGGCGAAGATTTCATCCCCGAAATCGCCGACATGTCCCTCGTGACTGACGCTTTCGAGATCGACGACGAAGAAAGTTTTGCGATAGCGCGCGACCTTTTGCAGAAAGAAGGAATTTTCGGGGGCTCATCGACTGGAACGCTGGTCGCGGGCGCGCTGCGTTACTGCCGGCAACAGACCCAACCGAAACGTGTCGTCAGTTTCGTGGCTGACACCGGGAACAAATATCTTTCCAAGATGTACAACGATTTCTGGATGGCAGAGCAGGGATTCATTCACCGGCCGCCGCACGGCGATCTGAACGATTTGATTTCGCATCGATATGAAGCCGGCGAAGTCATCTCGGTCGGGCCAACCGATACCTTGCTCACCGCTTTCAAACGGATGCGCGACGCTGACGTTTCGCA
The DNA here is from genome assembly GCA_003219215.1 of Verrucomicrobiota bacterium. Lineage (GTDB taxonomy): Bacteria > Verrucomicrobiota > Verrucomicrobiia > Chthoniobacterales > UBA10450 > AV40. The sequence goes on along the minus strand of QHPY01000026.1, from coordinate 6,254 downwards.
ATTGCCCGTGGTCGATCAAAGTGGACGCGCGATCGGCATTCTCGATGAGTCCGACGTCCTGGTGAAAGTGCATCGCGACGCAACGCACTTTAACGATCCGGTAAGGAACGCGATGACCGATCGACTGGAAACGCTTCCGCCGAACGCCAAGTTCAACGACTTGCTCGAAGTTTTCGATCGCGGCCGCGTTGCAATTGTTATGGAAGGCGACAAATTCCTCGGTCTCATCACGCGGACTGATTTGCTTTCCTATTTGCGGTTGAACATGCCGAAGTCTTCCGTCCCGCCGCAGCGCGAATACAATTAGCGCGCGCATTCAAATAAATCGACATGAAGAAACAACACGAGTTCGCCACCCGCGCGATTCACGCCGGCCAGGAGCCTGATCCGACGACGGGCGCGATCATGACGCCGATTTACGCAACATCGACCTACGTCCAGGAAAGTCCCGGCAAACACAAAGGCTACGATTATGCGCGCTCGATTAATCCGACCCGGCTCGCCTACGAAAAATGCGTCGCCGATCTGGAAAGCGGCACGCGCGGCTTTGCCTTCGCGTCGGGTCTGGCGGCCATGGCGACAGCGCTCGATCTGCTCGAAAGCGGATCGCACGTCGTCGTCAGCGACGATCTTTACGGCGGCACATTTCGTCTTTTCGAAAAAGTGCGGCGTGGCTCCGCGAATCTCGATTTTACTTATGTCGATCTAACGGATGCATCGCGCTTCGAATCGGCGATCAAGAAGAACACGCGAATGGTCTGGATCGAAACGCCGAGCAATCCGCTTCTCAAGATCATCGACTTGGAAGGGATCGCGAAGGCCGCGCGCGAACATGAAATTTTATCGGTTTCCGATAACACTTTCGCCACGCCATGGATTCAGCGGCCAATTGAATTCGGCTTCGACATTGTTGTCCATTCGGCGACGAAATATTTGAACGGGCACTCCGACATGATTGGTGGAGTCACTGTCGTCGGAGACAGCAAGGAACTCGGCGATCGAATGTGGTTTTTGCAAAACTCGGTCGGCGCGATCGCGGGCGCGTTCGACAGTTTTTTGGTGCTGCGAAGCTTGAAAACTCTCGCCCTACGGATGGAGCGGCATTGCGCGAATGCCCTTGAGATCGCGCGCTGGTTGGAAGAACAGCCGCAAGTGAAATCAGTGAGCTATCCGGGTTTGAAATCGCATCCGCAGCACGATCTCGCCCGCACCCAAATGCGCGGCTTTGGCGGAATGGTCACGATCGTTCTGAAAGCGGATCTCGAGGGAACGCGTCGATTCCTGGAAAACACACACCTGTTCGCGCTCGCAGAAAGTTTGGGCGGCGTCGAAAGTCTGATCAATCATCCCGCGCTCATGACCCACGCATCCGTTCCAAAAGAACAACGCGAAGCACTTGGCGTTAGCGATTCGCTCGTTCGCCTTTCAGTCGGCGTCGAAGATTTGCGAGATTTGACTGACGATTTAAAGACCGCCCTCGAAGCGATCTAAAATCGGTAGCGAGTCCGTGTTGCGGCGTCTAAGTTGGCCGCTCGATGGGAAATACTCACGGCCAACTCTTTCGGGTGACGACGTTCGGCGAGTCGCACGGCGGCGGCATCGGCGTCGTGATCGATGGCTGTCCGCCGAAGATCGACATCTCCGAGGCCGACATTCAACGCGAGCTCGACCGTCGGCGCCCGGGTCAAAGCAAAATCACGACGCAACGGCAGGAGGAAGATCGTTGCGAAATTCTTGCCGGAATGTTTGAAGGCAAAACGCTCGGCACGCCGATTGGAATTCTCGTTCGCAATAAAGATGCGCGACCGCAGGATTATGCGGAGGTCGCAAAGAAATTCCGGCCGTCGCACGCCGACTTCACCTACGAAGCAAAATACGGGATCCGGAATTGGCAGGGCGGCGGACGCGCTTCCGCGCGCGAAACGATCGGGCGCGTGGCCGCTGCTGTGGTCGCGCGAAAAGTGCTGCGCTGGTTTTATCCGAAGATCGACATCGTCGCTTACGTCACGCAAATCCATGAGCTCGCGGCGAAGATCGACAGGTCGAAGGTGAAAACTGGCGACGTCGATGCAAACATTGTCCGCTGTCCAGACAAAGCGGCAGCAAAAAAAATGATTTCATTGATTGAGAAAACTCGTGCCGAAGGTGATTCGTTGGGCGGTGTGATCGAATGCGTGGTGCGGAACGCGCCGGTCGGTTTGGGCGAACCGGTTTTCGACAAACTCGAGGCCGATCTTGCGAAGGCGATGCTGAGCTTGCCGGCGACGAAGGGTTTCGAGATCGGGTCCGGTTTTTCGTCCACGCGCATGCGCGGTTCGGAACACAACGATCCGTTTGAAATGCGCGGTGGCAAGATTCGAACATCGACGAATTATTCCGGTGGCATCCAGGGCGGGATCTCAAACGGCGAAGAGATTTATTTTCGCGTGGCGTTTAAACCGACTGCGACGATTGCACGCGAACAAAAAACGGTCAGTGCGTCGCGCGAACAAACGAAACTCGCGGCCCGCGGTCGTCACGATCCGTGCGTTTTGCCGCGCGCCGTCCCGATGGTCGAGGCGATGGCCGCACTCGTGCTGTGCGATCACGCGCTCCGCCAGCGTGCAATTAGTTTTTCGACCTAATGAACTCGCAACTTCAAGCCGCCGCCGGGTCGCCGCTTTGGCAACTCGTCTTTGTTTCCTTCGCGCTTGCTCTGATTGTGTTCGAAGTCTTGCGGGGCTGGCGTCGCGGCTTGCCGCGGCAAGTGGCGCGATTGGGCGCGCTCATCGCCGCATACTTCGCCGCATTTTTCGGCGGCAAATTTCTTGCGCCACTGCTCGGCATCTTTGTCAGAATGCCGGACGCGTTGTTGTCGATCTTTGCCGGCGCGATCTTTGCGTTGATCATTTACGCGCTCATCAGTGGGATTGGCTCGGCCCTTTTTCGGCGAACGAGCCAACATGATTCGGTGATCGTTCGATTGCTCTACGGATCGGCCGGAGCGGTGCTCGGAGTGTTCTTCGGTGTGTTCCTTGTGTGGCTAATCGTGGTCGCTGTCCGAGCGATTGGTTCAGTGGCTGACGCGCAAGTTCGCGAACAGGCAAGCGACTCCAGTGTCCTGCATGCTGTCGATGTGCGGCGGCGCTTTTTGGGCGAAGCGAGTGAAGACCAGGCGCCTTTAACGACATCTTTGGCGCGTCTGAAAAACTCGCTCGAGATGGGATTGATCGGTAACGCGGTCAAGAAAATCGATGTTGTTCCACAAAAGACCTACGATGTAATCGAAAAGGTTGGAGCAATAGCGGCCAATCCTCAAAATGCGGAGCGATTTTTATCTTTTCCCGGCGCACGAGAACTGAGTGAGTATCCCAAAATCATTGCCCTGCGCAATGACCCGGAGATCTCGCAAATGCTCGCGCAGGGGCAATTGCTCGAGCTGATTCAAGATCATCGCATTATCGATGCGGCGAACGACCCGGATCTGCGAGCTCGATTGAAGAAATTCGATCTGAACGCGGCGCTCAACTACGCGACGCAGAAGCCGCAATGAAGTACCTCGCAACGATCGGTCTTGAAGTTCACGTCCAACTAAAGACGCGCTCCAAAATGTTTTGCGCGAGTCCGGTGGAATTTGGGGCGACGCCGAACACGCACACGTGTCCGGTCTGTCTCGGTTTGCCGGGCGCCTTGCCGGTGATGAATCAGGAAGCGCTGCGGATGACCGTGCTGACCGGGCTGATGCTTGACTGCGACATCGCGCCGATCTGCAAGTTCGACCGCAAAAATTATTTTTATCCGGACATGCCGAAGAATTATCAGATTTCGCAATACGACATGCCACTGTGCACTAACGGCAACGTGCCATTGCACGACCTCGCTTATCCAAAAGATGCGCAGAAAAATATCGCGACGCCGGACAAACAAGTGCATCTGGTCCGCATTCATCTCGAAGAGGACGTGGCCAAGAGCTTTCATTTTGAGGCAAGCACCGGCATCGATTTCAACCGTGCCGGCACGCCGTTGATGGAAATCGTGACCCAACCCGAAATCAATTCGCCGGAGGAAGCGTTCGCTTTTCTCACTTCGCTCAAACAAATTCTGATTTACGGCGCGGTCAGCGATGCCGACATGGAGAAAGGACAACTGCGCTGCGACTGCAACGTTTCGGTGCGGCCGGAGAAACAGGCGGAGCTCGGCGCGAAGATCGAAATCAAAAATATGAATTCGATCAGCGGAGTGCGTCGCGCGCTTGCGTTTGAAATTCAGCGGCAGACGAAAGCGCTAGAGCGCGGCGACAAATTGCAACAAGAAACGCGCGGGTGGGACGATGCCGCTGGCGAAACGTTCCTGATGCGCACGAAAGAATCGGCGCATGACTATCGTTATTTTCCCGATCCGGACGCGCGCACGTTTCATGGATCAATATCAAGTCACGCCGTATGACGCCGGCGTGCTGGCGGACGACGTCGATCTTGCGCGTTATTTCGAAGCGGCCGCCAAAGGCGCGAAGAAACCGAAGAATGTCGCGAACTGGATCCTGAACGATTTGCAAAGCGCGCTGAGCACGGCTGGAAAAACGATCAACGATTGTCCGATTCCGCCGGAAGCGCTCGACGAGCTGGTCAATCTCATCGACACCGGAAAGATCAGCGGCAAACAGGGCAAGGAAGTTTTTTCGGAAATGTTTTCCAGTGGCACAGGCGCAGCCGCGATCGTGAAAGAAAAAGGGATTGAGCAACTCAGCGACACGAACGCGATCGAAAAATTTTGCGACGAAGTGATCGCGGCCAATCCAAAACCGGCGGCGGACTTCAAAGCCGGCAATGCAGCGTCGCTCAATTTCCTCAAAGGCCAGGTGATGAAATTGTCGAAAGGCAAAGCGAATCCGCAGCTGGCCGGCGAAATTCTGGAAAAGAAGCTAAAGGGCTAAGCACCACTCTCAATTTGTCATTCCGAGCGGAGTCGAGGAATCTCATTCTATTTCAGAAATATTAAGAGATGTCTCGACTTCGTTCGATACGATAGCAACGGAAATGCGCATTTTAATCGCGCCGGATAAATTCAAAGGCGCGCTCGGCGCGCGAGAGGTTGCGGAAAACATCGCCGCCGGCCTGAGAGATGTCTTGCGCGACGCGAAGATCGACATCGTGCCAATGGCCGACGGTGGTGAGGGAACCGCCGAGATAATTTCGCAAGCGCTCGGCGCTTCGTGGTCGAAATGTAAAGCGCACGATCCGCTCGGTCGCGAGATCGAAGCGAGTTACGCCTGGATCGACAATCAGAAACTCGCGGTGATGGAGATGAGCGAAGCCGCGGGCATGCGTCGTTTACGGCCGAACGAGGGCAACGTCGATCTTGCAAACACTTTGGGTGTCGGGGAAATGATTTTGGATGCGGCGCGGCGAGGTGCGCGACAAATCATCATCGGACTTGGCGGCAGCGCGACGAATGACGGCGGATTCGGAATGGCCCGCGGGCTCGGCTTCCAATTCTTCGGAGCGGCCGGGACGAAACTTGACGGCTTTAAGCCGTCAAGTTTACAAGAGCTGCAGCGGATTGAGAGGCCGCGCAATCTGAAATTGCCACCAATTGTTGCTGCAGTTGATGTGAAGAACCCGCTGCTCGGTAACAATGGCGCGACGCGAGTCTTTGGTCCGCAGAAGGGCGTGACGCCCGATCGGATCGACAAGTTCGAACGCGCATTAATGAGGCTCGCGGACGTTGTTGCTGAACAATTCGGCGTCGATTACCGAAATGAACCTGGCGCGGGCGCGGCAGGCGGGCTTGGATTTGGATTGATGAGTTTCTGCGGCGCGAAAATTCGGCCGGGCTTCGATGTGGTCGCGGAATCTGTTGGGCTCGAATCGAAAATGAAAGATGTCGATCTTGTCATAACCGGCGAGGGAAGTCTGGACCGACAAACACTTGAAGGAAAAACGCCGGCGGGCGTGGCGCAACTGGCGCGCAAACTTGGCAAACGGATTTTCGCGATGGTCGGGCGCGCGAGTGACGATGCGGAAGTGCAAAAACTTTTCGAGGGCGTGTTTCAAAACGCGAGATCGGGCATGAGCCAGGAAGAAAACATGAAACGCGCCGCGGAATTGTTGCGCGAAAACGCGCGGGAATTGGCGAGAACTGTAGCGGCGGTCTGTGACCGCCGGTCGAGCATGCGGCGCTCATAGAGCGCCGCTACAGAAGACAATTTTTCGCGGCTTTCATTTCGTAGGTAGTGAGCGAAAATAGGCGGCTCATGCACGATATCCCTCCGGGCG
>QHPY01000025.1 GCA_003219215.1 Verrucomicrobiota bacterium | reverse complement strand
CCCAACCGCTGGTCCAGAGCCAGTCGGCTAGTTTTACTTCGGCTGCTCGCGCAAGAGATGGGTCGTGTCGGCCACTAGTTTGGTGACTGCGTCGGGTTCAGCTGCGTCGTAATAACCGCGAATCGCGCCATGTCGATCCACCAAGGTCATCCGTGTGCTGTGGACCGGAATTCCCTTCTCATCCCCGCCGTCCGAGACCGCGAGCTTGAATCCATTGCGCGATAAATTGTAAATCGTCGATTGCGGGCCGGTCAGAAAATCCCAGCGACCGGGCTCGGCTTGGAGTCTCTCCGCATAACCGCGCAAAACCTGCGGTGTGTCCTTCGCGGGATCCACGCTGAACGAGACGAGATGCACATCTGTCTTTTCGAGCGGCTTCTGCAATTCACTCATCCGGGTGCTGATCATCGGACACGGACCGGGGCAGGTCGTGTAAATGAAATCTGCGATCCAGATTTTTCCGCGCAATTGGGCGGAGCCGAAATTTTTTCCATCCTGATTCAGCAGTACGAATTCGGGAACCGTTCCGTAGGATGAAACGGTTCGCTGCCGGAGCGCATTGATCTCGAGCTGTCGCAGCCAAAGTAAGAGCGCAAGTGTAACGATTGGAATTGCGATAAGCGTGGTTTTCCAAGCCGTCGCGGTTCTCGATGACGGGCGGTCAAGGGTCGTGGTCGCGTTCATGCTTTACCCAATACCAGCGCGCCAAGCAGCAGCGGCAGGTAGATTATCGATGTGATAAACAGCCGTCGCGCGTCCGACGTTGCGCGCGTTTTCAAAAACCGCATCGCGACCGCGATGAACACGCCGCCGAGGACCAGCTCCGCCAAAAGATAAAAGACCGTGGCGATTCCAAGAAATGCGGGCAAACCGGCAACGATAAAAAGGAGCATGCAGAAAAAGACACTTTGGCTGGCGCTGCGTTCACCGGTGCGGTCGTCGCTCGAAATCATTTGAAAACCGGCGCGCGCGTAATCATCGCGATACATCCACGCGATCGCAAAGAAGTGCGGCAGTTGCCAAAAAAACAGGATCGCGAAAAGCATCCATGCCCCGGCGTTGAGCGTTCCGCGCGCCGCCGCCCAGCCGATCATCGGCGGCAACGCCCCGGGCACCGCGCCGAGCGCAGTATTGAAAGTGCTCACGCGCTTCAACGGCGTATAAGCGAAAATGTAAATAATGATCGTGATCGCGGCGAGGGCGGCACTTAGCGCATTACAGACGAAGGCGAGATAGGCGACGCCGAAGATCGACAATGCGGCGCCGAGAATAACTGCGTCCCGCGGCCGCATTCGTCCGGTCGGGACCGGGCGCGATCGTGTTCGATGCATCAACGCATCAAGCTTGTACTCCCACCACTGATTGAGCGCGGCTGCGCCGGCCGCGGCCGCCGCTGTTCCAAAAACAGTGTGCAACAATGCCGCGAAGTTGATCGGACTATCGGCGCCGAGATAAAAACCCACTGCTGTCGTGAGTAAGACCAACAGCGTGAGCCGCGCTTTCACCAGCTCGGCTAAATCGCGAATGAATCCAGACCGGGCACTTCGAGTTCCGGTCTGAGTCGACTCGATTGCCACGGTTTTCATGAATTCCTTGTCTGTAAAACCCGCCAGCAAATAGCCCACGCGCTCACGCCAAACGATAACATGATCGCGCCAACAGCGACATGGGATGTCGCGACGTCGGCCGCTTTATCGCTCCAGATCGTCCATGCGCCGAGCGTGAACTGAAGGAGAAACAACAACACCCATAAAATCGACAGTCGCCTAAGAGCGGCGATCGCGTGCGCGTCTTTCCAAACCCGAACGCAAAACGCAATTACCGCAATGCTGATCAGGGCCGCGAGAAAACGATGCGCCATTTGCAGCCAGATTTGAAACGCGTCCACATCGGAAAGGGCGCGGGCGTCGCGCCAGGCATTGATTTTTGCCAATGCCGTCGCGCTCGTGTCCGGGATCCAGGCACCGTTCGCGGTCGGAAAATCGAGAATCGCCAAGTCCTTATGCTGATGACGCATCGTCGCGCCGAGCGCAAGCTGCCCGTAAATGGCGATCGTCGTCGCGATCGCCATCATTTTGATCCGCAAAAGCGGCTGCGAAACTTGACCGGTTAAACCGGTCAAGTTCACGCCGAGGGATCGCCAGAAATTTGTTGTCGTAATCGCGATCAAAACGATGAGGCCGAGAAACGCTTGCGCGAGACAGGCGTGAAAGATTCCGATCTGGTCTTTCAACATCGTGACGCGAAGGCCGCCGAGAATTCCCTGAAGAATCACGCCCGCAACTGCGATTAGGCCAAGCATCCTCACCGCATGTCGATCTTCGGTTCGCCAGAGCCAGATCGCGAGAATGATGGTGAGGAATCCAACCGTCGATGCGATCAGGCGATGAGTGTGCTCGAATAGAACGCCGCCGATCCATTTTGAGACCGGAAACAGAAACATGTTGTAGCCGAAAGTGGTCGGCCAGTCCGGCACGGCGAGGCCGACGCCTTTGCTTGTGACCATTCCGCCGCTGCAAATGAGAAGCAGGCTCGCGACCGCGGTGAACCAGGCGAAGCGATTGAGCCAGCGCGCCGACGATGTCGATCTTTGCGCCACGTTTGCGCGCTTCGACTATTCGCCGCTCGGAGTTGGCGCGGGTTGGGCCGGTTTCTGTTCCGGTTTGGCGGCGGGATTTTCTGTTTTCGGCGCGCCCGGAGGTGGAACTGTCCCTGGTGTCGGGCCGACCGGCGGTTCGCCTGCCGGCCGTTGCGTCGACGGCGGCGCGTTCTGTGTCCCGGCCAATTCGGCGCGTTCTTTCAACCAGGTTTGATAATCAGCCGGTTCATCGACCACGACCATTCCCTTCATTCCGTAATGGCCGAGGCCGCAGAGCTGACCACAAACAACTTCATAATTGCCGGTTTTGATGGGCTTAAACCACATCGGAATCAACGAACCCGGAATCGCGTCCGCCGCGATGCGCATGTGCGGCAGATCGAAATTGTGGATCACATCTTTTGAAGAGAGCTCGATGATTAGTGGCCGATTGACCGGCACATGCAATTCGCCCAGCACTACGATGTCATCTTTGCCGGCGGGATCGTTTGGATCGATGCCGAGTGGATTTGAATTCGTAACCAAACCGATCTCGCGTCGCCCAAACTGACCGTCGGGTCCGGGCATGTGGAAAGTCCAGTTGAACTGCTGACCAACCACGTGAACGAGAATCGCGTCCTGCGTGGGAGGAAATTCATTCACTCGTTTCGCCCAAAGCGGGATTGCAAAACCGAGCAGCAAGACGGCCTCAATCAACACGACTGAAAATTCGAGGTGTGTGGAAATTCCGCTGCGAACACCGGCATGATCGGCTTTCGGGTGGCGGCTCCGGCGAAAACGGATCAGCACAAAAACGAAAAAAGCCGACCACCCGAAAAACAATGCGCCCATGAACCAGTGCGAGAACTCCAGAATATGATCAATCTGGTAGCCGTGCTCGGAAGCGTTTGGGGGCTGGCCGAGAAATTCGTTAATGAGCGCGAGGCTACTCATCATATTTGTTCAAATCTTCTTCGTTGATTTCCTGATGCGGTTCGAGCGGCATCCTTCCGTGTCGCCAAATCTTGAAACCAACCGCGCCGATTCCGCCGATGACCGACATCACTGCGCCGAAAAGAAACCAAATGGCCACGGCCATGTGCTGAGCCGATTTGCCGTCTTTCGCGCCGTAACAGAACGGACACGCGCTCGCCTGCCCGGCGGCGAGCAGGATCGACAACGACAGGATCGCCAAAAACTTTTTCATGTGATGATGCGGAGCCGTTTCATTTTCCGATAAAACCAGACGCCGTAGACGACAAGCGCAAGCGCGCAAGCAAACGAAGCGACCGCGCCGGCGAGATAGACCGGCGCGCCTTCAACGAGATTGACCCAAATGCACCAGCTACCCACACCCAACGCGAGCAGCGTTGAAAAAATTACGAAGACGATATGGAAGGCTTTGAGTGACATCTAACGAACGACGGGGTTGTACCAGGCCAAAAATGTAAGCCAGAAAAGTCCGAGCACGAAAAAGCCGGTAAAAATAAGCACGCGATAGATCAGCCGTTTTTCCGCGGCCAGGTGCATGAAGATCGCAGCGACCAGTCCGGCTTTTAACGTGGCGACGAGCATGGCGACGCCGATGTTGGCTTTCCGGGTCCCGAAATCAACGTAGGATAGCGCAACTGTGATCCCGGTAAACGCGAGCAAAAGCGCGCCGACGGTGAGATAACCTCTCACGTGTTTTTGCACGTTGTGCGCGTATTCCTCGTGCTCGGCCGGGTCTTGGGAAATATCAGGCGGATTGTTCATGGCTTAGAGCAAATAAAAGAGCGGAAAGACAAAAATCCAGACAAGATCGACAAAGTGCCAAAAGAGTCCGGAGACCTCGACGCGATTGGCCAGGTGTTCGGGATTGCGCTGGTAAAGTTTTTTGCTCACGGGCAGCCACATGTAAATAAAGACGAGAACGCCGGCGAGCACGTGCGCGCCGTGCAAGCCGGTGATGGTGAAGTAACTCGCGAAATACGCACTGTGCCACGGTCCAAATGAATCGATTCGCTCAACGTCTTCCTTTTCAATTTTCGCGATGTGGTCGGTTGGCGGAACGTAAAGAAAGTGTGGACGATCGTTCGCCGGATTGTTCGGCTCGACGTAAACGGGATCGAGCCCGATTTCATACTCCTTGATGTTCGCGTCCTTGAGCGCTTCAGAATTGTGCAAGTGACCGCTAATCTCGATCCGCGGCTCCATCCCCTTCTCCGTCCGGCGGGTGTTACCGAGGTATCGCTCGTATTTTTCGAGCGCGCTCGGTTTTATGAAAACGCCGTAGTGCTCAAACTTCTGCGGCCATTCGTAATAAAGTTTTACGAAAAGAAAGATGACGCCGCACATGATGGTGGCGAGCATGTACCACCAGTAGGCACGGTAACGGCGCATTTTCAGCGCGGCCCACGCGAGAACGACCGTGACCGATGACATGATCAGGATCGCCGTGTTCATCGTGCCAACTGGGACGTTGAGAAGTCCGTGTGGCCACTCGCCTGGTTGCGCGTCCAGGCGCAAAAAGACATAAGCGGAAAAAAGTCCGCCGAAGAGCATCACTTCGGACGCGAGAAACAACCAGATGCCGATCTTCGCGTTCCACAGACCGGTATCAGGTCGAGTGGAGATGGTGTAGGGGATTTCCATTCGTCAATGCACCAGCACCGGTTCGACTGTCGCACGACGCGATCGCTCGGCCGGTTCAACCGGTTCGTTCTGCATGGTGAAATCTTTGTCGCGGCCGGGCAGGCTGTATTCGTAGGGGCCGCGATAAGCAATCGGTGTGGTGACGAAGTTTCCGTGGGGCGGCGGCGAAGGCGCGGTCCACTCCAGTGTGGTCGCTTCCCACGGATTGTCGTTCACTTTTTTACCGTGCTTGATGCTCCAAAAGAAATTGATGATGAACGGAATCTGCGCGACACCCATGATCCACGCCGCCCACGAGATCGGTGTGTTCCATTGAAAGCCGGTCAGACCCCAAATGTGTTCGCCCGCCAACGTCCAGCCCTGGCCGCCATCGTACCAGCGGCGATGCATGCCGAGCATTCCCTGTAAAAACATCGGCAAAAAAATTACGTTCATGCAGATGAGCGACGGCCAGAAATGCACTTTGCCCCAGAACTCGTTCATGGTCCGGCCGGTCGCTTTCGGGAACCAATAATAAATCCCGGCGAAAAGTCCGAAGATCGTACCGGGCGCGACGATGTAATGGAAATGCGCGATGACGTAATAGGTGTCGTGCAAATAAAGATCGGCCGAATTAAACGCGAGTGGAATGCCGGTGAGTCCGCCGATCCCGAACATCGGCAGGAATGCCGTCACCCAAAGCATCGGGACATTGAACCGGATCGATCCGCCCCAGAGCGAAATGAAAAACGCGCTCAGGATGATCACGGATGGGATCGAAATAAGCAACGTGGTCGTTTGGAAGAACGCGCTCACGGTCGAGCCCATTCCGGTGAGCCACATGTGGTGTGCCCAGACGACGAACGACAGAAATCCGATCACGAGCACGGAGAAGACAAGGGACTTGTAACCCCAAAGTGGTTTGCGCGAGTTGTTGGCCAGAATTTCGGCGACAATTCCGAACGCCGGCAAAATCAAAACGTACACCTCCGGGTGTCCGAGAAACCAGAACAGGTGCTGCCACAGAAGGGGACTGCCGCCGCCGCTAATGTGCACCGGCGTGCCGTTGACGATCATACCGGCCGGCAGGAAAAAGCTGGTCGCCGCCGTGCGGTCCATCAATTGCATGACAATCGCCGCCTCAAGCGGCGGAAACGCGAGCAACAACAAGAACGCGGTGACAAACTGCGCCCAGACGAAAAATGGCAGGCGCATCCAGGTCAGCCCTTTGGCGCGCAGTTGAATGATGGTGGTGATGAAATTGACCGCGCCGAGCAACGACGACGTGATCAGGAAAATGAATCCGATCAGCCAAAGCGATTGGCCGTTAAAGATCGGATGAAATCCCTGCCCTTTATCGGCAATTGCTGCCAGCGGCACATAGGAAGTCCAACCGCTCTTGGCCGCGCCACCAGGAACGAAAAAGCTGGTCAACATGATCACACCGCCGACGGCGAATGCCCAGAAACTGGCCGCGTTCACTTTCGGAAAGGTCATGTCAGGCGCGCCGATTTGGAGCGGCACGACAAAATTGCCGAAAGCCGCGAACGCCACCGGCACGACGCCAAGAAAAATCATGATCGTGCCGTGCATCGCGCCGAGCGAGTTATAGAACTCGGGGGTCATTTTGCCGTCCGGCATGGAGTTCGCCCCGAAGAAATACGGCAGCCATTTACCGAGAAGCGGCAGCGCCTGGCCCGGATACGCCAGTTGCCAGCGCATGATCATCATCAAAGAAAAACCGA
>QHPY01000024.1 GCA_003219215.1 Verrucomicrobiota bacterium | reverse complement strand
AGCGGGCAAGAGAACCGTGGCGTGTTCATTGGCAGCATTTGACAAAATATCCATCGCAACGAACGCGGACATGGTCGTTAGTTGTTCCGCCGAAATTCCAAGCTTCAATGGATTTTCACCGAGCGCGAGCAGCACTCTGATTTCTCCGGACCGCACCGCTTGGGCGATCGCAGAAAGTTTCGCCCCCGGTCCTTCGTCCAATCCCAGAATCAAGCGCGCGCCGGTCGCGTTCGGATTGCGGTCTTTGCTCAGTAAAATGTCGTCGCCCTCGCCGAAGCGCGGCACGATGTCAATGTAACGGACGCCGAGCAGGTCCGCGATTTTGTGTGTGAGCCAAAGTTCTTCGTTAGTCATTCGGCCCGACGCGATGATCGCGATGTTCCAACCACTAAATTGCCTTAGCTGCAATGCCGCGTGCCCGATCGCGCTTTTCCAGTCGACCGACGTTAGTTCTTCGCCGTCAAAGATCTTCGGCTCGAGTATGCGGTTCTCCGCTTCTAAATATTTGAAATTCAATCGACCGTAGTCGCACATCCAGCACGAGTTCACGTCGTCGTTCTCGCGCGGCGTTTGCCGATAAACGATGTCCTCGCGCGTGCCGATGAGGGTGTTGCAGCCGGTAGCGCAACTGGTGCAAATGCTTTTCGTCTCTTTTAGAAACCAAACGCGCATTTTGAACCGGAAATCGGTGGAAGTGAGCGCGCCGACCGGGCAGAGATCGACGGTGTTCAGAGAGTAATTGTTCTCGAGCCGCGTGCCCGGATGAGCAGTGAGAACAGTGTGACTTCCCCGATCGACGAATCCGAGCACATCGTCCTTGGCAATTTCGTTACAAAAGCGAACGCAGCGCGAACAAAGGATGCAGCGCTCGTCATCGAGGGTGACGCGCGGTCCAAGCTGCACCGCTTTCGGTTTTTTGACTTTGTTTTCGAGAAAGCGGGAACCTGCCGCGCCGTACTCGACGCTGAATTCTTGAAGCTCGCATTCACCCGCTTGGTCGCAGATCGGACAATCGAGTGGATGATTGATCAGCAGAAATTCCATCACGCCCTTCCGGCATTCCTCAACCAGCGGCGAACTTGTGCGCACGCCCATTCCTTCGGCGACGTCCTGCGCACAACAGATTTGTGGGCGCGCCATCCAATTGATGATCGGCTTGCCGTCGGCGCCGAGCTCGGGTTTGCGATCGGGACCCATTCGCGGCATGCCCATCTCGATCAAACACATCCGACAATTACCCGGTGAGCTCAGTTTTTTGTGATAGCAATAGCGCGGCACGTAAACGCCAGCCTGCGCGCAGGCTTCGATGACGCGCGTGCCCTTCGGAAATTGATGCCACACGCCGTCAACCTGGACGTTGAACGTCGGGTGCGCGTTTGACTTTTCTTCGGCCATATCAGATCACCGCATCGGCGCCGGCTTTTTCCCAGCCGGGATCGTGGGCGAGGGGACTGGTTGGGATATGATCGCGCTCGGTCAATTCCTCCGGCGTGTATTCCGGTGGAAGTGGCGGCGGGATTGATTTCCGCGCATGGCGCGCAAATTCCTCTGGAAATTTTTCGACGAAACTCTGCGTAGGCCAGGCGCACGCTTCGCCGAACGCGCAAATGGTTCGGCCGGCGATATTGTCGCCGATCGTTTTCAGAGTACGCGGGTCTTCTGTCACGCCGCCGCCGTCCAACATGCGTTCGGTAATTTTTTTCATCCAAAGTGAACCTTCGCGGCAGGGCGTGCACTGTCCGCACGATTCGTGGGCGTAGAATTCGTTGATGTTGTTGAGCACCCAGACCATGTCGCGCGAATCGTCGAGCACGATCACGCCGCCGGACCCAGCCATCGAGCCGGCGGCCGCAAGCGAATCAAAATCCATCGGCAACTCATCGATCGACAAGTCTGCTTCGATTGTCGATCCATCTGGTTGCTTTTGTTTGAGTTTGAACCGCTCGTCCGCGCGTAAAACTTTGGCCGAGCTGCCGCCGGGAATTACCGCTTTCAATCGCCGGCCCCATTTTATTCCGCCCGCCATTTCGTAAATCAATTGCCCCATTGTCACTTTGCCGACTTCGATCTCGAAATAACCCGGGCGCTCGACGTCGCCGCTCACACAAACGATGCGGGTGCCGGTGTTGTTCGGTCGCCCCAGCTGCGCGTATTTCGCTCCACCCATGGCAATGATGTGCTTCACTGCGCAGAGTGTTTCGACATTGTTCACGATCGTTGGGCACATGTAGAGCCCGAGCACGGCCGGAAAGTAAGGCGGTTTGATCCGCGGATACGCGCGCTTGCCTTCGAGCGATTCGATCAGGCCGGTTTCTTCGCCGCAAATGTACGCGCCCGCTCCACGATGAATGTAAACATCGACATCGAACCCGGAGCCAAGAATGTTTCTGCCGAGAAAGTTGTGCTCGTGCGCTTCTTCGATCGCCCGCTCCAGGATCTTCGCACCTTCCGGAAACTCGCCTCTTATATATATGTACGCCGTCCGGGCACGGAGCGCGAAACACGAGATGGCGATGCCTTCCAGCAACTGATGCGGATCTTCGTGGATGATGTAGCGGTCCTTGAACGTGCCCGGCTCCGATTCGTCCGCATTGCAAATCAAATAGACCGGCTTCTTCTCGTCAGGCTTGATGAAACTCCACTTTACGCCGCAGGGAAATCCGGCGCCGCCACGGCCCCGCAAACCCGACGTCTTCACCTCGTTCACGATGTCGGTGCGCGACATCTTGATCGCTTTACGCAAATCGTCGTAACCGCCATCGTCCAAATAGGTCTTGATGTCGGTCTTCCAATTTTTGCGTCCGATGTTTTTGAAAATGATCCGGTGCTCGAGCGGATGCGGCTCCGGCCGATTCACGATTCTCGATTCACGATTCTCGCTAAGATCGACAACTGAATTTGGATCGACATTCTCGTGGAGCTTGTCATTCACCATGCAAACCGGTGCGGTGCCACAGCTTGCCAAACATTCGACAAACTCGATGCTCAAATTTCCGTCAGCGCTGACGGAAATCGGCGCGTGTATTCCGTCACCGGCGGTCTTGCGTTGAATCCCAGTCGCGGCGCAGAAATTTTCCATCACCTGATAACTTCCAGCCATCGCGCAACTGAGAGTGCGGCAA
The DNA here is from genome assembly GCA_003219215.1 of Verrucomicrobiota bacterium. Classification (GTDB taxonomy): domain Bacteria; phylum Verrucomicrobiota; class Verrucomicrobiia; order Chthoniobacterales; family UBA10450; genus AV40. The sequence goes on along the minus strand of QHPY01000024.1, from coordinate 3,668 downwards.
ACGCGAATGTGCGTTTTGCCGGCGCATTTCTCGCGCAACATCGGGTAGAAGGTGACCAGCTCGAGAATATTGATCGGCTGGAGTCCGAGCTTGGCCGCGATCCAGGTTACGGCGTCATCATTGATGAAATTGAAATGTTCCTGCCAAAGATGCAGCAGCGGCAGGGCCGCGCTTCGTTTTTCGTCAGGCGGATAATGCCCGATCGCTTCATCCATTCTTCGCTCCAACTCGGCGGGAACGCGTGTGCTCGTCGAGTCCACGGGCGAAAAGATTAGTCAGTTAAGGTGCTCTGCTTTTCTGTGACCTTGTCGTCTTTGAAAACGATCGTCACCGTGCCTTGGCCCTGCCGGTAAACGTAAGTCGTCTTCTTCATGATGACGAAATCCTTGTTGTCGAGTTCGGTCGGCGGTCCAAGAATCGATTCCACCTGTTTCTTCGACATTCCTTCGGCCACTTCGTCGACGTTGGCTTTGGTGATGCGCCTGCCGACGCACGAAAGCTCGAGCACGAGTGTGAGCACGAGCACGAATCGAGAAATAAATCGTAAGATCGACATATTCATCTGTCGCATTCGCCCATGACAAAGTCCAGACTTCCGAGCACAGCGGGAACGTCACCCACCATGCAGCCCGGGAGCAATTCCGGCAGTATGCTCAAGTTCACAAACGATGGCGCGCGGATTTTGAGACGATGCGGGACGCCGCCGCCTTTGCTGTTGATGTAAAAACCGAGCTCACCCTTCGGATTTTCAGCCGCGAAATAAATTTCTCCCGGTGGCGCATCGAGACCTTCCGTCACGACAATAAAATGGTGAATCAGTTCCTCCATTTTTGTCATCACGTGCGATTTTGGCGGCGTCACATTTTTCCAATCGGCCACGTTGATCGGCCCGCTTGGCAATCTGTCGATCACTTGCCGCAAAATTGTTGCGCTTTGCCGCATTTCCTCGATTCGGACCAGATAGCGATCATAACAATCCCCCGCGCTGCCGATCACCACTTCAAAATCGTACTGTTCATAATCGAGATAAGGATGTTTGCGCCGCAAATCGTGTTCGACGCCACTGCCGCGCAAAATTGGACCCGAGAGCGCGTAAGCTACCGCGCGTTCTTTAGAGATAACGCCGATGTCTTTCGTTCGATCGACAAAGATGCGGTTGCGCGTCAGCAGTTTGTCCATCTCGTCCAGAGCGGGGCCGAATTGATCGAGAAATTCGTGCAACATTGGCAGGAATTTCTCCGGCAGATCACGGATTTGTCCGCCAACGCGCGTGTAAGAAGTTGTGAAGCGCGCGCCACTGAGCAATTCGCTGAGATCGTAAATCTTTTCGCGTTGCGTGAAGGAATAGAGAAAAACCGTCATCGCGCCGAGATCGAGCGCCATCGCGCCAAGTCCCATCAGATGCGACGAGATCCGGGAGAGTTCGCAGCAGATAACGCGAATTGCTTTTCCGCGCGGCGGAATTTCCCAACCCATTAATTTTTCGACTGCCAACGCGTAGGCCACGTTGTTCGCCAGCGGTGCGAGATAATCGAGCCGGTCGGTGTAAGGCACGAACTGGTTGTATTGCATGTTCTCCGCGATTTTTTCATCGCCGCGATGCAGAAATCCGACGTCCGGCATCGCTTTGGTGATAATTTCGCCATCCAGTTCGAGGACGAGTCGCAACACACCATGCGTCGCCGGGTGTGACGGCCCCATGTTGAGAATCATTTTCTCGCCGATGTCGTGATCGGTTTCGCGCAGCTTCGCTTCCTCCGCGGCAACTCGCGTCACCGGATCGGGCGATTCAATTTCGCGAACGGTGAATGCCATAGATCGACAATTGCATTTATGCTCGCGAGTCAGTCACGACACGCAAGCCCAAATTGACTGACGATCGAAACGTTGGTCGCTACGCGTCGTCAGCCAGATTTCAGGGCGAAGGCGAACTTTCGAGGCTCGGCGGGACGTACGGTGTTGCCGTAGGGGCCGGCGTTGCCACGCTCTCCGATCTCGGTCGCCGCGTTTCTATTTTCGGTGAGGTTCCACTCTTTGCTTGAGTCTTTGTCGATTTTGCGCGCGGTTTTTCTTCAGACACAGCAGTTGTCGATCGCTTCGCCGTTTTTGATTTCGATGTTGGCACCAAATGCACCGACACTGGATTTGGATAAAGCCAATTGTATGCGCCGCTCACGGCATCGATTCCGACACTGATAATTCCGCCGGCAAGCGCGCCCATCGTTTCGAAGTGCGATTGCGGCCGTAAAAATGAGGGCTCGCGCCACATTCACGGCGCGATTAACTAGGGAAGCAAAATGAAAAAAATCGCGCTCTTATTTGCGGGACAAGGTGCGCAGATCGTCGGCATGGGAAAAGATCTTGCCGAACAATTTCCCACTGCGGCCGACTTGTTTCGGCGGGCCGACGAAATTCTTCGCCGCAAATTGAGCGACATCGCGTGGAACGGCCCGATCGAGGAGTTGACCAAGACTTCGAATTGTCAACCGGCATTGCTTGTTCATGGACTCGCGTGCCTGTCGATCTTGCGTGAATTGGCCGGGAATTTTCCGATTGGCGGCGCGGCCGGTTTGTCGTTAGGCGAAATGACCGCGCACGCTGCCGCTGGCACTTTCGATTTCGAGAACGGCCTCAAGCTTGTCCAAAAACGCGGCGAATTTATGGATGAAGCTTGCGCGACGACAATTGGCGGAATGGCGGCAATGATCGGCGGATTGGAGAACGACGTTCGCCGGCTCGCCGCCGATGAGGATGTCGATGTTGCCAACATCAATGCGCTGGGACAGATCGTTATTTCCGGTGAACTGGCGAAAGTGGAAGCGGCGGTTGGTGTCGCGAAGGAATATGGCATTCGCCGCGCGACGATGCTGAAGGTGGCCGGCGCGTATCATTCGCGCTTGATGCAAAGTGCTTACGAAAAACTCGGCGGAGCGCTTCTTCACGTTGTAGTGAAGCCGCCACGTTTTCCTGTGATTAGCAATGTGACCGGCAGGGAAGTGGCAACGCCGGTTGAAATTCGTCGGACGCTGCAGGATCAAGTCACGAGCACAGTCCGGTGGATCGATTGCATGGAACGACTTATCGACCTCGGCTGCGATTTGTTCATCGAACTAGGGCCGGGTGGCGTGCTTGCGGGGCTGCTCAAGCGCACCCGGAAAGATGTCGACGTTGTGTCGGTCAGTGATGTCGAATCAGTGCGCGCCTGTGTGCAGAAAATTCGTGACTCGAGTTAATTCCAAAACGCTTGGAAACTTGTTTCACGAAACACCGACGGATCCTCACCCAGCCTCTCCCTTTCGCAAGGCTAGAGGAGGAAAGGCGAGGGGTTGCGGCAAAAGGTGACGGATGCGACAGGATCGACAATTCGATTCGCACACTGTAATTTTCCTAGGTGAATTTATCCGAGCGTGTGGATTCAGAATTGAAGGCGGCGATGCGCGAGAAAAACGCCGTTAAGTTGGGCGTTCTGCGCATGCTAAAGTCCGCGCTCAGTTACGCGACGATCGAAAAGTCAGGCGCGGAGGGCGGACTGAGTGGCGCCGATGCGGCCCAGGTGATTCGCAAACAGGTGAAGCAACGTCAGGATTCGATCGAAAGTTTTGAAAAAGGCGGGCGCCCAGAGCTGGCCGCGAAAGAAAAAGAGGAATTATCGATCTTGCAATCGTATT
>QHPY01000023.1 GCA_003219215.1 Verrucomicrobiota bacterium | reverse complement strand
TGCGGCGGCGTCCCGCCCTGCGAGCACAACTGCAAGCTACGACCGCTTAGAGAGTCAAATGCCGGCAAACGCAAGATCGACAATGGAGCCCGCGGGCGAGAGGCGACATAGCCGGGTAGGCCCGAAAGGGTTTACGAGCGGGCAGTGAGTGAATCAATGGCGCCCGGCTGACAGCGAATGGTAAGGTTAATCGGCCGGCAGCAAACGCTGCAATCTTCGATCAGCGATTGCTCCGATTCCGAAGTGTCTATCTCCAACGGGAAAACTTCACCGCAGTGCGGACAGGTGACTTCTATTTCGACCAGAAACTGCATGTTGTAGCGGCGTTTTATTTTCGTGTCATGTCGAACGGAGTCGAGACATCTCTAGATATTTTCTCGATCGATTGAACTCGTTCGTCTCCCGACTCTCTCGCCGCTTCCCTCGCGGCGCAGCCGTTCATGTCGCTCGTCCCACTCGCTCCATTCCTCGACTTCGCTCGGAATGACAATGAAAGGCGCCGACAAGCGCGGCGCCCTCCATTTGAGAGCGCGACGTCCGGTTAGGTTACCGCGGCGGTTGTTTGCGGCTCCTTCAGCTTCTTAAAATGGAGTTGGCGAATGCGGCGACTGTCGGCCTGAGTCACGGTCACGCAATAATTATCAATCTTCACCTGCTCACCTTGCTTCGGCAGATGTCCGAGTAAGTGGGTGACATAACCGCCGATCGTGCTCACGTCCGGACTTTCCAGTTCGAGTTTGGCGAGATCGTTTAACTCATAAAGCCCGAGCGTGCCGTCCACGGTGAATTCAGTCGCGCTGATCTTTTTAAATTCCTCCTTGTCCGTATCGAACTCGTCCTGGATGTCGCCCACTAATTCCTCAAGCACATCTTCCAGCGTCACCATGCCCACCGTGCCACCGTATTCATCGACCACGATCGCCAGATGTGCGTGTTTGCCCAGAAAAAGACTCAGCAATTTTTCGAGCTGCATCATCTCCGGGACCGGAATCAATTCGCGCTTGATCCGCATCAAATCGGGGTTCGGATCGCGCATCATCGGCACCAGTTCCTTGATGTGAATCAATCCAATCGCGTTGTCGAGATTCTCGCGGCAAAGCGGAAACCGCGTGTGCCGCGATTCGATCGCCTTCTTCGCGTTCGTTTCGAAGTCGTCTTCCAAATCGAGATAAACAACTTCGCCGCGTGGCGTCATGATATCGCGCACGACGCGCTCGCGCAGATCAAGCACATTGAGCACGAGCTTTCGGCCGAGCGGCGAAACTTCCTTCGACTTTTCGCTCTGTTCGATAATGAGCCGTAATTCTTCTTCGCTGTGCGCCAGCTCCGTGGCCGGAATCGGTTTCATTCGCAGCATGCCCTGCAAAAGAAAATTCGATGACTTGTGCAAAATCCAGATCGCCGGCTTGAACAAAAAATAAAATGCGCCCAACGGCCGGACCAATCGCAGCGAAACCGTCAGTGGATTTGCGATCGCGGTGTACTTCGGCGCCAGCTCGCCGAACACGATGTGCATGAACGTAATTCCGATGAACGCGAGCGCGACCGAAACCGACGTGACAAATACGTGCGAGTGAATGTTCGCCAATACAAAAAATGGTTCGAGCAGGTGCGCGAGAAATTCTTCACCGAGCCACCCCAGCGCCAGACTCGCCACTGTCACGCCGAGTTGTGTCGCCGAAAGATAGGCGTCGAGATGTGAGCGAATATATTTCGCGAGACGCGCCCGCGGGTTCCCCTCCTCCGCCAATTCGTCGAGCTGGCTGGCGCGCACCTTGATGATCGCGAACTCGCACGCGACGAAAAATCCGTTCAATCCAACCAACGCCGCGATCACGGCCAGTTTGCCAATGATGATGGCCGGCGGATCCCATTGCGTTACCGGCACGTCTGCGAGCGGAAGCATTAACAAAGAGTTCATTTTACGAGCGCGCGCGGCGCACCCGAAAATCGACCTCTGGAATTCTACCAGCTGGACTTCGTGACGCCAGGGATCAGTCCCTGCGAGGCGAGCTCGCGAAACGTCAGCCGCGAGACCTTGAACCGGCGGATGAACGCGCGGCGGCGGCCGGTCACTTCGCAGCGGTTCACCACCCGCGTCGGGCTGGCATCGCGCGGAAGCTGCGCCAGACCGGCGTAATCCTTCTTCGCTTTGAGCTCGGCGCGGAGCGCGGCGTATTTCTTCACCGTCGCGCGTTTGCGTTCGTTGCGATTGATCCAGGCTGTCTTTGCCATAAGGGAACGCGGAATTTAGTGGCGAACTCTCGATTTTCAACTTGTTTTCTCCTCTTTGTCATGTCGAGCGAAGTCGAGACATCTCTCACTGTTTTCTAAATCCATGCTAAACCTTGGCCGCAAAGACCTTCCCTCGCCCAAGGACGACCTTGCCCAGGCGCTGGACGCGGCGCTGCACCGGTTCGTCCAGAAATCCGGACGGATTGTCGATCTTCGGTCGCGCGTATTTCCCCTGGTCGACGAAATCCGGATCAACCTGGACGGCGCAAAGTTCGATTCCCCTACTCCGCCGCTCGCGAAGGTCGAAGGCGAAACCAAGCCTGCTTTCGAAGCCGCGCTTGTGACGGTGAGTGGCCGCCACGTTTCCGTTTACGGCGTGGCGATCGATTTGCGAATGGAAACGCGTGACGTCGTTTTTCACAAGGGTGCCGATGCCAAGGGCGACGCTGTCTTGGTCGCGCAGAGGGCACGGGAGGGACAACTCGTACTTTCCGCCGCGCAGCTCGATCTCGAAGAAGCAATCGGCCGAATCGGCGGAGGACGCGCGCGTTTGTACGGAATTGATCTCGAACGAGTCCGTCTCGCGATGCGGGCGCGGAGCCGGCGCTCGCTGGCCGCCGACATCCAGATCTGGGCCAAGAAATTTTTTACTCGCGCCAAGATCGACATCTACGCCCAGCTCGACGTCAGCAACGAATTTGTCGTGAAAATTTCGCAGCTCAAATGCAAAGGCGACGGCAAACTCGGTTCCTTCGCGTGCGCAGCGCTTCAGCCGTTGTTTGCTCGAACGATCGAGAGATCTTTTCCGCTCGAATCAATCCCGCTCGGCGAGATTCAACTCCGCGACATCCACGTCGCCGTCGCCGACACCGTCGAGCTCACAGTGGATTTTGGAAGTGAGAAACAGATATGAAAATTGCCTGGCTAATCGGTGCGTTGGCAGGGCTGCTCCACATCATGTTTATCTTTGCGCTTGCCGCATTAATTTTCGAAGACCGGCAATCGCCAACTTCGGGCGAAGGTTGGCTGTACGCTGCGTGACTGGATCTGCCACTTATTATTGTCCTTTCCGTTCCTCAATTTGGTTCCCCCGGGACTGGGAATCGCTTCGCTTTCCCCTCGTTTGGTTTTCCGTAATGGGAACGATTCAATGGCTCACCATCGGATGGATTGTTGGCCGAATTATCGTCGCCGTTCAGAAGTCCCTGCGAGAACCTCCAAAGATTCAAAACTGATCGAAACTAAGCGATTAGTCGCCGGCGAAGGACAAGACCGCCCCGAGGATGATGAAGAGAACGTTCGGCACCCGCTTTCTGTCATTCCGACCAAAGTGGAGGAATCTCTAACTGTTTCTGCGCACCTGACGCTTTGCGTTCAGAGAACAGTTTAAGAGATGTCTCGACTGCGCTCGACATGACAGAAGGCTACTGTCTCGCTAGTCGCCGGAACAAGAATGCGCCAAGAATGATGAAGAGAATGTTCGGGACCCAGATGAGAAGTTCGGGATGGACTTTGGGATTTCCGCGGAGCGTGTCGGCGATAATGACGAAAAGAAAATAAGCGACGGCGACGATCAATCCCATCGCGAATCCGATTGAAGTTTCTCGGCGGTGCGCAGTCACGCCAAGCGGGACACCGATGATCGCAAACGCGACGCAGGCGAACGGAAACGAAAATCGTTTGTTGATCTCGGTCCGGCTTTCGCTGCGTGCGCGCGTGCTTTCACTTTTCAGTTGGTCGAGCAATTGCTCGATCGACATCGCCGAGCGGCTCGGCCGTTTCTTCTCTTTCTCGTAAAGTTCCTCGAGACTGATCGGCAATGTTCCTTCCGACATGCTGATGCCATCCTTGATTTTGCGCAGGTCGGCCGGGTCTTTCTCGTCGCGCTGCTGATAACGCGCATTGTAGAGATGCATCAGAATCCGTTTGTTCTCGAGATCGGCCTCGAGCATGCCGGTGCGCGCGAACGTTACTCGCATCGGCATCGATTTCTGATCGAGCTCGAACACGGTGATGTTCTCGAGCTTGTTCCCGTCCTTTTTGCCGACGTAAATCTTTCGCCCCGGAAATTGATCGATCACCTGGTCGCTACCGAAGAGCGCCATCGGATCGCGCGTGGCCAGATCGAAGATGGTGCTGCGCAATTTTTTCTGCGCGGCTGGCGACACTTGGACCGTGAGCCAAAGACAAAGCGCGGTAGACGTGAGCGCGATAACTGCGAGTGAAACGGCGACACGCGGCACGCTTACGCCGTTTGCGCGGAGGGCGATCAATTCGTTATCGGCCGAGAGACGACCAAACACGAGCAGGATAGCGGTGAGCAGTCCCCACGGAATGGTGAAGATGAGCGAGAACGGAAAAACGTAGGCGATGAACGCGAGCAAATATTCCACGGGCACATCGTGATTCACCAGCAAGGGCAACAGTTTCCGAAAAATGTTGCCGACGACGAGCACGAGACTCAGCACCGCGATCGCAAACAGCACGTTCACGAGCAGTTCGCGAGAGACGAATTTGTCGATCAGCTTCATTTTGGAGCACAGATTAGCACAGATTTCCGAACCCTGAATTTCCGTTCCTGATCCGCGTTTCGTCTGTGTCGGTCGTTGGTCAGTTACTTTGCGGCCAAGTGTTCACCGACTTCTCACCCTGCCCTCTCCCCTTCTCAAGGGGAGAGGATGAAGTGAGGGGTTGCAATTTAAAACATTGGAGTGGATGCGGCCACGAGAGCTCGATCGACCTTTGCTTCGCATTGAAGCTGGTTAACATAATAAACAGATGAATGCTGACCTCTACGACGTCGGGATCATTGGCGGCGGGCCGGCCGGCAGCACCGCAGCTGCGTTGCTCGCGCGAGCCAATCGGCGCGTCATTGTCTTCGAGCGCGAAAAATTTCCACGGTTTCACATCGGCGAATCGCTGTTGCCGTTCAGCATGAAAGCGTTCACCCGCCTCGGATTGCACGAGAAATTTCGGCGCGCCGGTTTCCTCAAAAAGTTCGGCGGCGAAATCTTCGGCGCCTGCTCGGAACCGGGAACGAAGTTTTACTTCAAAGACGGATTCCGTTCCCAAACCGACCACGCTTACCAGGTCACGCGATCTGATTTCGACAAACTCTTACTCGATCACGCGCGTGAAAGCGGCGCCGAAGTGCATGAAGAAGTGGCGGTCGATCGCGTTGAGTTCCTCAATGAACATGTCGATCTTGCCGTTCGACGAAACGGCTCCGTGGAAAATGTTCGCGCTCGTTATCTCATCGACGCGAGCGGCCGCAATTCCGTCCTCGGCACGAAGTTTGGAATCAAAAAGAGCTACGATCATCTCCAGAAGTTGTCGATCTTTGCGCATTACGACGGGGTCTGGCGGGCCGAAGGAATCGACGGAACGCTCACGCTCTTGATCCGCGGGATCGATCGCTGGTTCTGGCTGATCCCGCTCACGACCGAGCGCACCAGCATTGGCGTCGTTCTCGATAGCGATACGTTTAAGAAATCGAAATTGAGCGCTGAAGATTTCCTCGAACAATCGCTGGCCGAGCAACCGATCATCGCCAAACGAATGACAAGTGCGCAGCGCGGATCGGAGGTTTATACCGCCGCAGATTTTTCTTATCGCAGTACAAAACTCCATGGCGATCGCTGGTTGCTCGCTGGTGACGCTGCCGGTTTCATCGATCCAATTTTCAGCAGCGGCGTTTTCCTGGCCGTTTTCAGCGGCGAACAATGCGCCGACGCTTTGGACGAAGTTCTCGACCACCCAGAACGAGCGAGAAAACTTTTTCGGCGTTACGAACGGGCGGTGAATCGCGCGATGGACATTTATCTGCGGTTCGTGAACGCGTGGTACACAAAGGAGTTCGTGGAAATATTTCTAACCCCGCGCAATGTGCTCGGAGTTGCGCCGGCAGTGAATGCGGTGCTCGGCGGCAACGTAGGTAATTCTTTCGGGATCCGCTGGCGAATGTGGGTGTTCTATTTTCTGGTTTGGTTGCAGAAACATTTCGGCATTGTCCCGCGACGGACGCTAGTGCCGAATAAAGAAGAGCTGCCGACGCGGGTTGGCGTCGCGTCGTGATGGTAGGGGCAATTCACCGAATCGCCCAGGCGATTGGGGTCAATGGCCCCTACTTACTCGCGTTCCTCGTTGCTCTTACGAGCTGCGCCACGACAGCTCCGCATGAATTCGCCGAGGCGAGGGCTGATTGGCAGACGCGCAGCGGGCAACTTCTTTATCGCAATCCGAAAGCGACGGTCATCGGCGATGTATTCGTGCGGTTCTCGCCGAACGGCGACTTCGAGCTGACGTTCTCGAAAGGGCCTGGGGTAAATCTTCTATTTTTGCGACAAGATTCGACCTCCGCTGAAATCAAGGGACCCCTCGCTGGCCGTGGCTGGTCGGGTCCGATCAACGGCGCGCCGCAGCAACTGCGCGGATGGCTCGAATTGCGCGACAAGATCGTTCACGCCCTCGCCGCGGCGAGTCCGTCCGGTGGCGGACGGGATCGACATCAGGTGCGTCATGCTTCGGGATCGGAAACTTTTCTTTTCCGATTCTGATCCTTGCCGGAATTTGACTAACACTGGTCTTCAGACCGGTGTCACTCCCTACGCTACGCGCCAGCCATTTCAACCGGAACCAAGTGATCGCACGCGTCATGGCGCAACGACGCCTGCTCGTCTGGTTTGGCGTCGCAGCACTCGCAGCCGCCTGCCTCGCCATTCTGGTTACGCGGATCGAGCTCGACTCCGACGTGATCAACATGCTCCCAAAAGGTTTCGAGTCGGTCCAGGGATTGAAAATTTACGATCGCGACTTCGAACAAACGCGTGAGCTGACATTCGCTCTGCGTTGCCAGCCTCAAGACGTCGACAAGCTGGAGGAATTCGGGCCGATATTTGCGGAGAATTTGCGGAAGCAACCGTGGTGCGATCGCGTGTTAGCCGGCTCTCCAATGGAAACGCCGGATGGCATTCGCGATTTGCAATGGATTGCGATTCCATTGCTCCTGAATCTGGAGCCGGCGGCGTTCGAGCAAACGATCTCGATCTTGCAGCCGGACAAAATTCGCGAGCGATTGCATCGCTTACATCAGCAGATCGAAGCCGGCTCGCCGCGGCCGGAGTTTGAACTCGCGTTCGATCCCCTCGGCATTATCGGGCCAGCGCTGAAGCCATTCGCGGAAGCCAACGCGATTGAGCAGGAACAGCCGCTGACGTCACCCGACCGCACCATGCGCGTCCTCCTGGCGGTCACCAATCAACCTTCGTTGAACGCGTTCGAATGTCAGCGGTTGATGCGTCAGGTAAATATTTTTCGCGCGCGCGCGAGCGATGGTTGGGATGGCGGACCCTTGGAGGTTTTGGTTACCGGCCGCTCGGCTTACGTCGCGGAGATTTCTTTGAGCATGCGTTACGACATTGTGGCGACGCTCGGCAGTTCCGTCCTCCTCGTCGGCATTATTTTTTTCATCGGTTTTCGAAGATGGTTGCCGCTGCTCGGAATGGGTTTTTCACTTTTGCTCTCTTGTCTGGTCGCACTTGCAGCCGGGTTGCTGATCTTCGGAAGGCTGAGCATGGTCGCGGTCGGTTTCTGTGCGATTCTGGTCGGACTCGGCGTCGACTTTGCGATCCTGATCTTCGGCCGCTACCAACAGGCCCGATTTGATGGCGAGGAATATCAACAAGCCATCGCTACGTCGGTGGCAAAACTTGGCCGCGCGGTTTTTTTTGGCGCACTTACCACAGCAGTTGGTTTTCTGGCGCTGATCCTGAGCGGCTCGATGGGTTTCTCCCATCTCGGCGTCCTGATTGCGATTGGCATTTTTTTCGCCGGGCTCTTCATGTGCACGATTCTGTTTTTGTTCGTGCGACCACGGCAAGCGCCGCAGCGACCCGACTGGGTGTTCGAGATCGTGAAAAAATATGTCCGCTGGAGCGTGCAACGCCCCGCGCCTATGATCATTGCCTCCGGAGGAATTCTCTTCTTGCTGACCGTGATTGGTTTTTCACCCGTCCCTCCGCTCCATTTCGAAGCGAGTGCACGCTCGCTCGAGCCAAAGAACAGCCGCGCCGGGCAGGCGTTGCAAGCGATCATGGAGAAAATGCCAGCCCGCTGGGAGCCGGTGCTCGCAATCGTGCAGGCGGGCGACGCTGAGGAATTGCATGATGATTGGCAAAAAATCTCGTCGCATTGGGCGGCACTTCAGGAAGCCGGCAAAATCAAAGGTTTCTCGACACCGGCGCCGCTGTGTCTTTCTCCAATATGGATGGAAAAAAATCGCGAACACCTTCGCGGAGTTAATCTTCCGACGGCGCGTCAGACTCTCGAGGAAACATTGAGCGCCGAAGGCTTCAGCCCCGACTCGTTCGCGCCGGCGTTCAAGTTGCTGGACGATTTGCAGGCAGTTATCGACCCGAGGGCAACGCTGCCCGATTGGCGAACACAATTGCCGAAATCGTCGAGCTGGTGGTTTCTCGTAGATCGATATTTCGCCAGAAATCCGCTCCTAACGACTGGATTCGCCACCACAAACGAGCCGGTCACAACCCACGCGCAGAGTGAACAACTCGATCGCGACCTGCGTGTGCGTGGTGTACCGGTGATACTCTCCGGCTGGAGCTACGCTCTGGCGGACCTGCAACCGTGGTCACACCGGCAATTGCTCATAATCAGTGCGTTGATGGCGTTATTCGACATCGGCTTGTTGGCCATTTTGTATCGTGACTTTCGACTTTGGTTGATCCAAATCATAACGCTGGCCTTTGGCATTGGTGCTATGATCGCGACGATGAAGCTGCTTAGTCTTCACCTAAACTTACTCAACGTGCTCTCGTTCCGGCTCGTCCTCGCCATCGGCGTCGACTATGGGATTTACGTCGTGCTCGTCTGGCAAAAGACGCGTGAGCTGGAGCACGACGTCGCAGGAGTCATCAAGCCGGTTATTCTCGCAGGCCTGACGGCGGTCAGCGGATTCGGTTCGTTAGGCTGGGCGCGTAATCCTTCCCTCAGCGGACTCGGCATCGCGTGTGCGATCGGGATTTTCTGGAGCTTGCTGGCGACAATTTTCTTTGCGTTGCCGGCCATGGCGGCAGCCAAACCAAAAGTCTGGAGCGGACGGTGAAGGCACCGCAGCCGATATAAGATCGACATCTTCTAAGAACGACAATCATCGCATGCGCAAGCTGTCCCCTCTCCTATTCATCTTGATTTCCCTCGCCTCGGTGGTGCGCGGTCAGTCGTTGTCAGAAGCGGATATAAAGAATCTTCTCGCCCGCATCGCGGAACGACGCGTGTCGTCGCCGGACGTACGCGCCGACTTTCAGGAACAGAAGACGATGCATCTCTTGAATAAACCGATCGTCAGCTCGGGCAAGATCTCGTTTCGCGCGCCGAATAAATTCCGGCGTGAGATTGGCGGCAGTTCGGCGAGCATCACGGTCAGCAATGGGCGCGATCTATGGATTTATTATCCAAATTTCAAATCAGCCGAGCATTACACGCTCGGCAAACGCTCGCCGGTTGACGCCGCCATCGCCGCGATTAACACCGCGCTGAATTTGGAAAACGTGGAGAAGACATTTCAAATCACTGGCAGGAAGGTTGCGACTGGCTACGAATTGCAGCTGCTTCCGCGCTCGCCTTCGGTGAAGCGAATGTTTCAAAAATTCGATCTGCTTTTGAACAGCGACCTCGTTGCAGAACGCACCGACATGGTGCAGCCGAACGGCGATCGAATCGTCACCATCTATTCAAATCAAACGCGCGCGACTATTCCGGGATCGACGTTCGAGTTCACACCTCCGGCGGGCACCGCAATTAGCACTCCACTCGGGCGTTAATGTCGCCGGCCGGTTGTGGTTGACGGCGGCGTTCCCTGAATTCGCTCATAGCGAATCGTCGTCTTTTGCGTGGACATGTTCTCTATCATCCAGGTCAGGTGCGCGACGTCGTTCGCGTCGATGAGTGAGGTGATGAAATCGCCTGCGAATCGATGATCGCCGCTGCAACCTGCTGCGGCACAAATCGGGCCGGTGTGAACGGCAGATTCGATATTTCCCACCGTCCACGTAGGCGCTGGGCTGGTTGCATTAAACGTTTCGGCCCACCTCACGGACCACGTTGAGTTCGTCAGCGAGCTGGGATCGCCGTTGTCTGGTGTGTAGTAGTAAATCACGCCGACATGTCCCGGGCTTCCGGCTGCAACCCACGTAAACGTTGCCGTTCCAGTTGTGGTGGTCGGGATTGGCGGCAGCTTGCTCCACGTTACTCCTTCATCCGAAGAATGTGCCAGCACGGCTGAGAATCCGCCGGCTGGGTTGGGCTGTTCCGAGACGACCCAAAGTTCGCCGTCTTTGCCGAGAGCAGCGCCGGGTAATGCAGCCGGGATCGGCAATCCGGTGGAGCGAACGGCGGAGATGATCGAGCCGGGGGAGTTCGGCGAATAAACGTAAAGTTTCAGCTCCGGAACTTCCTGCGGCAGTGTTCCGAAAATTTTCGTGATCTGGAGCACGTTCGTGCTGCCTGGCTTTTGCAGAAGCGGTCCGGTTTGCGGTTCAAACAAACCCGCGCCTAACGACGTCGGTGTCCAGGTCGATCCGCGATCGGTGCTATGCAAAAACGCGGTCTCGTAAAGTCCTTCATTCGTAACTTCGTAATCGTCCGTCAGCGTCGGGGCCAGTGTCCACATGCGATCCGTGCCGCCTGGCACGACTGCCGGATTACAATTCCAGGTGATTCCGCGATCGTCGCTCGTGCAAACCGCGGTCGTGCCGGCGTAGGGGTAATCGAAGGTGAAAAAAAGTCTGTTCCCCGGATCAACGGAGATTGAACTGTCGGAATTGAGATTGATGCTCGACGCGTAGATCGGCCCGAGTAATTCCGTCCAAGTCGCTCCGGAATCGGTCGAACTATAAACGTGTTGCAACGCGCTGATATAAAGTGTCCCATCCGGCGCGGCGGCGATGAGCGGTTCGTTGCCATGAATTCCAACAGTGACCGGAGTTGGAGCTGGCGTCGGCGTTGGCGTGCTCTTCGGACGTTTCCCCGCGAACGCCAAGGCGGGAATCATGGCGCAGGCAAAAAGGATAGCGATAGTTTTCATACTGTAGCCTGAATCGGATTTGGAAAAAAATTGGACGTATTCCGGGCGCAAAAAGCGATCCGACGGCGTTTCAGATTTTTGCTCGACTTGGCTTGTCGCGGCGTGTTAACGAATCACGTCGCTCCCCGGAATGAGTGCGAAATCTGTCTGGTTGTTGTTGTTCCTCTGCGCTTCGCGGCTCTTAATCGCCAACTCTCTCGAGGATAATACCGTCAGTCCGGCTCGGACCGCCATCACCTCGCGTATTCCGCGCGAATCAGTCGCTTCGAAAGGGATCGCATCGATCGGCTACAGCAAGCGGCTGCACATTCTTGAGATCGAATTCGTAAATGGCGCGGTTTATCGATATCTCGAGGTGACGCCGTCAGTTTACCGAGACTTGATGACTGCCGATTCCAAAGCGGGGTATTACGACAGGAACATCAAAGGAAATTATCCGTCTGTCCGTGTCCGGCCGCGGGTCAAGAAGGAAACAGATTGAAAGTCCCCGAACACTGGCAATGGGACGAGCTGAAGCACAGATTCGTTCTCACGCCGGAAGAGAAACGCGTTATCTGTTTCGTCATCGCCGCGCTTCTTTTAGGTGTTGGGACAAAGTGTTATCGCGACACGCATCCGCGGCCGCCGGTGCAGATGGAGAAGAAGCATCTGCACTCCCGCAAGCCTCAACCTTAAAGGTACTTTTCCGGAATCGCGTGCTGCCGACTTTCGTGCTGCCAGTAAATTGATAAAATCCACCAGCGGCTTCCGTCATTGAAAAGCTGAATGCTATTGATCCCGCGCATGAATGGCTCTGCATCGTTCGGATCGTGACGCGATTCATACGTGCTCCAGACATGCGCGATTTGGCCGAATTGTTCGACTCGCCGCGCGACTTCCTTTTCGTAGAATCCGGCAGTCGCGAAATACGGTTTGACCCGGGCAATGTAGGCATCGACATCCAAAACCTGCGGCGCGAGATCGACATCGTTCCTGCCGGCATCGACTGCGGTCGGGATCAATCGCGCGCCGGAAATGAAAAGCGATCGCTCCCGTTTCCAATCGCGCTTCTTCCCGGCCGGTCCGGAGATCACATCGTAAGCCGCCGCGACTATCGCTTCGATT
>QHPY01000021.1 GCA_003219215.1 Verrucomicrobiota bacterium | reverse complement strand
CGTCTCGACACCGCCATCCTCGATTTCTTAAGCCGTCAACTTCTGGCCCTGCCCATGACCTACTTCAGCAGTCGTCGCACGGGCGACATTCAACGGCGGCTCGACGGTGCTCGCCAAGTCCGGCAATTTGCGGTCGGAAGCGGCATTGGCGCGTTGCTTGCCCTAGTGCAGCTCACGGGCGCGCTCTGTCTGATGCTTATTTACAGCCCGTCGTTGACACTCGCGTTTCTTGCCACTACCCCGCTCTACGGCGGATTGATGTATTTTTCACGCAAAGTCCTTCGACCGTTGTTCGCCGACGTGGAGGAAAACCAGGGGAAATACAGTTCGCATCAAATCGACGCCATCAAGGGAATCGAAGCGGTCAAGGCGGCCGCGGCAGAATCGGTCTTTCGCGACACGATGCTGCACGAGATCCTCTCCGTTTCGAAGAAAATATTCCGGAGCAGCTTCATCGTTATGTCCTACGACAGTGTGCTGCAAACAATCGGCATGCTTTC
>QHPY01000022.1 GCA_003219215.1 Verrucomicrobiota bacterium | reverse complement strand
CAATCGCGCCAATGATCAAAACAGTGCAGACGCCTTGCACCACTTCGAGCACGCGCATGTTCAGAGGTTTGCGTCGGATCGACTCGATCAATCCGAACAGGATGTGCCCACCGTCCAGCACCGGAATCGGGAGCATGTTCAAGATCGCGAGATTGACGTTCAGGACTACGCTCAGCCAAAGGGCCAGCTGCCAGCCGCGCTCGCTCACGAAGAACAAGTAATAAATTCGTCCAATCCCGATCGGCCCGCTCAGGTGCTGCAGTTTGATGTCGGACTTGGGCGAAGCGACTGCGCCAAGCGTATTAAACGTGCTCGTCACGCTGTTATGAACTAGTTCGACCGGGTTGGGATGGGCGATGGACATTTGTCCACTCGTGTCCCATTGAATTCCGATCCGTGGCTGCATTTTTCCGTCAGTTGGCAGCGGCACCGGTTTTACCGGCACTTCGAACCTCGAACCACTGCGCTCCACCTCGAGCGCCAATGTTTCGTCAGGATGTTTTTTAATGTACTCGAGGAGCGCAACCGGATTGTAGATCGGTGTGTGATTGAATCCGCGAATGATGTCGCGCGAGCGCAGGCCTGCGGCCACCGCGGGCGTGTTCGGTTCTACTTTGTCGATGATTGCCGTTTCCGCCGGGAGGATGAGCAATTGACGAACACTTTTTCTGCGCCAGCCCCGCGTTTCGGCTTTGTAGGGCTCGACTTGGACCGTTTGCACTTGTCCGTCGCGCTCGAATTTCACGGGAACGGTCTCCCCTTCACTACGGACCACCGCCCAGCTCACGCTGTCATTCATCCCGAGAAAACGAGTCACTCGTTTTCGATCCACTTCTAAAATCTTGTCGCCCGGGCGCAGGCCCACTTTTTCCGCTGGCGAATCGGGCATGATGTAGCCGACAACTGTGGTTGTGTCCGATTCGCTGACGGGATAACCGACAATCCACACGATTGCAGCGAACACGATCGCCAGCAGTAAACTGAAAAATGGACCGGCCACAGCCACGATGATTTTATCCAGCGCCGATACGGGCGGAAGGTGTGCGCGATCGACGTCCGCTTTTCCTTCAATGATGTCCATCGGCGCCAGCTGCGGCAGCGCCACGAAACCGCCGAACGGCAGTGAGCCTAACGAATATTGGACGCCGTCGATTTTCTTTTTCCAAAGCGGCTTGCCGAACCAGACCCCGAACTTCTCGACGTAAAGACCGCGCCAGCGCGCCGCCAGGAAATGCCCGATCTCGTGGACGACGATGAGCAAATTGAAAATGACCAGGACCTCGAAGATGACGAGGATGACGCGACCGATGTGAAGAATCATTGCGCTAGCTGATTATTTTTTCCCGATGGCGGCGGTCGCTTCCGCGCGCGCCCACTGATCGGCGGCCAATATCGCATCGAGATCGGGATGCGCAACGGTGCGATGTCGATCCATCACTTGCGCCACCGTTTCCCAGATTTGCGGAAATCGTAGATGTCGATTCAAAAACGCGGCCACCGCGACTTCGTTGGCTGCGTTCATGACCGCGGGCAAAGTCCCGCCGGTCTCGCCCGCGCGGCGCGCGAGCTTAAGCGCCGGAAAATCTTCGTAGCGCGGAATTTCGAATTCCAATTTGCCCAATCTCGAGAAATCGAGCGGCGGCAGCGTGTTCGGCACACGGTCGGGCCAGGTGACCGCGTACTGGATTGGAAAACACATGTTGGAGTAGCTCAACTGCGCCAGGGTCGAGCCATCCGCGAATTCCACCATCGAGTGGACGATGCTCTGTGGATGAATCACGATTTCGACGCGATTCATCTCCACCCCGAAAAGCCAGTGCGCCTCGATCATCTCGAGCCCTTTATTGAACAACGTCGCCGAATCGATGGTGATCTTAGGACCCATGTTCCAGGTCGGATGCTTGAGCGCTTCCTCGACCGTAACATCGGCAAGCTGATTTGATGGCGTTTCGCGAAATGGCCCGCCTGACGCCGTCAAAATAATCCGGCGAACTTCCGATGGCCGGCCATCCAGGCACTGAAAGATTGCGTTGTGCTCCGAATCAACCGGCAACACTCGCACGCCATGGTCGCGCGCTTCACGCATCACGATTTCGCCGGCCATTACCAGAATTTCTTTGCTCGCAACCGCGAGATCTTTGCCCGCTTCAATCGCCGCCAGTGCTGGGCGCAATCCGCCTGTTCCAACGATCGCCACCAGCACCATGTCGGCGTTGGTTAGGCAAGCGAGCTCGCGCAATCCGACTTCGCCGGAAAAAATCCGAGGTTGGTAGTCGAGATCGCGCTGCAAGATGTCCATCTTCGTTTCATCGACCAAGCAGATTGCTTCTGGCCGCATTTTGTTCGCCGCCGCCACCAGCTTCTCCGCGTTGCTGTTCGCAGCCAGTCCGACAATCTCCATCCGCTCCGGAATGTCATGCGCCACTTTCAACGTGCTGTCGCCGATCGATCCGGTCGCGCCCAAAACCACGACCCGTTTACGTTTCATTTTTCGACAGAATTAACAGAATTAACAAAATCGCCTCACAAGGAAACGGGCTCTGATCTTGGAAGCCGGAACTTTTTCTTAAATTCCAAACGTTCAGCTCCGAAATTCAGTAGCACATCCTCATTAAACCCCGTTGCAGTAAGATAGTTTACGAGCTGGACTTGGTGCGGCTTCGCGAGCGACTGGTTCGCTTTCAATTCGCCCAACACCACGACCCGTTTACGTTTCATTTTTTCGACAGAATGAACAGAATCTACAGAATCACTTTCGACTTGGAAGCAGTAGAGTTTGTCTTTGGTAAACGAAACTTTTTCTTAAATTCCAACCGATCTGCGCCAAAGTTTAGTAGCAACCCTTCGTTCAGCCCAGTTGCGGTGAGGTAATTTACCAGCTGAATTTCATGGGGTTTTGCCAAAGTTTGAATCGCTTTGACTTCAACGATCACTGAATCGTTGACCATTAGATCGGCCGCGAACGCGCCGACAATCTGCCCATCGTACGTCACACTGATTGGCTTTTGCGCTTCGGACCTGAGTCCACCCTTCCGCAATTCCCAGATGAGCGCGTTTTGATAAACCGATTCGAGAAATCCTGGTCCGAGAGTCGAGTGTATTTTCATTGCGAGACCAATGATTTGGCCACACAAATCATAGGTTTCCGGTACCTCTTCGATTCTGTTCATTTTGTTCATTCTGTCAGAAATTTTCACGACACCCGAATCACAAGGCGCAGATAGAAAAACAAAAGCGGCGCGGTGAAGAGCAGACTGTCGATTAAATCGAGCGCGCCGCCGATCCCCGGCAGGAGATTTCCGGAATCCTTAACCCCGGTGCTTCGTTTGATGATCGACTCAGCCAGGTCGCCAATAACCGCGGCAAAGCCGAGCAACAAACCAAGCACGGTGGCGTGAGCCCAGCTTAACATCGACAAGTGCCCCGGCATCAATTTGAACAAGGCCAAACTGCAAGCCAGGGCAAAACCGAGCGCGCCGAAAAATCCTTCCCACGTTTTCTTGGCGCTGATTTGCGGAACCATCAGATGCCGGCCGATCGCGCTCCCGGTAAGATACGCTCCCATGTCGCTGAATTTGGTGACTGCGATTAGATACAAAACGTAAAACTGTCCAGTTACCATTCCAACGCTGGCTCGCGGAGTCAGGTATACGATCTTGGTAATGAAATTGAACAGCCAAAGCACGTAAAGCAGACCAAACAGGGTGTAAGCCATCGTTTGCAGCGGCTCGTCGTGCCGCAAGCGCGCAAACATTTGCCGCGCAAACATCGTCAGCAGAAAAAAGAACAACAGCGCCACTTCGAAGTCGTAGGAACCGGCCGGGCCGATGGTGGAAAAATAATGAAAACTTCCGGCCAGCATGATCGCTCCACAGATCAATCCGATGATTTTGAAATTCGGCAGGTGCGCGTGGTCGAGCATCCGATAAAATTCGAGCAGCGCGATCAAACCAAATGCGCTGATCAACAACCAAAAGAAAACTTCGTACCCGGAAAACGCGATCAGGAGCGCGATCGACCAAAGCACGACCGTGCTGACGAACCGCAGAATGAAAACCGAGCGCGGTGTCGCGCTTTCTGACGCCGGTTGTTCGAGCGTGGCGGGCATGCAGGTTTGATTTTCCTGACCCAGACGAACTTTGTCCACAGATTACACAGATTTTCGCAGATTAATTCTGCAACGCTGGCGGTCGTGCGACCTCGCGTTTTCTCGCCAAACTTGACCGGTTTAACCGGTCAAGTTGAGACGCGGCCGGTTCGGAAAGGAATCTGTGTCAATCTCCGAAATCTGCGGATAACTTCTCTTTGTGCAAAAAACGATGCAGGCCGTCGTAAAGGCGAAAGCGGAGCCGGGATTGTGGCTCGAGCAGGTTCCGGTTCCCGAAGTTGCGGGTGACGACGTCCTCATTCGCGTCCTCAAGACATCCATCTGCGGCACCGACGTACATATATATAACTGGGACGCCTGGGCGCAGAAAACGATCCCCGTGCCGATGACCATTGGCCATGAGTTTGTCGGTGTAGTCGATCGCGCCGGCAATCATGTGAAAGGTTTTGCCAAAGGCGACCTCGTGGTCGGTGAGGGTCACATTACGTGCGGGCATTGCCGGAATTGTCTCGCGGGTCGCCGCCACCTCTGTCCAAACACCCAAGGCGTCGGCGTGAATCGCCGCGGCGCATGGGCCGAGTTCGTAGCGATCCCGCAATCGAATTGCTGGCACGCCGACCCGTCGATTCCCCTCGATGTTCTTTCCTGTTTCGATCCGTTAGGCAACGCCGTTCACACCGCCCTCTCGTTCGATCTCGTCGGCGAAGACGTGCTCATCACCGGCGCCGGCCCGATCGGTTGCATGGCGATTCCGATCTGCAAACACGCCGGCGCGCGTTACGTCGTCATCACCGACGTCAATCCGTATCGACTCGATCTTGCACGCAAGATGAATGTCGATCTTGCCCTGGATGTGCGGACCGAAAACCTGACCGACGCGATGAAGAAACTCGGCATGAAAGAAGGTTTCGACGTCGCGCTCGAAATGTCCGGCAGCCCAAAAGCATTCGACGCTATCCTTCCGAACCTGTTTCACGGCGGCAAAATCGCGTTGCTCGGTATTATGCCCGGCACGTCCGCGATCGACTGGAACGTCGTCGTCTTCAATCAATTGACGATCAAAGGAATTTACGGCCGCGAAATGTACGAAACCTGGTACAAAATGACCGCGCTGATTCAATCCGGCCTCGACATTTCACCCGTCATTACCCACCGCTTCCCTTACCCCAAATTCAAGGAAGCGATCGAGCTGATGAAATCCGGCAACTCCGGCAAAATCGTGCTCGATTGGGAGCCTACTGATCGTTAGGACGGCTTCATAACTAGCCTCTGATGCTTCAAAATTAGGCCAAAAGAACCTCGACTTTCCGCGGCTCTTTAAGTAAGACACCGGCTCGTGTCACAACCAGAAAGCCAGCCTGTTACAGAGGAGGGTGGCGCCGTTTTCACGTGTGGGGACAATTTCTACACGGACCGCGATGTTATCGACGCCGCTCTTTTCCGCGGCGAACTAGACTCAGTCCGGGCGGAATTGCTACGCTGCGTCGAGTGTGAAAACCAATCGGGCGACGCTGAGATGGACGACGCAACCATTGACGCGGCGGTGGAGAAATTTCGCTACGACCATGATCTAATCACGGCCGAGGAAGTGGAGCAATGGCTCGAAGCGCGCAGCCTGACGATGGATGACTTCGGCGAATATTTCGCACGGCACTACTGGGGAGACAATTTGAAGGGCAAGGTTGCGACCGAAACAACCGATTACCTTTCGGCGCCGGAGGAAATGCGCGCGTTGCTCCGAGCAGAGCTTATTCTCTCCGGCGAATTCGACCGCATGGCGGCGCGCTTGAGCTGGCGCGTAGCCGGTGGCCAGGAAGTGAAAGAAGATGTCGATCTTGCGAATGAAAGAACCGAGTTCTTCAAAGGTGCGCGCATTAATGAAAAAACCGTGCCCACCTGGCTGAATGGCATCGGACGCGACCAGCAATGGCTCAACGATATGCTGCGCCTGGAAGCGATCCATAACCGAATTCGCGCTCAGCTTCTCACGCCGAAGAACCGGCAGCGCGAACTGTCCGGCCTGCGCTTGTCGTTGACGCGACTGGAGGTAGAAATGCTGGAGGTCGAATCGAAGGACGCCGCTAGCGAAGCGTCGCTTTGCGTAAAAGTGGACGGACTTTCCATGGAAGAAGTTGCCAAGGAGGGGCGTTATCCGTATCGGCAGCAACAGCTTTTGGTCGAAGACGTAGAGCCCGAGCTCCAGCAAAAGTTTCTGAGTGTTCCCGCGGGAAGTGTGCTCGAGCCAATCGCGCGCGGAGATGGCTTTCAATTGTGCCGGATCACGAAAAAGGTGGAACCTAGCGCGGACGATCCGGTTGTGCAGGAGCGCGTGGACAAACGGCTGCTCGAGCTTCATTTCGCCGGGCTGGTCAGCACCTACATCCAGTGGCAGGGGCCGATGACCAAATGAAAACGGAAGAAGATGCCGCCTTAAGACGTTCGTCGTTCTTTCAGTTCCTGCCGGACGACGTCTTCGAAAAAATCAGCTCATTGCTGAAAGAGGAACATTACGAGTTTGGCGACATCATCGTGCGCGAAGGCGATCCGGCCGACGCGTTTTATGTGCTTACGTCCGGGCGGGCGCGCGCGATCAAGATCATGCCGAACGGCGACGAAGTCGCGCTCGGCGCCCTGCGCCCGGGCGATGGTTTCGGCGAGGCCGCGCTGGCCGAAGGTGGAACGCGCAAGGCGACGGTGCGGTGCAGCACCGCGGTCGACGTCCTTCGACTCGATCGCGAAGATTTCTTGCAGCTGGTCAAGCGAGTTCCGGAACTGCGACACCACGTCGAGATGACGGGACGGCAACGCGCGCTGCAAGGTTTTCTCTATCAGTTCAGCAATTTTGGCCGCCTGCCCGCACCGGCTTTACGCAGCATGATGGAGAAGCTGACGCCGATGACCTGCGAAAAGGGCGGGCTCATCATTAAGGAAGGCGATCCGGCCGGACCCATGTTCATCCTGGAAAAGGGGCGCGCGCGCGCTTTCCTCGCCAACAATGGAAAGGAACGCAATCTCGCGTTTTATCGCGATGGCGATTACTTCGGCGAATTGTCGATCTTGAATGGTTCGCCGCGCGCGGCTTCGGTGGAAGCATTCACCGAGTGCCGGCTGCTCGCGCTCGAGCCGAAAACGGTCCGCGAACTAAAAAGGAAGTTTCCGGAATTCGAAAATCTGCTGACGGAACGGCTCGCGCAATATCAGGCCAAGACGGAAGCGCGCATCCCGCTTGATTTTACGGTCGAAAATCTTCCGGCCGAAACCGCGGTGCATGACAAGGTCGCGCTCGACGAACAACAACCCGCGACCGAAGGCGAAGACGGCGCGGAACCATTTGCAGACGAAAAGGGACTCTTCCGCAAGAGCAAGAAACGGATCCGCCGCTTCGAGCACATTCAACAGATAGACGAGATGGATTGCGGCGCGGCCAGTCTGGGAATGATTTGCCGGCACTACGGGCGAAAGGTCAGCCTGGCGCGCATTCGTCAGCTTTGTCACACCGCCACCGATGGTACCAGCCTGAAGGCGTTGTGTCGCGCGGCCATCGAGCTCGGTCTCGCTGCCCGTGCGCTCAAAGTTTCGTTGCGGAACCTTCCAAATCTTCCCTTGCCTTCAATCGTTCACTGGGAAGGCAACCACTGGATGGTGCTCTACGATGTCGATGAAAAGTTCGTGCGCGTAGCCGATCCGGCTCTAGGACACCGGCGGATTCCCCGCCACGAGTTCGAACAAAAGTGGTCTGGTTACGCCGCTCTTTTCGATTACACGATCGCTTTTGAGCAAGCCCCCGAATCAAAGGCGACCCTCTCATGGCTCTTCCCCTTCTTTGCGAAGTTTCGCCGAACATTGGTGCAAGTCGTGTTGTTGTCCGTTGC
>QHPY01000020.1 GCA_003219215.1 Verrucomicrobiota bacterium | reverse complement strand
AGTGTGTTGCTTTTCTGGCTCGACCCGTCTGAACGATAGAGCCAAGCCGATCGCAAGCCATGCGGTCGGAACTATGTGTAATAGCAACCGCGGCATTGAAGCAGTTACATGCGCTGTATAACTCGGCCACGCACTAAATAAGTACGTTGAAGAGTAAACCATAACCGGGACGAGAATAGCACCAGCCAGGACCACACTACGGGTATCGCGGAACAAAACCAAGAGATAGAGAAGGGCTAATCCGGTAAGTAGCCAAAAACTACCCCAATGGTTTGTACTCTCGATCTCGGCGAACAGTGTGCGACAAATAGGACCGACCCTATGCGCACTGTTCAAGAGAGCGTGAACACTTAACGGCGAGAAGTCGGTGGGCGGGACAGCGTCCATCAATTTTAGGTAAAGCCGCCAGCTGATGATGACAAATAAACCCGGCAATATGCTGACTGCGAAGAGACGCACCTTCTTCTGTTGCCAGCTAACGACCAGACCGAGCGCGACGAGCACACACCATAAGATTGCACCTTCCTGTTTCAGCCATGGCAGCAAAGCGAGGCAAGACGCATAAATATAAAATGGATACTCGATTCTTGTACTTAACGAGTACAGAAGATAACCCAGTCCTGTTAGGTAAACGATACTCACGGGAAAATCGACATAGCCCACGATTACACCGCCGGGTCCGGACGTGAAATAGGGAATGAACGGAAACAGCGCGGCAATTAATAAGCCAACCCAGCAACGGCCAGAAATGCGAGTAGCGATGAGCGCTAAGAGACAAGCTCCGGCGGCATAGAAGAATGGAAAGATCGTTTTGATCCAAAATTGATGAGCTTCCCCGATCCACATATACAACCAAAGCTCGGTCAAAGGAATTCCAAGCGGATACTCAGGATGACTAAAAGAGCGGCCCGCGCTGGAATAATATTCGACTGGAAGAACTCCGCCGTTCACAAACGCATAACGCGCCTTGATCTCCCAGTTTAGCAGTCCATCCCATCCGAGGGTATGTTTAGCAGAAACAAAGAAGATGGTTGCAATCTCTAGTAAGACAAAGATCGTAAGGAGCCATTGCGTAATACCGCTTGGCCTGGGCAGCTCGAATATAACTCCTGCACGTTGCTTGGCACGCCAGCCAGTCACTCCGAGAGCTAAGCAAGCAACTGTAACAATGGCTTGCAAGATAACACCGGAAACAAGCGTCCCACCGATCCATAAGAGCAAAGAGACAACGCCAACTCCGAAAAGCCAGGCAAGACAACCGCACTCCAACAGGTTTAACCGAGATAGACTACGGAGAAGTAACAGCGTAACACCCATGCCTGCAGCGAATAGGGTCAGATAAGCGGCTGCCAACTGAAGTAAGATCACGGCCTAGCCTCCGACGCCGGAACTGGCACCAAAAGAATGCTGGAACCAAGGCGAATCCCTTTCCCCAACCACGTCGGCGGACTGACCGAGCAAAAAACGATGCCGGCAACCGAAGCAGGAGCGATCGCCTCGACTTCTTCGTCGGCAGTTGTGCCTCGAAGCTTCACTATCTGCACCTGTCTCGGCCAAGACAGATAAGCGATCAGCATGCCCAGAAATTCGCTTGGCGAATTGTCAGAGCGTACGAAAATAAGGAGTCGCTTTCCTTTCGGCAGACTCTGTAACGACTCATCCACGGATTGCGAACCATTTTGTAATCCAGTCAGAGCCTGGAGATAAAGATCGGTCGAATGGTTCGCTTCGATCGGACCAATTCTATTTTCCAAAACTGCATGGGTAGAGATTGGGGCGCTCTGGAAAAGGAAAAGGCAGAGGAGCGAACTCCAAACAATGATGTGGCCGATCAGCAGTCGGTCTCGGAGATTTCGCCAATTCATGTTAATTGGGGGCGCATTAACGGTGTCCGACTCGCTGCTGTTTGCTGATTCAAGTAAAATGAAGGAAAATTGCTCACGAGAGGACTCGAACCTCCACGGGTTGCCCCATACGGTCCTGAGCCGTACGCGTCTGCCAATTCCGCCACGTGAGCTCAAAAAATTCGGCCCGTTAAATTGCGCGGCCATTTCGCGCGCGCAAGCCGAAATGACAAGGTACGGTCTCGCCCTGAATTTATCCGCGCCGTCGTTTGCGCGCCCGCGCTTCCAGCTGCTGCGCCTTGCGGGCTTTGCCCAACGAACGGAGCAAGTCGGCGTAATTTGCAGCCACGATTTCGTAATCCTCTGGCGGCTGATCGGTCGCTTCTTCCCAACTCTTGAGCGATGCGCGGTAAAGCTCGGCTGCTTTTGGATAATCGCCGCGGGAATGATAGACGACCGCCAGATTGCATTTCGATTGGGCAATGTCGGGATGTGTTGATGGAAACACTTTTTCCCGAATGCCAAGCGCGCGAAGGTGGGTCTTCTCGGCCTCGGCGTAACGCTTCTCATTGGTGTAAAAAACCGCGAGGTTGTTCAAAACCGAGGCGACGTCGGCGTGCTGGGGTCCGAGTTGCTTTTCGTAAATCTGAAGCGCGTGCAAGTAATACGGCTCGGCCGCCTTCTGTCGGCCTGATCTTCGGAAAATCAGTGCGACGTTGTTAAGCATCGTTCCCAAATCCGCGTAAGGCAGATCATCGAGGTGCGTGCCGGCAGCGATCGCCTTCTCATAATAACGGATCGCTTCTTCTTGTTGTCCGAGGTTATCGCACAAAAAAGCCAATCGACGCGCCGATCGGTAAAGCAAGCGTTGATCGGGTGGTTTGGCTTTCTCGAGAACGCCGTGCGCCTTTAGCAAATAAGGTTTCGCTTTCACGTGGTCGCCACTTTGATCGAGAAGCTGCCCGAGTTTTTCGTAACTCAGCGCCAGCGCGTTGTCGTCATCACCAAACGTGCGCTTAGCAAGCTCGAGTAAAGTTTCGGCGACGCGAATAGCTTCGGGCAAACGACCGCTCGCGCGGAGCGTATCGAGTTTATCGTTGAGAATGCTCCAAAGCTTCTCTTCGCCTTTCATGCTGCATCACCAGCCTTCGCTCAGCTGTGTGACCAGCCGGTTGGCCAACTCTTCCGTGGCCAATGGCAACGCCTGCCGTTCGTCCGTTGTGACATCGGTGCCGACAAAAAAGCTGGTCGTGCCGACGACTTCGCCGGAAGGCCCGAGCGGTTTCCCATCGGGGCCCACCAGTCTGTACTTCAACCGCATGGCGAGATTAAATTCGCTCGTGGCTAACACATTTCCGCGAACCGAGCGCGCCGGCGATCTACTAATGCGAATGATTTCACCCTTGAGCGTGGCGTCCGCCGACTCGCTACTTGCAATTCGATAAGTGCCGTCCTGCTGAAATTGTTTGATCACTGTATCAGTGACAAGCACTTCCACGCGTGGAATAAGCGTTTTGTTGGTGAACGTCGGGATCGCGATGGTGTGAATGTCGCGAAGGTAATAAGGCTTGGCCGGTCCGATGTGATAGCCGAGACAACCAGTCAAACCGAGACAGGCTAGCGCCGC
This sequence comes from Verrucomicrobiota bacterium, assembly GCA_003219215.1. Taxonomy (GTDB): domain Bacteria; phylum Verrucomicrobiota; class Verrucomicrobiia; order Chthoniobacterales; family UBA10450; genus AV40. Next base: position 3,877 of record QHPY01000020.1, on the reverse strand, counting down.
CGTGATTGAATTTTTCACGGCGTCGGCGAGGCCGTTGCTTCAGACGAACCGGAATCGTCGGGCGAGGCTGGCGTTGCGCTGCTTCCCGGCTCGGTCGAAGACGCGGGAGGCGCAGTCGTGTCACTCCACGTCGAAGGTGGTGGTGGAAGTGAGCTGTCCAAATCCGGCGGCAAGATGGACCCGGAATTTGGAGCAGGCGTGCTTTCCGGGGCGCTCTTCGTTTTCTGCTGATCGGTGCTTTTCTTTTTTTCCGCTTCCTTTTCTTGTAACGGCTGAAGCACCTTGTCGCCGAGTTTTGCCCGCAATTGATCGATTCGTTTCTTCGCTTTTTCGCTTTCGGTTGATCCGGGCTGCTGTCGGATCACTTCATTATAATAAATGACTGCGGCCCGATATGCTTTCTGTTTGTCGTAATAGCGCGCGACGTCGAACGAGCTGGTGGTCGCTTTGTGTTCCAATTGCTGAAGATTGGCGCGCGCTTGCGCGGCTTTTTCGCTGTTCGGGTAACGAAACAAAAAATCCTGGAACGCAGTTCGCGCGTTGTTCGTCGCCGCCAGATCCTTGGTGCCACCCCGCGAGGCCGTGAACCAAATGTAACCCATTTGATATTGCGCGTCCGCCGCTACCGGATCATTCGGAAATTTATCTACCACTGCCGCGTAGGCCTGGAGAGCGGCGTCATTGGCTCCCTGTTTCTCACGCGCCAGGCCAATGTCGAATTGCGCACGCGCGGTGTACTTTCCGTAGGGCGCAGTCCGAATTACGGCCGCAAAAATTCCGACCGCGCGATCCATTGAAGTCGCGAAAGGAATCCCGAGCAATTTCAGTTTCTTCCCGGCCAGATACATTTCGCCGATCCGGAATTGTCCTTCGATCGCTTCGTTAAAATGCGGACTGGTAGGATAATTTATCACCACCAATCGATACGTATTCGCAGCTTCCAGATGTAGACGCACCTGCTCGAGCAGCACCGCGCCTCGAAATGCCGCCCCCGCTGCCAGCGTATCACGCGGATACTTTCGGACAAGTTGACGATACGCGCGAATGGCTCGCTTCGGGTTGCCTTCTCTTTCCGCCTTTTGGCCGATTTCAAAAAGCTCCGCCGCATTCCCGTTCAATTCTTCTTCACCCGGCGCCACATATTTTGCTTTTTCGCCGGGGCGAAAAACAACCGCGGCATCGGTCGATTGAATTAAAAACAAGCCCAGCGGGAGCAACAAACACACCGGGAGAACTCGGAATTTCATCGGGACTGGCAGGGTAATTGACTTATCCACTCCGTCAAGTTGCGCCGCACACGAAAACCAGCCGTTGTTTGCAACCCTCAAACTGCTCTCCGCCGAACGGGTCCGGCCCTTGGCGGACAAGAATCGACATCTTCCCGAGCGTTGTGATTTAGCTTAGATTTGCGCTCGATTTGAACCTCACCGACCAGCAAAAAATTCGAATCGGCGCTTGCGCCTGGAGCTTCCCGGAATGGCGTGGAAGTTTTTATCCTTCAGAGTTGCCCGAATCCGAATGGCTCGAATTTTACGCGCGCTATTTTCCCGCGGTTGAAATTGATTCGACTTTTTACAGCGTGCCGGTGGAGAACGCGGTCCGGCGCTGGGTCGAACTAACTCCTGCTTCCTTTCGCTTTAGTTGCAAACTTCCGCGCGAAATCACCCACGTCTGCCGGCTACGCGATTGCACGGCCGAACTGAATGCCTTTCTGCGCGCGATCGAACCGCTCGAGTCGAAGCTCCAGGTTGTGCTGATCCAACTGCCGCCCTCTTTTACACCCAAGGATGGCCGACAGATTTTGCGAAAATTTCTCGTGCAACTCCCGAAAGGTTTTCGATTTGCCATTGAATTTCGTCACGCCGGCTGGCATCGGCCCCAAATTATTCGGCTGTTGGAACAATATCGGATCTGTTGGGTTTGGGCCGACACCAGTCCGCTCAATGAACGCAATCTTGCGCCGTTCGAATTTCTGCCGCGCACGACCGATTTTCTTTATCTGCGTCTGCTCGGGGATTACGCGACCAAGTATGATGGCGCCGGTAAGTTTGTTCACCGATACGATAAGCTTCTTTGGAAACGTGAAGCGGCGTTAGAAAGCTGGTCGATGAAGATTGAGCGTCACCTCCCTGAAGCTCGCAACGTTTGGGCATTCGTCAGCAACCATTTCGAAGGGTTTGCTCCCGAAACAGCGCGACGTCTCGCGCAGCGACTCGGTTACGAGTTGCTCTTGCCGTCAGAAATTGAAAAACAGTCGGCTCTGCAAGACCGATCGCAGATGGATCTCTTCAACGAACCAACAGCCTAGTCGAGAATCCCTCAGACGCTGCATGAAAGTCCGAACAAATCGGCTAGACAAACCGAATCGCACCACGAGTGAGCGACACCGACGATCGCTCCTCGCCGCCGCTGCGATCGCTCTCGGTGGTTCGCTCCTTTTATTGCTGGGCGCTGGTTGGCTGCAGCATGGCGTTTCAAAGATGGCCATCTCCGGACTCGGTGCGGTGCTATTAATCGGCGCGCTCACCGGGATCTTTCGCACGCTCGACTTTTCGACGCCGCGATTAGTAAATGGAACTCCGCGACAACTGGCCTGGATTCGCATCCTCGTCTGCCTGACCGCGCTGATTTTTACGGTGATGGAAGACTTGCCGGCGCTTTCCTCGATGCCGCTTGAAATGCGAAACAACTATCAATTTTTTCATCTGCTCCATACGATTCCCGGCTACTCCTCGCTTCTGTCCAATGCGCATTTGTTAGGGGCGCTGCAATGGACGACAGCGGCCTTGCTCATGCTCGGACTAATCGGATTCCAAACGCGGATTGCCCTTCTTCTCGGCGGCTTTGGATTTCTTTTGCTACAGGCGATCCTCCGAGATTACACATATCAGTACCATTCAGGTCTCGTCCTGGTTTACCTGGTGCTGGTGCTTCCGTGGACTGCGTGCGCGGCAACGTGGTCGGTCGATTGCTGGCTGAATCGCAAGAAGCATGAGGCTGGCCGGCAATCAGCCGGTTTCGGCGTTTATGCCTGCTTCATCGTGATGGCCCTGATCTATCTGATGTCCGGATTGAGCAAGCTGCGCGACTCAGGATTGGATTGGGTTCGAGGAGACAACATCGAACAAAGACTCGTCGAAGATGCGTTGAGCCCGATCTTCCTCGACTACAAATGGAAAGCGACTGTCTGGTTGGTTCAACATCACGCCCCGGGTCTCGTTTTCACTGTTATTGGAACCTTCGGCCTGGTCGTCGAACTGGGCTATGTTGGAGTTCTGTTCTCGCGGACCGCGCAAATCATCATGCCGATCGCCGCCCTCGGTGTTCATGTCGGCGTTCTCGTGTTCCAACACATCCTGTTTCTCGAACTGCTCATCTTGCAATTTATCTTCCTGGATGTCGATTGGGTCGCCAATTTCTGGCGGCCCCACTTTCGCACCGGTGAGCAGACCGTAAATGCGCAAGTTAGTAACGGCGTCCGGCCGCGGCCGCTTTCGTATCTGCCGGCAGTCGCCACAGCGTTAGTGGCTGCGACCTTTCTCGTAGCCTGGGTCTGGTCCGTAGAATATTACCCGCTTAGCGCATGGCGTATGTACTCCACCCCGAAACACAAGGGCCCGTTTCTTTACTTTAAAATCATCGCGACTCTGGAAAACGGCAGTTCCATCTTTATTCCAACTCGCGATTTATCTCCCGCGCTGCTGCCAAACGCCCGCTATCTTTTGGCGCGGGTCTTTCACGCAACGCGACGAAGTGAAATCTTCGACCGGTTCCTCGCTGCCTACATCCGACGCCGTAACCGCAATCTCACCTTCGGCTCACCTATCTCGAGCATGGAAGTCCAACGGTGGCGCTGGAACTATACCGCAGATCCAAA
>QHPY01000019.1 GCA_003219215.1 Verrucomicrobiota bacterium | reverse complement strand
GCATTTCGCCGGCTCGAATACAAAACCCAGGTTTTCTTGAACGGCACTGGCGATCATCTGCGGACGCGGCTGACTCATTCAATCGAAGTCGCGTCGATCAGTCGGACGATCGCGCGCGCGCTCGCGCTCAATGAAGATCTCGCGGAAGCGATCGCGCTGGCGCACGACCTCGGACACACGCCGTTTGGACATTCCGGCGAAGAAATCTTGGCCGAGTGCATGCGCGACCACGGCGGGTTTGAACATAATCGGCAAAGCTTGCGCGTGGTCGAATTGCTCGAAAACGCTTATCCGGACTTTCCGGGACTCAATTTAACGTTCGAAGTCCGCGAAGGTTTGCAAAAGCACCAGGACCTTTACGAGGCGACTTCACCGGGCGGAGAAAAATACAAATGCCCCTCACTCGAAGCGCAGATCGCGAATCTGGCGGACGAAATCACCTACTATAGTCACGATCTCGACGATGCGGTTGATTTTGAAATTCTGAACGCGGAGCAGCTTAAGCAAAATACGGTCTGGCAACGGAGCGAAGGCAGTGTGCTCTCGCGTTATCCGGACGCGCGTGAGCCGGAGCTGCACAAATTGATCATTCGCGACATCATCGACGTGCAAGTGCAGGACGTTGTCGCGACCAGTGCGACATCAATTTCCAGGGCGAATCCAAAAAGGCCGGATGAGGTGCGCAGGCAAGAAGCACCGCTCATTCGTTACAGTGAAGAATTGCACAGAGCGAATGCCGCGCTCCGAAAATTTCTTTACGCCAACGTTTATTATCATCCGCGGGTCGCGAAGGTGAACCAGCACGCGTGCGAGATGTTGCGGAAAGTTTTCGAAAGTTACGTGACCGATTCTGGCCAGCTCGGCGAAGTCGCAACCAAACGGATCGACCAGGAAGGTTTGCACCGCACGGTTTGCGATTACGTGGCCGGCATGACCGACCGTTACTTGATGGAAGAGTACGCGCGGATTAGCTGATTAAATCGCCGTGCTTCCAATTTCGTCCTGAAGATAAGTAATCAACAGCCGAAGACGCGGGTTGAGCGAGGCTTCTTCCAGCATCCGTTGTCGCCGCAGCGGGTCGTCGACGAAAGTTGAAGCAACCAAATCGGCGAGCATCTCGAGATCGCCGAGCTGGGCAAGATGGCGATCGACTTTTGGCGGGAGCCGGCGCTCGGCGCGTTTTAATTTTCGATAAAGCTCGAGAACTTTTTCGCCGAGCGCTTCGCTTTCGACGGTTGCAGAGTTGGTCGATTCGACGATGTCGATCCTGGCAATCGGAAACGGCGTTTCTTGCTGGAAACTGGAGAAACGGACGCGATGCAAACCTTGGAGAACGAGATCCGAAGTGCCGTCGCCGCGACCGACACAGGCCCGGATGAGACCGACAGTGGCGAAATGGAAAAAATCTTCCGGCGCGTGCCATTCCGGACAGCTCGGTTTAATCAGCGTCACGCTAAACATGCGATCGCGTTGGAGCGCGTGTTCGAGCATCTCGCGGTAGCGGGTTTCGAAAATGTAAAGCGGCAGCAATGCGTGCGGAAACAGCACGGCGCCCGGCAACGGCATCACCGGCACTTCATCGGGTAAATCTACCGACCCATTTTTCACTTTCGATTTCCGTCCCTAGATTAATATCCGTCTTTGAATGCAGTTGCGCGAGGGTTTTAAATCTACACCAGCACACGATGATGCCCGCGAGCTGTTTGCGGCGGCTACTAATCTCGGGCGCCCGGCTTCCCTAGCCGCATTCGCTGCCGCTCAGCGGCTCCCGCCGTAAAGTTGGCGCACTTGTTATTTGAATGAAAGGAGTGCACCAACGCCTGGAACAATTTTCAACGCCGCAGCGCGGAACGCAACACGTCAATCGGTGTTTGTCCTTCAATTTGTGAGTGGTGAAGCGCGGCGTAATTGAGGACGGAGCCACAACGGGCGAGCAAGAGGCGAGAGATCGCGCCGAGCTTACCGATGCCCATCGCGCTCACCGGAAGATCGACATCTTTATCCGTCACGAAGTCAATTAGTCGAGCGAGCTGTGCGGGTGTGTCGGTTCGCGTTGCGATTTTGAAAATGTCCGCGCCTTGCACCTTCGCTAACGCTGCCTTGGCAAGCAAGCCGCGCGGCGATGGTGTGGACTTGAAATCATGGAACGAAAGAATCCGGCGAACATTTTGTTTTCGGGCGCTGGCGAGCAAGGTTTTGAACGCGCGCGCCGAACGCAACTCGACATCGACATATTTGGCGCGAGGAAGAAAACGCAGCAGCAACTCCTGGCGCTCCTTCCGGGAGAGATTATTGGCGCCGCCTTCCCGCGGATCGCGCGCGGTGATGATGATTGGCGCGCGCAACTTGTGGATCTTGCGTTTCAGCTGATCGATGATTGTGCAGAGGTGATCGACTCGAAGCTCAAAAAGGTGCGGCGGCTCGGGCATCGCAATGGCGAACCGGAGATCGGCCGGCGAAGTGATGACACCTACGATTTGCCGCGTCATTTTCTTGACCGGTTGGCGTGTTGTCATTGTGAGCGGTGCGCTCGAAGGCGACTCGTGCGGCAATGAAAGCTGCTGAAGCGTACTATATATAGAGGGCGCAATTTTCTCGTCGAGCGAACCGTCAATCGTGCGGTGCGGAACGTGCCAGCATCCGCTCGACGTACTTGGCCAGAAGGTCGAACTCGACGTTCACTAAGTCGCCTGCTCCGATATTGTCGATGTTGGTGTGGCGTTTCGTGTGCGGAATGATCCACGCGGCGAAACTTTTCTCTAAAAGCTCCGCGATCGTCAGACTGATGCCATTGATGGCGACGGAACCTTTGTAGGCCGCGTAATGCGCGAAGTCGGCCGGCAGATCTACCTCGAGCCGATAATCTTCTCCGGTCCGGTCAAATGAAATGACCTTCGCGCTACAATCGATGTGACCCTGGACAAAGTGGCCGCCCAACGGCGCACCGGCCGCGAGCGCGCGCTCGAGATTTACCGGACTGTCCCGTCGGAGTCGTTTTAGATTTGTGCGATCGAGCGTTTCCTCCAGAACGTCGAACGTGAGTTGCTCGCCGCGATGCCCGCTGACCGTCAAACAGCAACCGTTCACCGCGACGCTGTCGCCGACAGCAACGGCGGGCGCGAGCTTTGGCGCCGTCAGCTGCAGTTGAGTGCCGCGATCGGTCATCCGAATCCAAAGCACGCGACCAACTTCTTCGATCAATCCGGTGAACACGCCGTTACTTTTAGCGTTGGAAACATGTAAGATCGACAACTTGTTTGCGCGCGCGGCTCAGCGCACAATTAGGAAACTGTGCGTCCCCAATTGGTTTTGAGACTTGCGATTTGCGTCGCTTTAGTAGCGATCACGTGGGCGGTGTTTGGGCAAACGCTCGGCCACGACTTCGTCAATTACGACGATAACAAATACGTTTACGAGAATGCGAATGTTGCTCAAGGCTTCACGGTTTCTGGAATGCGATGGGCGTTCGCTCATTTCGATAATGACAACTGGCATCCCCTGACCTCGATCTCGCACATGGTCGATTGCCAATTTTTCGGCGTGAAACCAGGCGGACACCATTTCACGAACGTGCTCCTGCATACGATCGCGGTGGTCCTTCTGTTTCTCGTCTTGAACCAGATGACAAATGCGCTTTGGCGGAGCGCATTTATGGCGGCGCTGTTCGCCATTCATCCGTTGCACGTGGAATCGGTTGCCTGGGTCGCGGAGCGCAAGGATGTCTTGAGCGCCGTTTTTTTCATGCTGACTCTCGGCGCCTACACGCGTTATGCGCGACAGCCAAGCATTGCCCGCTATCTCATTGTCGCGATCATTTTTGCTTGCGGTTTGATGTCCAAAGCGATGCTGGTGACGCTGCCAATCGTTCTTCTTTTTCTCGATTACTGGCCGCTAAATCGGCTTGAAAGATCGAGTGCTATAAGACTCATCGCAGAAAAAATTCCGCTGCTTGTCTTGTCGGCCTTGTCATCCGCGCTCACATTGCTGGCACAACAAAAATGGGAAATCCGATTAGATGAGTTGTCGCTCTCGTGGCGAATAGCCAACGCCGCATCCGCGTGCGTTGTTTACATTTGGCAAATGCTCTGGCCGGTGCACCTGGCAGTGATTTATGCGCATCAGGAAAAGCTGCCGCTTTGGCAAACCATCGGCGCGCTCGTACTGCTGCTTTCAATCTCCGTGAGCGTTTTTCTTTTGCGGAGAAGCAGACCGTATCTTGCAACCGGCTGGGGTTGGTATCTGATCATGCTCCTGCCAGTGATCGGCTTGATTAAAGTTGGAGCCCTCGCCCATGCCGACCGCTACACCTATCTGCCGCAGATTGGCCTCTACCTCGCGGTGACCTGGGGGATTGGCGATCTTACAAGATCATGGCGGCGCGGCCGCGAGGTTCTGGCTGTTGCCGCAGCAGCGGTCATAATTCTTTTCGCAGGGTACAGTTGGGTCCAAACTTCGTTCTGGCGCAACAGCGAAACACTTTGGAGGCGAACTCTCGCGACCACCAAACACAACGATCTCGCGCATTTCGAGTTGGCCGAATTTCTCTCAAAACATCGGCGCTTTGAGGAAGCGGTATTGGAATACAAAACCGGGTTGAGCATCGATCCCCAGAATTCAGATGCAGAGACGAACCTTGCCAATCTTCTCTTGGAGCGAGGACGAACCGAAGAAGCTGTGATGCACTATGAAAGAGTTGTCCGACTGGAGCCCGCGAGTGCACTGGCGCATTATAATTTTGCAGTTGGTTTGCATCGTATTGGACGGCTGCCGGCGGCAATCGCTCATTATGAAGAAGCGCTCAAGCTGGAACCCGGTTATCCGGACGCCGATTATTTTTTAGGTCAGGCGCTGTTGCAGAACGGCCAGCCGGACGAAGCAAGACTCCATTTGGAGAAACATTGAAGGTGTTCTGAATTGCCAACGGTGAGCACCAAACACTCGCGCTGGACGTTGTTCGGCATCAGCATTTTTTTGATTGCGATCACGTGGGCGGTGTTCGGCCAGACTTTTGGCCATCAGTTTATCAATTATGACGATCCGCTTTACGTGCTCGACAACGTGCACGTGCGCGTGGGCCTGACCTGGCGAGGCATCCTGTGGGCGTTCACCCACGTTCATTCCCAGAACTGGCACCCGCTTACGACGTTTTCGCACATGCTCGATTGCCAATTGTTCGGCGTGAGTCCAGGCGCGCATCATTTAGTGAACGTGTTTTTTCACAGCATCGCTGCGGTGCTGCTTTTTATTTTGCTCGCACAAATTACCGACGATCCGAGCTCGCCGCGGGACGAGTCCGTCCGATTGGCGGACCGGACTGGCGGTATTTGGATGAGCGGCTTCGTCGCGGCCGTTTTTGCCATTCATCCCTTGCGAGTCGAATCGGTGGCGTGGATCGCGGAGCGGAAAGACGCGCTCAGCGGAACGTTCTTCATGCTGACGCTGATTGCTTATGCTGCTTACACGCGGAAGCGATCGATCGGCCGTTACCTAACGATGTCGATCCTCTTTGCGTGTGGCCTGATGTGCAAGCCGATGTTGATCACGACGCCGGTGATTCTGCTGTTGCTCGACTATTGGCCGCTCAATCGTTTTACAAAATCGACGTCGAGCAAGCTGGTGATCGAAAAGGTTCCGTTATTCATGTTGTCGGTCGGTTCATGTGTCGCAACTTTGTGGGCCCAGAACTTTGCGCTCGGTTCGACTCAATTCCTGCCGCTGCAATGGCGGATCACTAACGCGCTCTTCAGTTATTTTGAATATCTCCGGCAAATGTTTTGGCCGGTCGATCTCATTCCGTTTTATGTCCATCCCGAAAACCGGCTGGAACTGTGGCGGCTTTTGGTCGCCGCTGTTGTTTTAATTGCGTTGACGGCGATTGCGTTCATACGCCGCCGAAAAAATCCGTATCTGATCGTCGGCTGGCTTTGGTACCTGGTGATGCTGATTCCGGTTATTGGAATTGTGCAGGTTGGATTACAGGGGCACGCCGATCGTTACACCTATCTTCCACAAGTTGGATTGGACATCGCTCTCGTCTGGTTGATTTGGGATTTGACGAAATCGTGGCGACAGCAAAAAATTGTTTTGAGCGGTGCGAGCGCGTTTGTTGTGGGCGCGTTGTCGATCTTGTCATGGAAGCAGACGACGCATTGGCGCGACACCGAAACATTATGGCGACACACGCTTGCGGTAACACCGGACAGCGATGTGGCCCATGCCGGGCTCGGCGGAATTTTGTTTGTGCGCGGACAAATTGACGAGTCAATCGATCATTATGAGAGCGCGCTGCGTTTGCGCGATGGTAACGTCGCGGCGCATTTTGGTCTGGGTCGTGCGCTGGCGTCGAAACAGAAAATCGATTCCGCGATTTTCCATTTCCAGAAAGCGCTCAGCATTCAACCGGATTATATCGCGGCAAGCAACGATCTGGGTGTGCTGCTCGCCAGCAAAGGTGAAATCAAGGAAGCGATTGCTGCGTGGCAGCAAAGCTTATCATTCGATCCGGAGAACGCGGATGCGGCAAACAACATCGCGTGGGTGCGCGCGACAGCCGCTGACCCGGACTTGCGCGACGGCAGGGAAGCACTCGAGCTGGCGCAACGTGCCTTGCGAGGTGGTGGTGAGAACGCGGTTGTGTTGCGGACGCTCGCGGCTGCGCAAGCTGAGAACGGTCAGTTCGCCAAAGCGATTGCGACTTGCCAGCGTGGCGAGCAATTAGCGCAGAAAAACGGCGACCGCGCGATGGTCGAAAGTTTGCGCGATTGCATCGAATCATTCCGGCACGGCCAAGGATTGCGGGGAACCCAGGTCTCGCATTGAGATTGAGTTTTGGAGTCGTGGCGGATGCGGGCGCCGCAGGCTCCAAGTGACGTGCCTTAACGGGGACTTCGGCGGGCAAAAATTCTTTAATTTTTTTCTAGGCACGGGGCTGGAAATCCGATAGAACGCCCCAAAACGGGGATTGGGCCGGACAATTGGCTCGGTTCGCCCGTTCAAAAAAATTTCAAAAAACTGAAAAAAAACCTTGTCAGCTTGACGATTCTTCAATAATCCCTAGCGCAAACCTAACCAAACCCATGGAGAAACCAATGACTAGAAACGTGCAAAAAACGTTGGGAATTCGCGTCGCTCTTGTAGCCGCCGTGGCATTTCCATTAATCATCGCGATGAGCGCGCGCGCTCAACAGCCGCCACCGCCTCCGCCTACGACCGGAACCAATGTCGCTCCGACCGGCGGGGCAGCCGCAACTGAGGCCACGGCGGAACGCGTTAT
>QHPY01000018.1 GCA_003219215.1 Verrucomicrobiota bacterium | reverse complement strand
TTTTTTGCAAACTCGACCGCGCGCGATTGCATCACCTTTGAACCGGCGCCCGCCATCTCGAGCAATTCGTCATACGCGATCTCATCCAGTTTTTTTGCGTCCGTGACCACGCGCGGATCGCAGGTGAAAACACCATCGACATCGGTAAAGATTTGACAGGCATCCGCGTTGAGCGCTCCCGCCAGCGCGATCGCGGTTAAATCCGAACCGCCCCGACCGAGCGTTGTCGTTTCACCTTCCGCGGTCTGACCTTGGAATCCTGCGACGACGACAATGTAATCGTCAGCCAGTAGTTCCTGGATTTGCTTTGGACTGATGTTCGCGATCCGTGCCTTTGTATGAATTCTGTTGGTCAGAACGCCCGCTTCCGCGCCGGTCAACGAAATCGCTCTCGCTCCGAGCGCGTTCACTGCCATCGCAGTCAGCGCGGTGGCCGCGTTCTCTCCGGTCGCGAGCAGAACATCCAGCTCGCGTTTGTCTGGGTCCGGCGACATCTCGTGCGCGAGCTTGATCAGTTCGTCGGTCACGCCGGCCATTGCCGAAATGATCGCGACCACGCGGCAATCCTCGCGCTGAGTTTCAACGATGCGCTTGGCCACATTCCGGATCCGTTCAGCACTCCCAACCGAAGTGCCGCCGTACTTTTGAACGATGCCAATTCTATTCTGAATTACATCAGGATCTTTCAAACCGTGACCGGTGACGGTGCAAACGATTTGGCGACCTTGAGGAATTTTTTGAGACCACTTAAATAATCCAGCGATTGGCGCCGCGCTCGCCGGTTCGACAAAGATTCCTTCGTTGCACGCGAGCCAGCTTTGCGCGGCCAGAATTTCCTGGTCGGTCACAACATCGACGTCTCCCTTCGATTCATCGAGCGCGGCACGCGCTTCTTTCCAGCTCGCCGGGTTACCGATCCGGATCGCAGACGCGATTGTCTCCGGTTTTGCGACGATTTTGTCGTGGAAAATCGGCGCGGCGCCAGCAGCCTGAAAACCAATCACCGCCGGAAGCTTTGCCGATCTTCCCTGCGACTTATATTCCTGATAGCCGGCCCAATAGGCGGTAATGTTTCCGGCGTTGCCGACTGGCAGCAGATGAAAATCAGGCGCATTGCCGAGATCGTCGATAATTTCAAAGGCCGCCGTTTTCTGGCCGGCAATCCGGTCCGGATTGATCGAATTCACAATGACGAATTCCTTTTGTTCGCCGAGTTGTCGCACGATTCGGAGCGCGTCATCAAAGTTTCCGTCGATCGCGACAATCGTCGCGCCGTGCGCGAACGCTTGAACTAATTTGCCACTGGCAATCTTTCCTGCAGGCAACACGACCCCACACGGAATGCCCGCTCGCGCTGCATACGCCGCCGCCGAAGCCGACGTGTTTCCGGTTGAAGCGCATATCAGTGCGGGCGCGCCGCGGTCGATCGCCCTCGATACAGCGACCGTCATCCCGCGGTCTTTGAATGATCCGGTCGGATTGACACCTTCATTCTTAATGAAAACTTCGCAGTCGTGCCCCACGCGTGCGCTTAGCTTTGGCGCGAAAATAAGCGGCGTATTCCCCTCGCCCAGAGAAATAATGGCGTTGCACGGCGGAAGAAATTCCCGAAACCGTTCGATCACTCCCCTACTCCGCTTCATTTTCGCCTCTTCCATCGGCAATCTTTTATTCGAAATCAATTCGGGCGATTGTCGAGCTGCAACTGCAGTTGTAAGATCGACATCGTATGCCGGAGCTGAGCAAGAAAGATAAGCTGCGCCTTCTCACGATCATGCTTGAGAGCCGGCATGCTGATTTGCGCGAGCAAAATCTGAATCGCCAGGGCAAAGGCCACTTTCATGTCTCCGGAATGGGTCACGAAGCGCTTGCCGCCGTTTCCATTCAAATGGAGCCGGATGATTACATCGTTCCTTATTATCGCGATCGCGGCCTGGTGCTTGGCCGCGGCATGACGACTCAACAGCTGGCGCTAGAATATTTTGCCAAACGCAAAACCGGCAGCGGCGGACGAATGATGCCGTCGCATTATAGCGATCTGGAGCGCCACATTTGGAGCGTGCCGACGCCGACCGGTTCACAGCTTCTTCCCGGTTGCGGAATGGCCTGGGGAATTCAGCTGGACGGCAAAAAAAATGTCGTCGTCACAACTGTCGGCGACGCTGCCACTCGGCAGGGTGATTTCTTCGAAGCGGTCTGTTTCGCGAAAGAGAAAAAGTTGCCTGTGCTGTTTGTCGTCGAAGACAACGCTTACGGCATTAGCAGTCCGACCCGAGAAATTAATCCGCTCGCGCTCGGTGTTCTCGAACCTAACGAATGGAAGGAGCTAGCCGGCGAAGACGTTCAACAAATTTACGATGCCGCCGCCGGCGCAATAGAAAAAATGCGCGCTGGCGGCGGTCCGCATTTTTGGTGGGTTACGATGGAACGGCTTTCCAGTCACACCAGTTCCGACGATCAAAAACTTTATCGAAGCGCGGCGGAGTTGGCGGAAATCGAGAAACGCGATCCAGTCAAATGCTGGCAGGAAAAATTGATCGCTGAGGGCGTGCTTACGCCCGAAGAATTCGCGAAGATCGACAACGAAATCAAAGAGCGAATTCGCCGCGAATACGGAGACGCTGAAAAAGCTGAAAATCCTTCTCCGAACGAACTCGAAGCAAATGTCACCGGCGCGCTGCCGAAGATCGACAAGGAGATTTTGCCCCCTGGCAAATATCGGATCGGCGACACCGTGAACAAGACTTTGCGTCTCGGCCTCGAAGAAGATCCGCGCCGCGTCATTTTCGGCGAAGACATCGAAGATCCAAAAGGCGGCGTATTTCGGCTCACCCAAAAACTTTCGACCGAATTTCCCAAGCAGGTTTTTAATTCGCCGCTGGCTGAATCAACCATTCTTGGCGTCGCATGCGGACTCGCCGCTTACGGTCGCCGTCCCGTGTTCGAACTCCAATTCATCGATTTCATTTACCCAGGGTTCAACCAGCTCGTGACCAATATCTCGAACTTGCGCTGGCGCTCGTTCGGGAATTGGAAATGTCCCGCCGTGATTTACGCGCCTTACGCCGCTTATCTGCCCGGCGGAAGTTTGTGGCACAGCCAGGCGAACGAATCCGTGTTCGCACATTATCCCGGACTTAGTGTTGTCATCCCGAGCACTCCGGAAGACGCCGCCGGTCTGCTTTGGACCGCGATGCACGGCGAGGATCCGGTTCTGTTTCTAATTCCGAAACACATGTTTTGGGCGGAACGCGAATCCAGGGAACCGATTGGCGCTGTGCCCTTAGGTCAGGCGCGCAAATTCCACGAAGGATCGGATGTGACATTGGTGGCGTGGGGCAACACCGTTGAGAAATCGCTCGAAGCGGTCGCTAAGATCGACAGAGAAATGAGCGTCGAGCTTTTCGATCTGCGGTCGATCGTTCCCTGGGACAAAGATGCGATCGCAAGGTCGGTCCACAAAACCGGGCGGCTGGTGGTGGTGCAGGAAGACACTGAAAATTGCAGCGTCGGTCAGATGATCATCTCGCACATCACCGCGCGGCCCGATCTTTGGAGCGAGATGGTCAGCCCGCCGATTCTCGTCAGCAAAGCCAACGTCATGATCGGTTACAATCCGATCTACGAATACGCCGCGCTTCCGGACGTCGAACGAATCGTTGCCGCAATCAAACGCTCGGTTGCGACAAAGCATGAACGAGCAACTGTAGAGGCGGCCGTGCCGGCTGCAGAATCAGATGAACGCGGTCGCCGCGGCGACCGCCCCTACACCACGACGCCGAAGATCGACATGAGCAAAGGTCACGCGCAAAAGATCACCGTTCCGATTATGGGCGAAGGCATTCGCAACGCCAAAATCGTTTCGCTCTTGAAAAAACCGGGAGATGCCATCGCGCTAGATGACGATCTTTGCGAAGTCGAAACCGATAAGGCGGTTTATCCGATCCAATCGTCGTTCGCCGGCACAATGGGCGAATGGAAAACAAAAGTCGGCGACACCGTCGACATCGGCCAGGAACTCGGGACGATCCTGACCGCTGAGCCTTCAAGTGACGGCGCTGTAAAGGCGATCGCCGCGGCGACCGCAAAGTCGGAAAAAATCCCGCACGAGGACACCCGTCATCACAGAGGAATCGAGCCTGCCCTGTCGCCGACGATTATGCGCAAACTCTCGCGCGTGATTCCGGCCAATCTCCAAATCGACGCGCGTTGGGAAACGATCCGCAAGGCGCGCGAGGCGGCGAAAAAGAAAAATGGCAAGAACGCCCCCTCGCCTTCCGTCATGATCGCGTGGGCAGTGGTACGCGCGATGGAAAAACACGCGCCGTTCCGGCGTTTGATTCTCGAAGATGAAGGCATCGTCGAAAATGAAACCTTCGATCTCGGTGTCGCGGTCGCGCTCGAAAACGATCGGCTGGCGACCGCGGTGATTGTCGATGCGAACAAAAAGAGCTGGCCCGAGTTTGTGAAAATTTACGACGAAACGATCGCGGCGACGCGGTCTGGCCGCGTTGACGCGATGAACGCTCCGGTCGTCATCACCAGTCTCGGCGCTTTTGGCGTGAAAGCGGGAGCGCCAATCGTGGTCCCGCCGTCAGTCGGCACACTTTTTGTCGGCACGGCTCACCGCGAGCTGATTCCAAACGGAAAGAAGAATGAAACCGCCGAAGTCATCACGCTGTCGCTTACGTTCGACCATCGGGTGGTGAACGGCGCCGGCGCCGCGAACTTCGTTCACGAAATCAAACAACAAATCGAATCGTTCAAAATTCCGGCTGGAGGGACGCGCGCCGTCGCCTCTCATTAAGTTTCTGTGATTTTCAGTTTATTTGAGCAACGATTCATACAGCGCCGTCGTCTTCTGCGCGATCTTGCTCCAACTGAAGTTTTCTTCGGCGCGTTTCCGGCCGGCCTTGCCGAATTTTTCGCGTAGTTGTCGATCTTTCATCAACTGGTTGATTCGTGCGGCGAGATCGCGCTCGAATTTTTCCGGATTCGTCGCCTCGAACGGGCTCTCTTTCATTTGTTCGATCGGAACGAGAAAGCCGGTCTCGCCGTCGACCACGACTTCTTTGATTCCGCCGACGGCGCTGGCCACCACTGCGGTTTCGCATGCCATCGCTTCGAGATTGATGATGCCAAACGGTTCGTAAATCGACGGACAGCAAAACACCGCCGCGTGGGAGTAGAGTTCGATCACGGCGCGACGATCGAGCATCTCTTCGATCCAAAAAATGTCTCCGCGCTTTTTTTGCGCGGCAGCAAGGGCTTCCTTCATTTCGTCAGCGATCTCCGGCGTATCCGGCGCGCCTGCGCAAAGAACGATTTGAAAATCGGGATCCATGAATGGAATTGCGCGCACCAGATGAATGATTCCCTTTTGCCGCGTGATTCGGCCTACGAAAAGCAGATACGGTTTTTTTGAATCGATGCCGTCGCGCACGAGTGCATCGGTCGCTTCGACTCGCCGATATTCGTCAAGATCGATGCCGTTGTGAATCACGTGCACGCGCGCTGGATCGACAGCAAACAGGCGCTCGATGTCGCGTTTGGTTTCGCCGGAGACAGCGATGATCGCATCCGCCACTTCGAGCGCCGTTTTTTCAACCCAGAGCGAAAAATCGTAGCCGCCGGCGAGTTGTTCGCGCTTCCACGGCCGGAGCGGTTCGAGCGAGTGTGTCGTGACGACGAGTGGAATCCCGTAATTCAGTCTCGCGAGAATTCCGCCGAAATGGCTGTACCAGGTGTGACAATGAACGAGATCGGCGTCGATGTTGGTAGTGTTGAAATCGATGCAGCGGCGAAGTGCGCCGAAAACCGATTGCAACGGCTTTGGACAAGTGAAGCTGCTCGTGTCCAGTTCGAAGCCAGTGACCTTGAGCCGGCCTTCTTTGAAATTTTGATCGCCAAAACAGCGAACATCGACATCGATCGTTTTCGCCAATTCGCGTGAGAGATAACCAACGTGGACGCCGGCGCCTCCGTAAATGTGCGGAGGATATTCGTTGGTGAGAAAGAGGACCTTCACGCCCTCTTTTTAAACGGGCCGCCCATCAAGCGCACGCAGTTTTACTTGCCCGCGCGAAGTAGCAAGACGGGAATATCTACCACGTGACGCACTTTGTCCGCAGTGGCCCCGTGGATAATGTCGCTCAAGAACCGGTGGCCATGCGTCGTCATTGCGATAAGATCGACATCACGCGTCTGGGCGAGTTTGATAATTTCATCTGATGGTTCCCCAAGCGCGAGAACGGCGTCACAGGAAAAACCTTCACCGCTCAGCTCGCGTCGGCGTTGTTCCAGATATGCGCGGTCCTGCTTCATTTCTTCGCTCTCGGCCAGCTTTAATTGATCAAAATTTCGGGCCACCCATCCATCGGAGACGTGGACGAGAAGCAACTTCGCCCCTGTCATGCGGGCGAGTGCCTTGATGTGGGCCAGAATTGTTTCATCAGCGGGAGTGTTCTCCAGCGGAATGAGAATGTGGTGATACACGGCGGCGCGGATTATTACCCAGGAGGGGGCAGATGGAGAAACTGGTAGAACTCTTTCAGGAGCGTGTCAGGCATAAACGTGTCGAAGAGCAGTTTCACATTCAGCACAATAATGATCGCCGCCGTCGTCCAGCCAAGAATTTTCAACCAGAGCTTGTTCGCAAATTCGCCCATCTTCGCCCTTTCATCCGTGAATCGCAGCAGCGGCCAAACGGCAAAGCCGAGTTGCATCGATAACAGAACCTGACTGGCGATGAGCAACTGGGTAGTTTTGCCTTCACCGAAAATGCCGATGACCAGCACCGCTGGGATAATAGCGATGCCTCGCGTGATAAGCCGGCGCAGCCATGGCGTAATGCGAATATTCAGGAAACCTTCCATCACCACCTGGCCGGCGAGCGTTCCGGTCAGAGTCGAGTTCTGGCCGGACGCGAGAAGTGCGATGGCAAAGAGCGCGCTGGCAAAAGTGACGCCGAGGAGCGGACTGAGCAGTTGATAGGCGTCCTGGATTGCAGCGACTTCTTGATGACCAGACCAATGGAAAACTGACGCAGCCAGTACCAAGATCGCAGCGTTAATGAAGAGCGCGAACATGAGCGCGCCGGTCGAGTCGATGCTGGCATATTTGATCGCTTCGCGTTTGCCTTGCGACGTTTGCTCGAACTTGCGCGTCTGCACGATCGAAGAGTGCAGGTAAAGATTATGCGGCATAACGGTCGCACCCAGAATGCCGATGCTGACGTAAAGCATTTGCTGGTTCATGATGATGTGAGGGCCGGGCACAAAACCGCCCACCACGCTCAAGAGATTTGGTTTGGAAAAGATCAGCTCGGCGCTGAAACAACCGGCGATGGTTGCGATCAACGTGATCACCAGCGCTTCGATATAACGAAAACCCTTTTGTTGAAGGTAAAGAACGGCTAGCACATCTAGCGCGGTAATGCAGCAACCCCACACCAGCGGAATCCCGAAAAGAAGTTGCAAGGCGATGGCCGAGCCGACCACTTCGGCCAGGTCGCATGCGGCAATGGCGATTTCGCAAAGAATCCAAAGAAACCAAACTGTCGGCGTCGAATAATGATCGCGACAAGCTTGCGCGAGGTCGCGTCCGGTGGCCACGCCGAGCTTGATGCACAAATGTTGCAGCAGGATCGCCA
>QHPY01000017.1 GCA_003219215.1 Verrucomicrobiota bacterium | reverse complement strand
GTGCACACTACAGGCTTCAACGTCACTGTTGATGTCCCGATCTTCGACCGCAATCAGGGCGTCATCGCGACCGAGCGCGCTACGCGTCAAAGATTGCGCGACGAATACAGTCAGCGCGCATTCGAAGCGCGTTCCGACATTGCGGCGGCGATTGCGGACATTCGGTCGTTGGATCGACAGATAGCTGCTGCGGAAGAAGCGTTGCCGCTGCTGGAAAAACTCGTTGATTCCGCGCAAACTGCGATCGAGCAGCGTAACGTCGACGTGCTGAGTTACTACACTGCACGGAGCAATTTGCTCCAAAAGCGAATCCAGCTGATCAAGCTCCAGGAACAATTACTCGAGGCGCACACCGCACTGGAGATCGCCTCCGGGCGTTATCTCCCGATGAACACGATATTGCAGCCCAGATGAAAAGAACGCGACTCATCATCGGTGCGATCGCGCTCGTTTTGATCGTTGGCGGACTTGTCTGGATCGCGCAACGATTCGGTGTTGGAAAAGAGGAAAAAAAGGCCGGCCCGATTCCCGAAGTGCAGGTCGCGAAAGTGGAACGAAAAACCATCACTGAAAAAGTGATCGTTTACGGAAGCGTGGTCGCGCAGCCGGGCAAGACGCATTCCGTGTCGATCGCGTTTGAAACGCGCGTGCGACACATCCTGGTGGCGCCCGGCCAATTCGTACGGGAGAACGATCCTCTGATCGAGATTGAGTTAAGTCCTGGTGCGCAAGTGCAATTCCAACAAGCCAAGAATGCGGCGGAGGCTGCGCGGAAAGAACTCAAGCAGGCGCAAGAGCGTTTCAATTTGAAGCTCGCGACAAATCAGGATTTGAGCGCAGCGGAAAAAACGGCGCGCGATGCCGAGGCTCAGCTCAGCGGTCTGCAACGCGCCGGCGCCGGAGGGGATAACCGCATTCACTCCGACATGTCTGGTGTGATTGCCAAAGTCGACGCCCAGGACGGTCAGATTGTTCCGCCTGGCGGTCCACTGGTTGAAATCGTTGCCGAGAATGAAATCGAAGTGAAACTCGGCGTGGAAGCGGAAGATCTCTCGGCCGCGCAAGAAGGCGCGCCGATCACAGTCGTGGCGATGAACGACCCAACCGCGGCAAAAGTAGATGGAACCGTCCGCTTGGTTACGCGCCGGATTGATCCAACGACTCGACTTGTCGATGTTTACGTCGCCTTGCCGGAGGGAACAAAACTCTTATTAGATGGCTATGTGCGCGGTGAGATTCAGCGCACCGAAAAAAACGCGCTGGTCGTGCCACGACCGGCCGTTTTGCCTAACGAGTCACGCGAGTTTGAGGTTTTCACAGTGGCCAATAATCGCGCGACCAAGCACACCGTCAAAATCGGTGCGGAAAATCCAAATGAAATCCAAGTGACCGCGGACGACCTGCATGAAGGCGACCCGGTCGTGACCGTCGGAAATTACGAGCTCGAAGACGGCATGGCCGTCGAGATCAAAAAATGAGCTTTACCGCGTGGACGCACAGCCATGCGCGTTCCATTTTGTTTTTGCTCGGTGCATTCGCCCTTGCGGGCGCGCTCGCCAGCTTTTCGCTACCGGTCTCGCTTTTTCCGCAGGTGAGCTTCCCGCGCATCCGCATCACGCTCGATGCCGGCGATCGGCCAGCCGAGCAGATGACCGTAGAAGTTACGACACCGGTCGAGGAAGCAGTCCGCGCAATTCCGGGCGTACGCAACTTAAGATCGACAACCAGTCGCGGCACTTCGGAGATCTCGGTCAACTTCAATTGGGGCGAAGACATGATCTCGGCAATGCTGCAATGCCAGTCGCAGGTAAACAAAATTCTCCCGAGCCTGCCGTCCGGCACTTCGTTCGAAGTCGAGCGCATGGATCCAACCGTGTTTCCGGTGATTGCCTACAGTCTCACCTCCGATTCGCATTCGCTGGTCGAGCTGCGCGATCTCGCCCTCTACACTTTGCGTCCGGCCCTTTCCACGGTTTCGGGAGTCGCGCGCGTCAGCGTTCAAGGTGGTCGCGTCGAGGAGTACCGGGTCACGGTCGATCCAGATAAATTGCAATCCTTTAAGATGACGCTGGCTGAAGTCGCGAGCGCGTTGTCAGCCTCGAACGTTCTGGTCGCAGTCGGGCGGCTCGAGCAGTACGACAAACTTTACCTCGTCGTTTCGGACACGCGGTTCATAAAGTTCGACCAAATCGAACACACCGTGTTGCGGTCGACGCCCGACGGCGTGGTTTTGCTCGACGACGTCGCCACGGTCGAACACTCATCTGAGCCGCAATGGGTTCGTGTGACCGCCGATGGCCACGACGCGGTTCTTTTCCAGGTTTATCAGCAGCCGTCTGGAAATACGGTGGAGATCGCGCGTGGGATCAAAACGAAGCTCGGCCAGATCAAGAAACAAATTCCTGAAGGAGTGAAGATCGCCGATTGGTACGACCAGAGCGATCTCATCATCGCGTCGGAACGCAGCACGCGCGATGCAATCCTGATCGGCATGGTTCTGGCCGGCTTCGTTTTATTGATTTTTCTGCGCGACTGGAAAGTTACGCTGATCGCGAGCCTGACTGTGCCGGCCGTGCTGGCCGCCACCATTCTGCTGCTCTACGTCCTGAAAATGAGTTTCAACATCATGACGCTTGGCGGCATGGCCGCTGCCGTTGGTCTCATCATCGACGATGGAATTGTGATGGTGGAACACATCGTGCGTCGCGTGCGCGGCGTGGGTGAAGGCGATCCGCATTCGCGAGTGCTCGACGCCGCCCGCGAATTCAGCAACCCGCTGGCCGGTTCCTCCGCGGCAACGATCATCATCTTTACACCGCTGGCATTTCTGAGCGGTGTTGCGGGCGCCTTTTTCAAGGCGCTTTCGCTGACAATGGCGGCGAGTCTCATCATCTCGTTTATTGTGGCGTGGCTCGCAGTACCGATATTGTGCGCCACGTTTCTAAAAAGAAGAGACGCCGAGATCAAGGAACACGGACCATTCACGCGTCGCGTGCACGAAGTTTATCGCGAGAAGATGCAGTGGTTTCTTGGCCAGCCGCGCGTCGTCATCATCTTTTTGGTGCCACTACTATTGCTTGGCTTCATCGCTTTCGAAGATGTTGGTTCCGGTTTTATGCCGGTCATGGACGAGGGCGGTTTCATTCTCGATTACATTTCGCCGCCCGGCACGTCCCTCGCCGAAACCGATCGTTTGCTTCGGCAGGTCGAATCGATTTTGCAAGAGACTCCGGAAGTGCAGACCTATTCGCGCCGCACCGGACTGCAGCTCGGCGGCGGCATCACTGAAGCTAACATCGGCGATTTTTTTGTTCGTTTAAAACCATTTCCGCGGCGTGGGATTGAGGAAGTCATGAACGATGTTCGGGATGAGATCGAAAAACATATTCCCGGTCTTCAAGTCGAACTTTTGCAGTTGATGGAAGACTTGATCGGCGACCTGACCAGCGTGCCGCAACCGATCGAAATCAAACTTTATTCCGACGACGAAGAACTTCTGCGCACGTTGCCGCCGCAGGTGGCCGACACGATTTCGAAAGTTCGCGGCGTAGTCGAGGTAAAAAACGGCATCGTTCCGGCAGGTGATGCGCTCAACATACAGGTGGACCGAGTCAAGGTAGCGCTTGAAGGCATGGACCCGGAGGCAGTTACCAAAGCGCTCAATGATTTCTTGAGGGGCAACGTGACCACGCACGTCCAACAGGGACCGAAA
The DNA here is from genome assembly GCA_003219215.1 of Verrucomicrobiota bacterium. Classification (GTDB taxonomy): domain Bacteria; phylum Verrucomicrobiota; class Verrucomicrobiia; order Chthoniobacterales; family UBA10450; genus AV40. The sequence continues at coordinate 3,367 of QHPY01000017.1, read as the reverse complement.
CTAATCGGTGTGCGCGTTTGGATTCCACGCGATGCCCGCGAAACCATGCGCAACGTCGACAATCTTCTCTTGCGAGCGCCGGACGGGCACTTGTTTCCGCTCAAGCGCGTGGCCACGCTTATTCCGTTGAGCGGCCAGCCCGAAATTATGCGTGACGATCTCAAACGCATGGTCGCGGTGACCGCACGCATCAGCGGCCGCGACCTCGGTTCGACGGTTCGCGAAGTGAAACGCAAGCTCGCCAGCTCGCGCGTGATTCCGAGCAACGTTCTCTACACTTTCGGCGGACTTTACGAACAACAGCAGATCGCCTTCCGCGGTCTCACTATCATTTTGATTGCGGCCATCATTCTCGTTTTTCTGCTTCTGCTTTTTCTTTACGAAAGTTTCCGCGTCGCCTTTGCCATGTTGCTCGTCCCGTTGTTTGCCGTTGCCGGAGTTTTCGTCGGACTGTGGGTCACCGGCACCGAGTTCAATATCACCTCACGCATGGGCATGACCATGATTGTGGGAATCGTCACCGAGATCGCGATTTTTTATTACTCGGAATTTCGTTCGCTGCCCCCCAGCGACGACCGTTTGATTCTGGCAGGAATTAATCGGATGCGCGCGATTTCGATGACCGCTTTCGCTGCCATTCTTGCTTTGCTCCCGCTGGCACTGGGCATCGGTCACGGCGCAGCCATGCAGCAACCATTGGCGATTGCCATTATTTCGGGACTAATTTTTTCCCTGCCGCTCGTGCTGATTATTCTCCCCGCATTGCTCGCTATCTTGGAGCCCACAGCGGGGGTTCACTGTCAGACTAACCGCCGTTAGGGTTTCGGCGATTCGGTTGGGCCGTAAACCAAAAGCTTCAGCGTATTTGGTACAATCGTCGGCCGTGCGGGAGATGCACCCGGCGCTGGCGAAGGCGCGGGCTTAAATTCCGCGGTAGGCAAATAGATTCGATGCGTTTCGGGGTCGAGCACCATCGTTCGCGCACCACGTTCTGTTTTTAACGTCTGAACGACAGTCAACTTCTGTGGAGTCTCTTCCTTCGCAATTGTGGTCGTGCCATCGCCGCATGATGCAAAGGCGAACTGCGTCGCATCTTCGAATACACAGGCGTCGACACCGGCGCCGATTGGTACCGTGGCGACAACTTTGCCCGTTTGCGTGTCGAGCATTGGCATCAACTTGTTATGACAACCGGCAAATAACCGATGATGAGCTGCATCCAAGGCCATTCCAGTCGGCTCCTCTCCCGGCGCGAGCGGCCAACGTGCGACGACCTCGTGCTTCGATGTGTCGATGACTTCGATCTCGCTCTTGTCTTCGATGTTGCAGTAAACACGATCTGCATCGGCGGCGGCGAACTCCGGGTTGCCATCAAGAGGGATGGTGCTGATTACCTTTGCTGCTTTTGCGTCTATCACCGTCGCCGAATTTCCCGTGTGATTAAAAACATAGAGTTCGCCACGACGCGCCTCGTAGATCAACGCATCGGGATTTGCCCCGGTGTCGATCTTCGAAATCGTCTTGAGCGTACTTAAGTCAACAACGCTAACTTTCGCTTCCTTTCCGTTGGTTGAGAAACCGCGCTGCAACTCCGGCACCGCTACAAATCCGTGCACACCGGGCGTGTCAGCGATCTCGCCGATTACGGCATTCTTGGTAGGATCGACAACGACTACTTTCGTGGCGTGCGAGAGATAAAGACGGCGCGCCGTCGCATCGATCGTTACATAATCCCAGCCGCCTTCGCCGCCGATCCGAATTTCGTTGAAAAATTTGTAAGGCTCTTGCGCAAAAATCGTTCCGCACAATACAAGCGCGCATTGCGCCGTTAGTGCTGCAATCACACGCATTGGGGCACTGTTACCGTGTTTTTCGACAAATGCACACGCCGCTCCCGTGCAGTATCTCTAACCACCTCGATCGTGTAGCGTTAACTCAGCGGCGAGTTCGCGCGACAACAGATTACTGTTTGGGTTTCGGTGAAGCTGGGGGCGCAGCCGGCGCCGACGCCACTGGTGTCGCGCTTCCCGCGGGAACAACTCCGGCACCGGAGGCAGGCGCGGCCGATCCAGATGGTTTTGCCGCTGCTGGCGACGCCGATGGTAGCGCGGCGCTTTGCTGCTTGAGTAGTTCCTGCCGGAGTCCCGTGTCCCGGCTGGCCTTATGCGCATACAAGATCGACAAAGTGAAGGTGAGGGCGAAGAAGATCCCGGCCAACCAGCCGGTAAACTTGACCAGCACATTGGTGGTTTGCGCGCCGAAAATATTTTCGGTCACGCCACCGCCAAAGGCCGCGCCCAGTCCTTCGCTCTTTGGACGCTGCATCAAAATGACCAGCAACATCAGAAGCGCGACCAGAACATAAATCGCGAGCAGGAAGTTAATCAGGATCTGCATCGGGGACGGGCAATATGGCTAAACGCGACGCAGAAGCAACCTCACTTCCTCTTGATCTCATTCCAGATCGCATCCAGCTCGGGCAGATCGGCATCGCCCAGTTTCTTGCCGCGCGCTCGCAGTTTATCTTCCAATAAATTAAATCGCCCGACGAATTTGTCGGTGGCGGATTGCAGCGCGGTCTCCGCGTCGAGTTTGCATTTGCGCGCCAGATTGACGACCGCAAAAAGCAAATCGCCAATCTCGTCCTCGGTCGATTCTCGATCATCGCTTTCGACCGCGTGCTTTAATTCGCCGAGCTCTTCTTCAACTTTGGCGATCACGTCGCGCAGTTCTTTCCAATCGAAATTGACCCGCGCGACTTTGCCTTGCGCTTTTTGCGCGCGCATTAGAGCGGGCAAAGCGCCCGGAAGGCTGGCGAGATAGTGTTGGTCGCCTTTTTTCTCTTCGCGTTTGATTGCTTCCCATTGTTTCAAAACGGCGCTGGCGTCGCGCGCGTCGCTCTCACCAAAAACGTGTGGATGGCGCCGGACGAGTTTGTCGGTGATCTCCGCAATGACGTTGTCGATGGTGAATCGCCCGGCTTCGCGCGCGATCTCGGCGTGCATCACCACCAGCAACAAGAGATCGCCAAGTTCTTCCTGAAAGTGGGCGTCGTTTCTAGCGCGAGCGGCTTCCGCCACCTCGTACGCTTCTTCAATTGTCGCCGGCAAAAGCGATTCGTGTGTCTGCTCCTGATCCCACGGGCAACCGCCGGGCCCACGCAATTTGGCGACGATGTCGCGCAAACGGTTGAAAGATGAGGGTTGAGTGTTGAGGGATTCGGAGGATTCCGCCATTGCGGTTCTCTCAACCATCAACTCTCAACTCTCAACTGGTTTTAGATCCGCCAGAGCGAGCGGTGGGTGCCGAATTCGGAAATTTCGCCGGAAGTTTTTTTGCTGACGTAAATAGTGATGGCGATGACGCT
>QHPY01000122.1 GCA_003219215.1 Verrucomicrobiota bacterium | reverse complement strand
CGTACGCCAAAGCTTGTTGGCACTATTGTCAGTCTACTTTTGCCCAGCCGCTATTCAACAACTCTACTGTCTCTTGGACGGCCACGCGCCAGATTTTCATCATCTCTTCATCGCTGCGTTGATAGATGCCGCCCCAGTTGCCATCCTGCAAATACACACGCAGCGCCTTCGGATCGAGCTGGCGAAGGTGATTTATATCAACCTCCGGCTTTTGCTCCGATGGCATTTTGATTTTTTCCAGACGCGTCCACGGAAAATTTTCCATCCAGGACGCGTGCGATGCCACCGGGTCAATCGCCTGCACTTCCGCCCACGTTTTCGGCGCGTTCCACCAATTGTGAAATTTCACCCGGATGCCGGGATGATCTGCCATCCATTCGCCGACCAGTCCCTGCGCCGGAGTGTTTCCACCGTGACCGTTCACAATTAGAATTCGCTTGAACCCGTGTTCAGCCAGCGCGCCCAGGATGTCGCATACGACCGACATGTAGGTTTCCACCCGCAGCGTGATCGTTCCCGGAAACGCACGGAAATATGGCGTGATCCCGTAAGCGAGAACGGGAAACACCGGAACGCCGGCCAACTCCGCAACTTCGGTCGCAAGCCGTTCCGCTAAGATGCTGTCCACGCTTAAACTCAGATATGCGTGCTGTTCGGTGCTCCCAAGCGGCAACACGCAACGGTCGTCGCGTTTCAAATATTCCTCCACCATCATCCAATTCATCTCGCTGATGCGCACACTTGAATGATGAGCCGCGGTGGGTGGGGATTCACGCATTTTTATTTCGCGATTGGAAATTCGACTGGAATCATGCAGCATCGCGCGCCATGAAACTTTTAACCATCATTGCCCGCGTCCTTCTCGGGCTCATCTTCGTCTTCTTCGGCTCGAACGCCTTCCTGCATTTCCTTCCCATGCCGCCGCTGCCGCAAGGCTTGGCCGGACTCTACCTGAAAGCGTTTCTTGACAGCGGCTACGTTTACATCATCGGCGGGATGCAAGTAATCGCCGGTTTGCTTTTGCTCATCGGTCGTTTTGTTCCACTCGGTCTAACCATCCTCGCTGCGATCGTTTTCAACATCTGGGCGTTCCACATTCTGATGGCGCCGGAAGGCTTTCCGCCCGCGCTCGTCGTCACCGTGCTCGAGCTGTTCTTACTTTGGCAATATCGCAGCGCCTTTGCTCCGCTGCTGAAACCGTAAGGTCGAATCAATCGGGACGAACAAAGGAAATTGTCGTGTTCGCCGCGCGGTGATTCGACCAGAAATCTTCCCCATCAAAGGTAAGTGACCGCGACGCGAACGGCACCACCGCGAGGTCCGTGACTTTCGGCGTTTCTTCGCGCGGATCGAGTCGTGCGATCCGCCAATCCTCATTTGGCTTTTCCACGCCGCGCAAAACGTAAATCATTCCGTCGACAAACGTGTGGCCGCAGATTTCAGCGCCGATGTCGATCTCGCGAAGGATGTTTCCCTGGTCGTCGTACTTCAGGATGCGCTTTTCATACCATTGGCTCAGATAAAGATTTTCTCCGTCGTAACTCAGATATGAGCCGGTGAAATCCGGACAGGTAAAGAGCTTCGTGAAGCCGTTCTGCGAATCGTAGCGATAGACGTAGCGATCGTCATTCAATCCTTTACCAATAGTGAAATGCATCGCGCCGTTCGTCGCGACTGCCGCCCAAACAATTCCCGGCGGGTCGATCTCTTCGACTGCTTTCCAGTCGTTGATGTCGATCTTAAAAAGAGTGCCAAGGTCGCGCGAACTCATCCAAAGCACGCTGCCATCCCACTCCAGCGCTTGAGGCGTTACCGTCGGCGATCGAAATCGTTTTCGCTCTTTGATCGTTGGCAGTTTCATATCTCGCTCAACAACATCGGTCGTCCCCGCGCGGTTTTCTACTTTGTTCTTTCTACTTCCCATTTTCTAATTTCTACTTTGTTTCGTGCACAATCCTGAGGACCGCAGTTTCATCGGGCATCCGCGCGGGCTCGCCTACATCGCTTTCGCCGAAGCATGGGAGCGTTTTTCCTACTACGGCATGCAGGCGCTTCTCGTCCTTTACATGGTCAACCGGTTGCTACACCCGCCGCATGTCGATCATATCGCCGGATTCGCTCCATTCCGTCATCTGATCGAGAGTTTTCGCGGACCTCTCGACGTTCAACCGCTCTCTTCGACGATCTTTGGCCTCTACACTGGCCTTGTTTATCTCACGCCGATCGCCGGCGGTTTAATCGCGGATCGTTGGCTTGGTCGCACTCTTACCATCACGATCGGAGCCTCGCTCATGGCGCTCGGCCATTTTCTGATGGCGTTCGATTTCAGTTTCCTGCTGGCCCTGCTTTGTCTGGTTAGCGGTGTCGGTTGTTTCAAAGGAAATCTCGCGAGTCAGGTCGGCGCGCTTTACGCGACCGGCGACAATCGCCGCGCGGACGCTTTCCAAATTTATTACATCTTCATCAACGCGGGCGTCATCATCTCGCCCCTGATCGCCGGCACCCTCGGCGAAGTTTACGGCTGGCACTGGGGTTTCGGCGCCGCCGGCGTCGGCATGTTGATCGGGCTGACCATCTATTTGTCAGGCCGGAAATATTTGCCGCCCGACTCGCCCGTTGTCGAAGAAAAGGAAACGAGCCCGAATCACACCGCCAAAACGAAGCTGACGCGTCGCGACAAGATCGCAATCCTTGTGCTGATTGCGCTTTTGCCATTTCTGACGATCGCGATCATTCCCAACCAGCAAATCTTCAACGCTTATCTGGTTTGGGCGCAGGACCACGCCGATCTCATCTTCTTCGGAAAAAAGATGCCGACGACGTGGTTGATCACGCTCGATTCGATCGTGTCGGTTAGTTTTCTTTTCATCGCAGTCATATTCTGGCGCATTTGGTCGAAGAAATATCCGGAACCGACGGAGATCAACAAGATCGCGATCGGCAGCCTCATCGCTGTGACCGGCATGCTTTCGCTCGTGATCGGCGCCGCGCTCGCCGCAGCTTCCGGAGGAAAAGTATCAATCGGCTGGCTGATCGCGTTTCACGTCCTAAACAGCGCCGGATTCGCAAATGTCTTTCCGGTTTCGCTCGCGCTCTACGCGCGGGTAGCTCCCGCCGCATTGTCCGCCACCATTATCGGCGTTTATTATCTGGCGTTTTTTGCCGGCAACAATCTTGTCGGCTGGATCGGCGGCTTTCTCGAAAAAATGCCGGCGACCCAATTCTGGCTTCTTCACGCAGCCTTGGCCGGAATTGCCGGAATCATCTTTCTTGCCGCCGGCAAAATGTTCGGCCATCTCCTCGCGCCGAGCGATAACGCATCGGCCGCGTGATCTATGAGTGGCATCGTTGTCATCGTCGCCTATCGTCCAAAGCCGGGTAAAGAAAACGAGCTTGTCGATCTCGTGCAAAGCCGCGTGCCGACTTTGCGCAAAGAAAACCTTGTGACTGATCGCGCTCCGACGATCATGCGCTCGCGCGACGGCACGATAATCGAAGTCTCAGAATGGAAATCGCAGGAAGCGATCGAAGCCGCCCACAAAAATCCGAACGTGCTTGCGATGTGGAACAAATTCTTCGCTGTTTGCGATTGTGTTCCGTTGAAAACGCTCGCGGAAGCAGAAGACTTATTTGCCGGCTTTGAGCCTATCAAGGAATGAATAAAAGAAATGCCTGCCACGCCATAGCCCCCGCGCTCCGGGGCGACGGCGGGTTCGCAGGTTTTGAGCCGATTGCCGATTGAGCAACGTCACCGCGGAAGGCGCACCTGTTTTTACTTGCGCAGATTCGCACACATGAGCGCGCGAATTTTCTTCCTGACCCTGTTGGCGATGATCGCGTTCGCGAGTAATTCGCTCCTTTGTCGAGCGGCGCTCAAAGAAACCGGCATCGACGCCGCCAGCTTTACCTTTATTCGCATTTTTTCCGGCGCGCTCGCGCTTTGGCTCATCATAACGATGCGCAAACGCACTTCTTCTGTAACGGCGGTCTATGACCGTCGCACTCATGGCAATTGGATCTCCGGGCTCGCGCTGTTTGCTTACGCCGCGACCTTCTCGTTTGCCTACAACACTCTCTCTGCCGGAACGGGCGCGCTCCTTCTGTTCGGCGCAGTCCAGGCAACAATGATTCTCTGGGGATTTCGCAAAGGCGAACGGCTCCGCGCAATTCAAGTCATCGGTCTGCTCATTGCTGTGATCGGACTTGTTGTCCTCGTCTTCCCCGGTCTTTCCGCTCCACCGTTGATCGGTTCCATGTTGATGTTAGGTGCCGGCGTAGCGTGGGGCGTTTATTCGCTGCGCGGAAAAGTGAAAGGCCAGTCCGGCTCGGACCGCGACGCCATCGCCGCTACCGCTGGAAATTTTTTGCGCGCGGTTCCATTCGCGGCGCTGGTCAGTGTCCTCATGCTGCCGAAAATGCATCTCGACTCGTTAGGCATCACTTACGCTGTCATCTCGGGCGCGATCACTTCCGGACTCGGTTACGTGATCTGGTACGCGGCGCTGCCCGATCTAAAAGCTGCGAGCGCGGCGACGGTTCAGCTCAGTGTGCCGGTGATTGCCGCCACCGGTGGCATTCTGTTGCTCGGCGAACCGATTACTTTGCGTTACGCAATAGCATCGATCGCGGTTCTCGGTGGAATTTTTCTGGTGATAATTGAAAGAAGACCGGCATCGCGGACTCCGGCCCCGATCGTTACGGACTGAAGATCAGCAGTAAGAAAACGGCGAACAGCACCAAATGGACGCACCCCTGCAAGATGTTGGTCTTGCCGCTGCCGAACGTTACTACGCTCGCACCTAAAGTAAGGACCAGCAGCGGAAGATTACCGCCTTCAATTCCGAGGATGACCTGGCGGTTGGTCGTCATGCCAATAATGAGCACTGCCGGAATGGTCAAACCGATGGAAGCGAGCACGGACCCATGCAGAATATTTACTGACCGTTGTAACTGATTTCCTCTCGCCGCCTTGACCGCACTCAATGCCTCCGGCGCCAGCACCAACCCAGCAACGATCGCACCCCCAAACGCTTGCGGCATGCCGAGACGCTCGATGCAATTGTCGAGAGGAATTGCGAACTTCTCCGCCAACACTACAACGACGATCAGATACAGAAACAACATCGACGCGTGGAAACCAGTGGACTTGAAATGTGATGGAGAAGGATGCCCGCCGGCCGCAGTTGTGCCCGGCGCACCTGTGGCCTCTTTGAAATATTGGTGGTGTCGGCCGGTCTGAATGAAAAGAAAAACTATGTAAAGACTCAGAGACGTGACGATGAGAAACATTTCCTGGATAGATGAGAACCGCGGCCCGGAAAGCGAAGTCGTGAAGTTGGGCAGAACCAATCCAAGGACGATCAGTGCCATGATCGCGTTCAGATATGCACTCGCTCCCTGGAGATTGTAATTTTGCTCGTGGTGACGCAATCCGCCTAACAAAAGAGAAAATCCCACCAGGCCATTAAGCGCAATCATGACCACACCGAACATCATGTCACGAGCGAGGGTCGGGTTATTCGCGCCGTGGAGCATCGCGGCGGAGATCATCACCACCTCGATGCTGATCGCAGAAAGCGTGAGGATAAGTGTCCCGTAAGGCTCGCCGCACTTTACCGCCAGGCAATCAGCGTGACGCACGACCGAAACCGCCGACCAGAGAACGGCGGCCAGTAGAACAACGAAAATTGCGCTGACCAATAACGGATGCGCGACGTCTTCCAGGATCTGGTTTCCGAGCGCGAGAAAAGTCACGGCAGTCGCGAGCCCGATGAAGAACGGATATTCCGCGCGAACGAACGCCACGAAACTCCGTGATGTTGTCGATCCGCTAGCGGCTTTCATCGACCGCCAGCTTATACAATTGGTCTTGGGCAACTCACGCAAAAACAACGCGGTCTCGGCGATTCGGAAACGAATTCTGTTAATTCTGTCTTAACCTCCGAATTCCTGCTTTTCTTGGCGCCGGCGATGAAACGACTGCAGTGGCTGGATGTCTCTAAGGGTCTGGCCATTCTTTTTGTCGTCTATTTCCATTTCTTCCGAACCGTTTTCGAGCATTACCAGCTTCCGCCTGCGGATTGGAGCGGTCTCGTCGCGGGAACCATGTCGATCTTGCGCGGCGCCTGGTGGCAAATCTCCGGCCTCGGTTTCCACGCGGTCGGTGCGTTCATCATTCTAAGCGGCTGGACGCTGATGCAATCGACCATGGGCCGCGCCGAATCAGGCCACTTCGCCTGGGGTGCATGGTACGGCGCGCGATTCGTTAGGCTTTATCCGATGTATTGGGTGGCACACATCGTTTATCTTGTTTCGCCTTTCGTCGCGCGACTAGAGCCGGTCGATGGCCGGATCATTCTCAGTCTACTGGGTCTCCGCTTCATCGATATCTCGATGAACTTCATGTACCTCAACGCCGCCTGGTGGTACTTCTCCATGCTCATCCAATTTTATCTGATTTTTCCCCTGCTCTTTTGGGGGGCGCGAAAATTTGGAGCATGGCCATTCTTCCTCGGCGCGTGTGCGCTCGGATTTTTCGTTCGCTATCTGATGCTCGATGTTTATCCGCAACATGGTTTTTGGATCCTCGGCGGCTTTGCGATTTGTCGCCTCCCTGAATTCGCTTTGGGAATGGCGCTCGGAATGTGGCACGTCGGATCGACCCGCACGCAGCGGGCCCAAACGGCAGCGAGTTCAACCGAACTGGCTGGGTCGCCCAGCCCTTTCGGTACGCATATTTCTTCACAACGCGTCGCTGCGGTTGAAGGGGCTGCCCGCCGCGAGGCGGGCCCGGCGACATCGCGCGCGGAACGGTTTTTCTTGCGCGGCCCCGGACTGATTGCCGGTCTGATTTTGTATCCGCTGGCGCTGAAACTTTACGACAACGGCATCGCTTACGTCTTTTGCGATTTTGGCACGGGTGCGTGTTGTTTTCTCGCAACCGTCGGCATCGCCGGATTGATCTCGCGCGTTGCCGGCCTCGCCAAAATCGTCGGTCTCGTCGGGGTTTATTCCTACGGCCTCTATCTCATTCACCAGCCTTATGTGATTTGGCTTGGACTTCGGATTCGACCACAACCGATCTCGGTCTTTCTCTTCATCTTTCTAATCACGGCCGCAGTCCTCAGTGCGTGGGGGATCTTTTTGGAGAAGACAACTAATGCTTTGGTGAACAACCTTCTTCCAGTAAGAAAAACCGCACGCTCTTAAGAAAACGCTTATGAAAGACAATATCCAACTCAGCGCAGTGGAAGATCATGACGGCATACTAACCATTCGCGGAGGCGGCGCTCGTCGTGATTGGAATGGGATTCATTATAAGCAAGGAATGTCCTCCAAGAACGTCGGCACGACCAAGTTATCCGCTAACATCGCCACCATTCCGCCGGGCGGCATCGCCTACGCGCACATTCATGTCGGCTTCGAAGTGATCCTTTACATCATCGAGGGAAAAGTACGCCACGAGTTCGGAGACGAATGCAGGAAAATGCTGGAAAATGAAGCCGGCGATTTCATTTACATCAAACCCGGCGTGCCTCACGAAGTCTTCAACATGAGCGACACCGAACCCGTCGTCGCCTTTGTCGCCCGCTCATCCGCCGACGAATGGGACAACATTATCCCTTACGATCGCAATTTTCCAACTCCCAGCTCCTAGCTCCGATCTCCTTGCTCGGCCGATGAAACATTTTTTGCTGGCATCTCTTTTTCCGGCACTGTTAACAGCTCAAACCATGCAGCTGACCGAACAGTTGGGTAAGACTGTCCTTTATAGCGACGTTGCTCTTTCTCCCGATGGCAAAAATGTGGCGTGGGTGCAGTCCACCGCCGCAACCACATCCAAGCAAACGTATGTCCGCGAGGCGTCGGAAAATTCGCCGGCAACGATGATTAACCTTGCGATGATTGGCGATCGGACCGATGCCGATCCTGCGTGGTCGCCCGATTCCAAAACGCTGGCGTTCTTTTCTACTGCGGGCGAGAAAGACCAGAAACAACTCTGGACGGTCAATAGCGACGGGTTAACGCCGAAAAAACTAACCAAATTAAGCCGATACGCCGCCACAATCAGCGGATCGCAGTTCTCGACGTTGCGACCGGCCAGCTCCGGCAAGTTTCGCCGCCCGATCTGCACATTTACGATTTCGATTGGTCGCCCGACGACAAAATGTTTGTCACAACGGCGGCCCCGGGGCCGGGCGACAACAATTGGTGGATCGCGCAGATCCACAAGATCGACATCGCCAAGGGCATCGCCACATCCATCTACAAACCTTCCCTCCAGGTCGCGGTTCCGCGCTGGTCGCCGGACGGGAAATCGGTCGCGTTCATTGAAGGGTTGATGAGCGATGAAGGATTTCACGGCGGCGATTTATTCACGATTGCGGCAGACGGAGGCGGCCTGATAAATCGCGCGCCCGGTCGCAAAACCTCGGTGAGTTCGCTCTTCTGGCAGGCGCCGGAGCGAATCCTGATCACCGAATACGTTGGTGGCGGAGGCGCGATCTCGGAATTGAGCGTGGCGAACAATTCCGTACGCACAATTTGGAAGGGGCCGGAAAGCTTTCATGCTTTCGGCAATTTTCCTGATTTCGCACTCGCAAAGGACGGAAAATTCGCCGCCGTTGTGCGCAGCAGTTATGAAGCGCCTCCTGAAGTCTGGGCCGGACGCATCGGCGAATGGCGCCAGCTGACAAAAAACAACGGGGAAATTTCGGCAACTTGGGGGAAAGCGGAAAACGTCGAGTGGACAAATGAGGGATTCAACGTCCAAGGCTGGCTCCTACCGCCGGCGAAAGTCGAATCGGGAAAAAAATATCCGATGGTGGTTCTCATTCACGGAGGGCCCTCCAGCGCCACAACGCCGGAATGGCCAGCTTCGTTTGGAATGTCGCGAGCGATTATCGCGGCTCTCTCGTCGCGCGGTTACTACGTTTTGTTGCCGAATCCGCGTGGCAGCTACGGTCAGGGCGAAGAATTCACTCGCGCAAACGTGAAAGATTTCGGACTCGGCGATCTCCGCGACACGCTGGCCGGAGTCGATGCCGCGATAAGAAAATATCCGATCGATCCAAATCGTCTGGGAGTCACCGGCTGGAGTTACGGCGGATACATGACGATGTGGACAGTGACGCAGACAACTCGTTTCCGCGCCGCAGTAGCGGGCGCCGGCATTGCCAATTGGCAAAGTTACTACGGCCAGAACTTGATCGATCAATGGATGATCCCGTTCTTCGGCGCATCGGTCTACGACGATCCCGCCGCTTACGAAAAGAGCTCACCGATTCACTTCATCAAAAACGTGAAGACTCCAACGCTCGTCATTGTCGGCGAACACGACGCTGAATGTCCGTCGGCGCAGTCATACGAATTCTGGCATGCGTTGCGAACGTTGAATGTACCGACCCAGCTCATCATCTATCCCGGCGAAGGCCATCTCTTCCTCAAACCAGAAAACCAAAGCGACCGTCTCGATCAAACCGTCGCCTGGTTCGACAAATATTTGAAGTAACGCTTGCCTTTAAAACTCTGAATTGCTTTCCTGATTTCCTGCGTTCTTTAGGATGAATGCAGATCGAAGCACGAGAAGAAATCTGGCCGCTCAAGCAGTTGTTTCGGATTTCGCGGGGCAGTCGCACTGAAGCGCGAGTTGTCGTCGTTACCGTGACCGATGGGCAACACACCGGACGCGGGGAAGGGGTCCCGATCGCCCGCTATAATCAAAGCGTTGCATCTGTCCTGGAACAGATTGAATCGATCAAACGCGAGAAGAGCTTGGATCGACATCGAATCCAGCAATTATTGCCAGCAGGCGCTGCGCGCAACGCGCTGGACTGCGCGTTATGGGACTTGGAAGCAAAAATCTCGGGCAAACGCGCCTGGGAGTTGGCCAACGTTCTGATGGTCCCGAAAGTTGAAACGTCATTCACGATTAGTCTGGATACGCCGGAGAAAATGGCGGCGGCGGCCAAAGCGAATCCAAGCGCGCCAATCTTAAAACTCAAGCTCGGCGGCGATGATGTCGATCTTGCGCGAGTTGAAGCGGTGCGTGAAGCAGCTCCGGCGGCGCGTCTACTCATCGACGCGAATGAATCGTGGTCGCCTTCGCACTTTGAAAAAATTGTCCCAGCGCTGAAAAGATTGGGGGTTGAACTGATCGAACAACCTTTTCCCGCTGATGCTGATGAAGTTCTCCTAACGCTCGACCATCCAGTTCCAGTCTGCGCGGATGAAAGTTGTCACACCGGTGATGATCTTGCGCGCCTAACGAGTCGTTACGAAGTAATCAATGTGAAACTCGACAAAACTGGCGGACCCACTGAGGCACTTCATCTGTGCGAGCAAGCGCGTAAAGCCGGGTTCAAGTTGTTGATCGGTTGCATGATTGGCACCTCTTTGGGCATGGCTCCCGCCCGGCTCCTCGCCAGCATCGCCGACTATGTCGATCTTGACGGACCGCTGCTCCTAGCCCGCGATCGTGAGCACGGACTCTCTTATCAGAACAGCCGGATTGGAATTCCTTCTCGCGAACTTTGGGGCTGACAGCGAAGGTTATTGCGGTTTTTGGTTCAACTTCTTGAGGACTTTTTCCGCGCCGCGGCGAATCTCACCTCGGTACTCTTCGGTATCGCTCCATGATGACGCCGCTACAGTATGGGCATCCAGCATGGTCAATGCTTTTTCGGCATGCTGCCGTGCCAGACCCTTTTGTCCGTCTTTCAAGTACGCATCAGCTAAGTTCTCGTTTGCATCAGCCGAATCGGGATAAGCGAGAAGAACCAGCTTCAAAACTTCAATCGCTGCCTTCACGTCGCCATCCCGCATGTAGTCGAAGCCGACTATACTGGCGGTAATGCGTCTGCATTAATCGCCATTTGAAAGGCATCACTATCATTAGGTCAGTGGCGTCTTCATTTTTGGGATTGCTTCAGCTGCGCCATCATTTTTTCGATGTCTGCCGCCGCATAAGGCAACGGTGGATTGATGAGCTGGTGTCCGTCCGCTGTGATGAGGGAGACGTCCTCTTCGTAGAAACCCTGTCCATCGACATCGAAATCGGGTCCGAACGCCACTGTATTACCGATGTGCAACTCCTTTGGTGGGTATATCTCCACCATATCGAGACCGTGGGTGTACATGACCCACCTCGTCGGTTTGAGTAGCTCCGCAGCAGCTCGTTTGGCGAGATCCGAATGAAGTCCATCCTTGTGATTTTCAACGTAACGGATGCAGGTCTGGATGATTTCGTCGCCGCTAACCCCGTCGTGCATTGCCTTCAGCCCGCTTTGATATGCGTTGTTCATGAAATCGATGACCTCGCGCTGGTCGGGCGTGAAGTGGCCCGAGACAGGAAGAGTTCGCCCAACATCTCCTTTATAGAATTCAGAGCTGAAACCGAGATCCATCGGCGCTGTTTCTCCCGCCTGCAGCGTCCGGTTCAGGAGGTGATAATCGTAGAACTTCTGGAAGACGGTCCTGCTCGACACCGGACCTGACCTGAGCTCGGGCCACGAAAGTCCGTCCGCACCGGCGCGGAACGCTGCTGCGATGGCAGCTCCTTCAATTTCGCGGTTGGTCCGTCCAGGCACGATCGCGGCCATCGCCGCGCGGAAGCCTGCATCGGTAAATTCCGCCGCCTTCTTCATGAGCGCGATCTCGGCGGCGGTTTTGACCGCGCGAATCTTGTGAAGGATCGGCGTTGCGTCGGCGATGTTTGCATCCGGCCACTTGGCTTTGATCGCTGCCGCCCACAGGAGATAAGGATTTTCGATTGGCGCCAGACCCGGCGGATTGCTGACGTCCGCCACCATTTTGCCCTCGCCGCTTTGATCCAGGTAAAACTGGATCTTTAGATTCGCCTTGCGCTGTGTCTCGATGAAATCGGCAAATCCGTCCCACGCGACGATGTGCTCGATCCCAAGAAGTTGTTCCGTCTGATGATCCGGGGCGAGATAGGCGGAATCCCACCCGTTCAGAACGGAATCGGAAAAACGACGCTGCTCCCTCGCTGTCGGCGCCATCACGAAAAGCCAACTTTCCTTCGTCGTCCCATCGACCGCGAGAATCGCGGCGTGAAGATTTTCGAGGCCGGTCAAATAGTAGAAGTTGGAATCCTGGCGGAAACCGGATTCACTCCAACTCTTCGGACCTGAAAAGGAATGCAGGAGAACGATTCCGTCCGACGCCGCGTTCATGACTGACTGCCGCCGCGCCTGGAACTCGCTCGGGTCGATTCCCATGTGCGCAAGTGCCGTTCCGAACGAGCATGCAAGCAGCACGAACAGCAAAATCTGCCTGTTTACGATCGGCTTCAGCGCGACGTGGCTGCGCGAAGAACTATTCATATCGGAGTGCCACCATCGGATCGACGCGTATGGCGCGGCGCGCGGGAACGTAACAGGCAAGTAAAGCCACGGTGATAAAAAGTAACGCCACGCCGGCAAACGTCAGCGGATCGGTCGGATTCACGCCGTAGAGTAAGCTCAACATCAACCGTGCAACGATTACCGCGCCGACTAGTCCGACGGCCGCGCCGGAGAGCGCAAGACGAAGTCCTTGCCCAAGCACCATCCCCAAAATGTTCTGCCGTTGCGCGCCGAGCGCGAGTCGGATCCCGATCTCCTGTATGCGCTCAGCCACCATGAAGGAGATCACTCCGTAAATTCCAATGGCCGCGAGCAGCAACGCCGTCGCAGCAAACGCCGTGATCATTTCCATTGAAAATCGCCGTTGGGCCAGAGAATCCGACAGGGTTTGGGTGAGCGTTTGTGCACCGAAAACGGGAAGTGTTTGATCCACAGCCTGCACTTGCGCACGCACCTGGTCCGGAATGGCCGCGGTATCGACACGGCCGCGCATGAAGATCGCCAAATGTTTCGCCGGGTTTTGATAAACGTTCAGATAAAGCTGGGGCACGTCCATTTGGGCGAGCGATTGTGTTCTCGCATTCGCGATCACGCCCACGATTGTGATCCACGGCGAATCAGGCTTTATCGACTTGAACCGTTTACCAATCGCGTCGCCATCAGGCCAGTAGTTGCGGGCAAATGCTTCATTCACGACCGCCACCTGCGGCGTTGTGTCGGTGTCGAATTCGTTGAACAGCCGGCCGCGCAGCAGCGGAATTCCAACCAGCTGAAAATATTCCGGGGTAACGCGGGATCGTTCAATCAATGTTGCCGCGTCTGGTTTTGCGCTCTGTCCCTCAAAGGTTACGAATAATTTGCCCTCGAGTGTGTTCAGATCCCGTTGACTTTGGTCCAACGGAATCGCGGCCGGATCGCCGATGGCTGCTTCTTCGACTCCGGGAAGCGATTTGCACCGGCGCAGCAGCTCGCAGATAAACGGCGCTTCTTGGGCCGCCGTTGCATATTTGTCTACGCTGGCGTCATTCGGATATGGAAGTCTCGTTCGGACACTCATCACGCTTTGAGGAGTGAAACCCAACCGCGCGCTGAGTAGATCCCAAAAGCTGTGCAGGAGAAGTCCTGCCGCAATCATCAACACGAACGACAGCGCGAACTCAGCGATAACGAGCAGCCGACGCGTCCGGGCTCGCTCGCCCGAACCGGTCGACCCGCGTCCGTCCTGGTTAAGCGCATGATTTAAATTCAATCGGCCCGCTTGCAACGCAGGCGCCAGCCCGAAGATCACGCCGGATAAGATCGACACGATTACAGCGAAGATTAATACGCTCCAGCTAATCGATGTGTCGTTTAGTCGTGGCAAAGTCTCGGGTATCAGTCGCAAGAGCGGTTCTCTGGCAGCGAAGACGATTGCCACTCCGGCGGTTCCGCCGACCAGCGAGAGTATCAAGCTTTCTGTGAGCAACTGTCGGATCAGCCTGGCTCGGCCGGCGCCTAGCGCACGGCGAATTGCCATTTCGTGCGCTCTCGCGCTGGCGCGAGCGAGCAACAGATTGGCGACGTTTACGCATCCGATGAGCAAGACGAGCCCGACCGCGCCGAGTAAAAGAAGCAACGGCTGACGGACATCTCCGACCACGATGTCCTTCAGCGGGCGCAGTCGCACTCCCCATCCGTTTGGATAATCGCTCGGGAACTGTTTTTGCAGCGACGCGACGAGCGCATCAACCCGACTTTGCGCTGCCGCGATCGTCAATCCAGGTTTCAATCGCGCGATTGCGGTAGGAAGATTTCGACGATTACGCGCCGGTTGATCAGGGAGAGGCGGACCGTAAAAACTAGTCGCCGCCCAAATCTCAATGTTCCGTTCTTCAGCGGTCCGGCCGGGCGAATCGAAACCGGGCGGCATGACACCAACGATCCGGTAAAGATCGGTGTCCATTCGCACACTTTTCTCCAAGATGTTCGGATCGCCGCCAAAGTTGCGCTTCCACAGTGCGTCACTGATCAAGATCTCCGGTATAAATCCCGGCGAGTTGTATTGCGGGTCGAATGCGCGGCCCAGCTGAGGTTGCGCTCGCAACAACGCAAAGTAATCGGGTGCGACAATCAACAAACGGACCCGCGCGGGTTGCGACGAGCCGGTCAGATTGTTTTCATCGAACCATGTCGGGGATACGTATTCGAAAATTCCCGACTGCTGAAGGTCCTGCCATTCCGGTTGGGACATTCCTACGTCGTGCGCGTTGATTCCCGGTAGATCGGATTCAATAGAAATTAACTCCTCGGGATGCGAGTACGGCAGGGGCTTTAATAATGTAGCGTCGACGACGCTGAAGATCGCCGTGGTCGCCCCGATGCCGAGGGCGATCGTAAGCACAACTATTGCGGCAAATCCGGGAGACTTCCGCAACATTCGCAAACTGAAGCGCACATCCTGAAGCAGGACGTCGATAAAATTGCCGGCGATTGCCTCGCGACATTCTTCCCTGAATTTTTCCTGGGATCCAAACTCGATCCGCGCGCGGCGTTCTGCTTCGGCGCGGCCTAATCCGAAACGTTCAAGCTCGTCAGCGCGGAGCTGGATGTGTGAGCGCAACTCTTCTTCCAAATCGTTCTCGGTTTGAGAACGATGAAAAAATCTCGCCGCCAAGGATCTAAAATACGCGAGAATCATTTGTCAGTTCCCTGGTCGCAAATGCCAGTCCGGCTCGGACTCATATTTCCTGCGGTTGCGCGGCGAGGGCGGAGGCAATGGCCGCGACCAGGCGGTTCCATCCATCGGTTTCCTCGCGCAGACGCTTGCGCCCCTTCGACGTGAGTTCGTAAAACTTCGCGCGCCGATTGTTCTCTGATTTATCCCAGCTCGTTTTCAAAAGCCCCTGCCGCACCAAGCGGAACAGCGCCGGATAAAGGGCTCCCTGCTGAATGAGCAATGCGCGCCCGGAAATTTGCCCGATCCGCAAGAGCACTCCGTAGCCATGAAGCGGGCCGAGGGAAACTGCTTTGAGAATGAGGAGATCGAGGGTGCCGGGAAGAAGGTTCGCTTCGTAATCCATTTATCCTCCTAAGTTGATTAGGAGATTAGAACAGTCTCTCCTAAGCTGTCAAGGAGAGAAGATTGCTCGGATTCGGCGAGATCACCCCCACAGCTGGTTCTAAAAATAGTTTGAACGAGGGCATCCGGCTTTTTGTCCAACCGGATGTGTTCGGCGGCACTGCTACTCCGGCCAATCCACCTGGCAGGTCTTGCCTGATCGATACTGTCGCCGCGCTCCAACGTCAGATCC